>NZ_JBGUBC010000007.1:0-151040 GCF_041821145.1 Halopenitus sp. H-Gu1 | reverse complement strand
GTCAAGGGAGGAGGTACAGGACTATATCGACGACTTGGAAGGCGACGCCGAGGCGATTGAGGAGCAGGCCCAGAAGTTCTTCTCGTCGTTGGATACTGAGAAAAGGCAGGTTAGAGCCAGCGTTGTGTCGGATAAAAAGAGGCCGAAGACGTTCTGGGAGGATCCCGAAGGACCACTACGGGAGACTCAGCGTGAGCTGAAGAGGAAGTACGAGTCATGGTATACCAGGTCGGAAAATCTGGTTTCTGCGTACCTTCCCGGTCGTTTAGAAGAGTTTGAGGAAGCACGGTCGGAGATTAAGGAGTACTTCGACTTGGAGAAGCCGAGTGCGGGCCTGGGATGGGAGAATGCGTTCAACGGGTTCGTGGATCTATTCGATGAGCAGAGGCACCTCCTGAACTCGGTGCCTGGCAGGATCGAGTCGGCTAGGCTGGAAGCGTGGCAACAGATCTCTCGACGAGTGGAGAAGGAAGAGATCCAGCAGGCCAGGGAACTGTTTGACGAGGATTTCGTCCGGGCCAGTGGTGTAGTCGCTGCAGTAGCCCTGGAACGCCACCTCTTGACTCTCTGCAAGAACTCTGAAGAGGTCGAGGTGTACAGGCCGAACCACGGGATTTCTCGCCTGGCACAAACCCTTCACGAAGCAGATGTGATTGACAAGACGACGTGGAACGATCTAAAAGCGTTAGCAAGTATCCGGGAGACCTGTGCCCATGCAGAAGAGCCGAAAAAGCCTGCTGTACGCAGGTTGATCAACGACTCTGAAGACTTCATCCGGCGAAACCCGCTTCACTGATACCGTCTTCTACTCTGTGACCTTCGTATAGACTGTGTTCCCGTATTTGTCCGTTCCAACCTTTCTCACGTTCAGCTGGGTGATTCTTCGGATCAAGGGTCGGTTGCATTCGGGACAGCGACGGCCACTCATGTCTAATTCTGCAACAGCCTCGCAGGAGGTACACTCGACGAAAGTGAGGTTTTCCTCAGGATCGTCGTATTCCTCTGCCTGTAAGGCTTCGTCGCTCCAGTCTAAGTCGGAGACATCTCTTTCTGTGGGGTCCGGTCCGTCGTATCGGCCTTCCAGGTTTTCCTGATCCCACACCGGTTTCAGACCCTGGTTCTTTTCGAGCCATGCCATTCCCCAGCCGGTTTGGCAGACACTGTGATTGTTCCGAGAGAGCTCCAACCCAGGGTACTCTAGATCCTGGTCAGAGGGGCGGCGGGCCAGCTGCACCTCATCTTCTTCCCCATCGTAGACGAGCAGGCCTACATCACCCAATGTGTCGTGTCGGGTCTCCAAGAAATGAAGGCCGTCCTCTGAGTATTTCAGGGGTAGGCAGAGATAGAGCTCTGTCAGGCCTCCGGAGTCGAGGTACCGCTTCAGTTGCTCGGCGATGTTCTCCTTGTTGGAGAGATCTGGCTTCACCTCGGTAGCAGTAATCTTGAACTGTTCTCGAGGATTCTCACCGTCATCGTCTTCGTCGTCTTCGGTTTCCATTCCTCCGAACCCGTACCGCTTGTCTTGGCGTTCGTGGTAGATCCTGAACGGACTCGCGTGTCCAGAGAAATGCATAATATCCGGTTGCTGCGGCTTCCTACTCTCCTTGCTGGGGATCACGGGCTCACGGATAACAGGTCCGGGGCTTTGTTCCATCAAGTGCTTCCACACACCGTGTGCGATATCAAATTCCCTGGGCTCGCCTTTTCCCCTCTCCGCAGCTTCCAGGCAGGGAGGTAGCTCAGGAAAAGTACCGGAGGGCCGGTCGTCGGTCAATGCTCTGGGTTGGCGCACGATCTCGATTCCGCAGGGCCTGTCGAAGTCCCGTGGCAGCATTCTCATTTCGACGTCGCCAGGTGCGAAAGGCGGTGCCCGGATCGCACCCACGTATTCTGGTGGTTCTCTGTCACCCCATTTGTCGAAGAACAGGCTCCACTTTTCGTCCCAGCTGTCTCTATCCTCGATCGCCCGGATCAACGGCTTCGGGCCTTGCGTGGCGACGTACATCGAGTCGCAGTACCCGGATTCAGCGTATCGGTCAAGTTGCTCGGTCAGGTTTCGGAGCTGGGTTGGTTTGATCCCATCCTCGGGGTCCGGTACTTCGGTGCTGAGGTCTTCGTCGCGTGCTCCCCAGGCCACCAGATTCCAGTGATTCTTGACCTCGATACCCCACCGTTGTCCGTTCGGCGTGACCACGTAGAGATCGATGCGTCCCAAATCCGGTAGTGAAACCTCACCGTAGACCGAAAATCCGCGGGATTCGAGTTCACTCCAGAGGGTTTCCTGGATCAACGGTTCGATGATCCGCGCCATTATCCATCCGATTTCGGCTTGTAGACCTAATAGTTGAGTTCTCGAATATCTGATCTGCCCCAGATGGCACACATAATCGTTACGTGTTAGCCCAGGAAACACTGTATCTATGTCTAATGGGTTGGGAGCAGGATTCGCCGGTCTGACGTTGATGGCGGTGCTGCTCGGCTTGGCCGCTATCCTAACCCTATCACTGGTCGGTGTCTTCCTCTTCCAGAGACGGAATGGGTCGGTTCCCAATCTTCTCAAGTACCTCTCCGTAGCTGTACTGCTCGGAGTTGTACTGGTTGCGGGCTTCGCGGTGGCAGCGTTATATGACGAGGCGGCTCGCCTGACCGCTGTATTCTTCGTGGTCGTCTGGATGCCTCTCGTCGCAGTCGCGTTCTATCTCACCCGGAGTGCCGAGTTGAACTGGCTCGATACCGTTGCGGTAACGGGTCTGGCCTGGAGTCTCCCGTTCATCGGTGGTGTGTTCGTTGTCTTCGGGCTTACCATTGGGATCAGCCAGGTTCTGGGTTGGACTTCTGTGCAGTCCCAGCAGTTGGGATTAACAACGATCGCAACGATTGTCGGCGGGATCGTGGTCATGGCTGGCGCTATCTTCCTCGGAAAACGAGTGAGCGGGGGATTCAGTTCCTGACGCGGAACAGCACCCGACAGGCGTGACGGGCCTGCTCCCTGTATTCCTCCATTTCGTTTTCGGTGACGTTAGTCTCGATAGAGTGGGCCTCTGCGTTTGCGTTCTGCCGGAATGCGTCCAGTTCGTCGATAAAGTCGCTGTCAAGGCCTCCAGAGCGATGCTGGAAGTCGTCGAGATTGTCCTCGAAAGTGTTGATGAGGTCGCTGAACTTCCTGAACCGCCGGTTTTCAGGAAGATAGTACAGTTCAATCTCCTGCTTCCCGTACTGGTCCCGGAGAAGGTCGATAAGGAGGTTCTCTAAGAGCTTCCGTGTCAGAACGAGCGTAGCGTCGTTAACCCCGATACGGTAGCACTGGTTGATGTCCTCAACCAGATCCGGGTAGAACGTGCCCGGGACATTGTCGATGTCGAGAAACCGTTCGGAGCGAAACGTGGAGTAGAGCACTCCTGTACCAAGATCCTCGTTCTCGAGGATGTCCAAGGCCGGGTATTTGTCCAGTGTATCTGAGTCGGTGTCGGCCAAGGTGTAGATCCGTTTCATAACGCCCACTGCTTTCTCCTCGTCCTCCTCGGCAACCTCTCTGAGAAACTGAGTTGTGTTTGGCTGCTGGTCGTTGTCTTTGAAGTCCCAGCTTTTGTAAAATCGATCGATATTCCGCATAGTGTCTGTTACGCCGAACTCTGTAGCGGCCATCTCCCAGTCATCTGGCTCCAAGTCTTTCTGGACGGCAAATCGGGAAAACTGGCCGATGAGAGTTACCATAGGATCCCGAGACATGGACAGGGGTACAGAAGTCAACTACCTGTAACTACCGCACCGTCTGTTGGATGAGATGATAGGACCTCTACACAGAACCTGCGCGCTATATCCAGCACGACACCTAGCGCTCATCACCGAAAGAGGGATTCAACAAGACCATTCTCAGTACATCACAAAGCCGGTTAGTTGAGACGTCTGCTTGCTGAAGGTGTGTCTAATACCAAGCAAGCAGACGGTGGAATCCACGAGGACCAGCTCCTTAACTTCCTCGTCAACGTTCTTGACGAGGAAGTTGCTCTCACTCTCGGTGAAAACGCTGAACTCCATGCTGAAGACATCTACGAGGTCCTCGTCGGCGCGTGCGCCGACGGGACCTCGGTCTCAACGCTCTGTGAGAGAAGTGAAGATGCACCCCACGAAAACTCGGTTCTCTACCATCTCCGCACCAAATTTGACCTTGAGACGCTCGAACAAGTTGGAAACACGCTCCTCCAGAAGGACGTTCTTGACGTCCTTCCCCAGCAGGTGGAGGTCGTTTCGGACCTCCACCTGCGGCCCTACTACGGCGACGAAGACGATACAGATGGCCTGTATCACTCACAAGCGAAGCGTGGAACAACTGCGTTCCACGCCTACGCGACACTCTACGCGCGTGTGAAGAACAAACGCTACACGCTGGCGGTGCGCCGTCTCGAAGACGGCGACACCGCCAGCAGTGTCCTCGCAGAGTTTCTCGGTCTCCTCGACGGCCTTGATCTTAACGTCAAGGCCGTCTTTCTTGACCGTGAATTCTACGACAGCAGGTGTTTGACGCTGCTTCAGGCGCACAACCACGCCTACGTCATGCCGGTCGTCCGCTGGGGACAGACGATCAAGCAAGAACTCTCGGAAGGCTGGAGTCGCGTGATTCAACACAGTCTGACGGCGAAACTCGACGGTCACAGCTGTGACCGTCGAGTTTCCCGTCTACATCGACTGTACCTACCAGAACGGACGGTACGACGACCATGGCGTGGCGCGTCACGGCTACGCCGCTGATGCGCCGTTCATCGACTCACCACGAGACGCTCGATACCACTACGCGAAACGCTTCGGTATCGAGGCGAGCTATCGACTCTCCGAACAAAGTATTGCGACGACCTCGACACAAAATCCGGTCGTACGGCTGTTGTACGTCCTGGTGAGCTTGCTGTTACAGAACGTCTGGCGGTATCTGCACTGGGAGTACGTGGCGACGCCCCGCCGAGGCGGGCGTCGCCTCTGGCAGTGGCCGTTCAAGGAGTTCATCAACATGATCCGACGGGCAGCGTGGACGGCCCTCGCGGTGCGTCGGGCCGTCCCCGCAAACCGACCACCAGACGACCGGTTTACCCGGTAATCACCACCCAGACAGCCTCTAGCGGGAGTGGTGACGCTGTCGCGTCGGCGGCAGCCGCCGCCGACAGCGACAGCTCTCGGTCGGTTCGTTTCTGATTCTCTCGTCGAGACCGTCAGTGCAACCGCTCCGCCACAGAATTCAGGCTTCAGAAACAGCTAGCCGAGGATGCTTTGTGAGGTACTGATTCTGGAAACAGTCTCGGAAACGGTCGAACTGTACAGAAACCCGGCGACTGGTTCGGTCCGGCATACGTCCGAACAGTTTCCCGGAAACATGGAAGCGCCACGCCGTGGCTTATCGGGAACGTGAACATCTAGTCGAATATGCCCAACAACGCGACATCAACGCCGAACCGATTGGCGGTGGATCAACCGACCCGGGACGCTGACCGCAATCGAACCCTTACTGAACAAGCCGACCCAACCACGGAGAAGATGCTGTTGCCGTCACTTGAGGACGGCATCACGCTGCTCGACATAGAAGGCGGCCGCGGCGTCCCAATCTTGCAATCGCTCGTGCTCAACCACCTCCTCCTGCACGACGGGCCCGCCTTCTGGGTGGACGCGAACGGCCACGCGACGACGACCACGCTCGCCCAAATCGCCCCCAGCCAGCGGTTGCTCGACCAGATCCACGTCGCGCGGGGGTTCACCGCCTACCAGCACTACGGCACCGTCTGCGATCTCCCGACGGCGGTGAACCACTCCATCCGGAGATCCACCGCCGACACCGGAACGAGCAGTCGACAGTCGACGGCTCGCAACGAGGACGCGTCCTCGCACACCCCGTCGCTCATCGTCGCCCCGGCGGTCGACGCGCAGTACCGCACTGACGACACGCTTGGAGACGCCCCCGCCGAGACACTCCAAGCGCGAACGCTCGCTCGACTGGCGACCTACGCGGATGGGTACGAGGTGCCGGTGCTCGTTACTCGCAGCAAAGCGGACGAGTTCGCGGCGCCGGTCGCGACGGCTGCCAAGCACCACTTAGAGTGCGAGCAAACCCGGATAGGGCCACGGTTCACGGGTGAGGAGTTCGAGACACTCGTCTATCCCGTCGACGATGGGGCATACTACCAGACGACGTTCGCCTACTGGCGTCAGTTACTCGGCGCGCGGGCCGAACAGGTCGGGCTGGAACCGGCCTCGCCCTCCACCCCGACCACGACCTCCGACGGCGTCGGAACGGGGATGACGGCCAACGGAACGACCGCATCACTCACTGCGAACCCACTACTCGATGCCTGGACGAGTGCTGGAGGGCGATAGTAATGGGGCGCACCAATCCGACGTATCGGGATGCGCTGCGAACTATCGAGGAGCGATGGACGGATTTCCGGCGGGCGCTCCGTCGTCGCGACCAACCACGCTTCGACCAACTGTTCGAATACGCTCGCGAGCACGCCGACGCGAGCGGACTCTTGAACCACCAAAACCCGCTGTTGCCGGCGCTGATCAGCATCGATCTCGAGCAGGAAGCCCGACTCGATGAACACGAAGACCGCCTCGCTGAACTCGAAAACGCACTCAACGAGGCGGACGATCGGCAACAACACTCCGAGGCAGGTACAACGGAGGACGGATTGCACTGATGGTTTTTAGTACGGGTACTAGACCGTTCGTATGGCAACGGATCGTTTTCAGAGAATCAACGACTTGGAATCAGGTGATCGAATTCGAATCCACCTTACCGGGGACGGTCCGGTTGAGGCTGGCGGCGTGACGTTTCAAAATCCGTGGGAGACCTCCGTCGGAAGCGTACACGAAGAGAGAAAGGACCCCCGGAAGGGAGATGAGGTCCGACATATCGAATTTCATCGGACAGTGCGTCTCGATGCACCTGACGAGATCGTGCCGCCTGATCGCATCGTGTTGAAAACTGCACATCGGATGGAGCAGGAGAACACGCTTCGGCTGACATTCAAACAGCTGATCGAAGATAGTCCCGGTCACTATACTCTCCATGCCCTGGGACTCGAGGATATCGAGGTTCTCGAATGAATTTGTATCGAATACAGCGCCTCAGTACCGTAATTAGTAGACTTAACCAACGCCCCGTAGCAAGCGTGGGTTTGTTGGTTAAGATGGACGGAGAAGGGGAATCAGCGCCCCGGAAGTGTTTGCGGAAAATGGATGGAAAGCCCCAAATTCGCGTTCCACGCCCTTCGCAGCCGTGTCACACAGATTCCCTGAACTCCGGAAGCGACACACTGTCGATTATCGGGTGAGCGCACGTTGGCGTGCCTATGCTGGAGGACGACGGATAGAAAATGCCATTCACATTCGATTTCCTTGATGACGGCCGTGTCCTCGAATGGAAGACGACGGTTGACGGCGCCGTCGCGACCGAACGCGAAGACTACTCACCGCGCTTCTACGTCGCATCCCGCGCACCAGATGCCGAGATCAACCTCACGAGACTCCGTAGCGTGTACGAACGGCACCCGGACGTCGTCGCAACCGATATCGTCGCCCGGCGGCCAGGCTTCCGTCGCGACGACGAGGACGTCCTTGCCGTCGACGTTGCCCACATCGATCGGATCACCTCGCTGGCTCGACAGGCACGCCAGCTGTCCGAGTACCCTGTGGGGGATCTCGCCTGCTTCAATGTCGATCTCTCGCGGGAGTTTCGGTACTGTCTCGAGAACGATGTAGATCCGACGCCAACGAGCGATCTCTCGACGCTGCGACTCGACGTCCCACTCACAGAGACGACCGGCGATGCGTATACCGAACTTGCCGTCGGCGGCGAGACGGTCACGGGCCCGCCAGCAGATATCCTGACGACAGTCCAAGCTGCGCTTGACGACCACGATCCGGACGTCCTCGTCTGCTCGACGAGCGAGATCGTCCCGACCCTGTACGAGATGACCATGACCGCCGGCGCCGACAATTTCTCACTGAGCCGGTCCGGCGTCGAATTCCAGCAGCTCGCGAGCCGCTCGACCTACGCGAGCTACGGCCGCGTCGGGCACTCGCCGGCGCGCTACAACGTGCCCGGAAGAGCGGTCATCGACCGATCGAACACGTTCTTCTTTGGCGAGACCAACATCGACGGCGTCCTCGACCTCGTCTCGCGGTCGCGCAAGCCGATACAGGAGGCAGCCTGGGCGTCGATCGGCAACATCCTCACAGCCATCCAAATCTGTGAAGCCCACGACCGCGGCGTCCTCGTCCCGTGGCACTCCTGGCGCCACGAGAAATTCAAATCAACAGGGGTGCTCCACGATGCCGATCGTGGTGGGTTCATCTTCGCGCCCGAGGTCGGTCTTCACGAAAATGTCCACGAACTCGATTTCTCGAGCCTCTATCCGAACATCATCTGCACGCACAACGTCTCGCCGGACGTGATTCGCTGCGAGTGCCATCGCGACCGCGAGGACGTCCCCGGACTCGGCTATTCGATCTGTGACGACCGGGGCTACCTCGTCGACGTCCTCCAGCCGATCATCGATGCGCGCGACGAGATCAAAGCCGCCATCCGTCGCGAACAAGAACGCGACGATCCCGACAAGGAACGTCTCGAAGAACTCGAAGGGCGGTCGGGGGCGCTGAAGTGGATCCTCGTCGCCTGCTTTGGGTATCAAGGCTTTAACAACGCCAAATACGGGCGCATCGAGTGCCACGAGGCAATCAATGCGTTCGCGCGCGAAATCCTGTTGACGGCGAAGCAACGCCTCGAAGCCGGCGGCTGGCGTGTCGTCCACGGCATCGTCGATTCGATCTGGGTGACAACAGATCCCGACATCGACGACGAGGACCGCGAGGACCTCGAAGAACTCGCGACTGAGATCACCGAAGCGGTTGAAATCCGCCTCGAGTATGAATCGCACTATGACTGGGTGGCGTTCGTCCCACAGCGCGAGAGCGACGCCGGCGCGCTAACGAAGTATTTCGGAAAGGTCGCCGATGAGGACGAGTTCAAGATCAGAGGCATCGAAGCCCGCCAGCGGTCGACGCCGCCGTTCATTGAGGACGTCCAGCGAGAATGTCTCGATCGCCTCGATGCGACGGAGTCGCCAGAGGCAGTCCTCAGCGATATCAACACCAAGACGGTGCCAACGATAATCACGGTCGAAGTGTTGGATGTCGAGTTCATCCAGCAAGCGGGAGAGAATCGCACTGAGATTGATGAAATGATGGAGCATCTTGATGAAGCACGTCAGAGACGGCAGGAACAACGGGCCAACGAGACCTGTGCCAATTGTATTTCTATTGAGAGCGACACCCGATTGTCTGTAGAGCGAAAACAAGGGGGACGAGATCTACATTACTGCGCACAGTGTGGTCGGTTGCTCTCTACCGAAGAGTATCAAGAGTGGATAGCGATTCACGATTAGCTCGAATTGAGAAACCAGTTAGTGACTGCGCCAATTCATCCGCGATCAGATTGATTCCGAGATCCTCCTCGGCTTCGAGCACGTAGTCAACATCTTCTTCCAGCATCTCTACCAGCGTTTGTTCTACCCCTCGGGAAGTAGAGGATAGGACAACCGATGACCGACACGGATAGTCCACAATCGTTCGAGCAGCTCCGCGACCAATTCGAAGACGAGTGCGTCCTCGCCGCGTTTGATCGAGCAGACCGCTCTCCAGAGAGCGAGAACGTGGAGGTCCTCTTCCTCGATGATGAGTCTGGCCGTATCTACCGTGTCCTCGACGCAACTCGTGGCGCACCCGACTCAGGCTGGTTCGTCATCGCCCTCGCAGGACCGAACCCTCAAGACGGCTTCAAGTGCCAGCATCGCATCCACGACTCCGACACCCACCGAGTCCTCATCACCCAGGTCAAGGAGGACGACCAAGAAACGGGAGTCCAATCTGCAGGACCTTGCTCCGAAACAACCGAATAGCGATCTCGATTTCCAGAACCCCCTCAAGGGCATCGACAGCCATCACAAGCATAGATGAGCGATCTGTGACGCGGGCGTTTTTCACTCCCTAGCAGCGGGTGGAGGAATCATATCGTGAGTTCACACTCCACCGCAGCGACCGGAGACGCATCCGACTCGTCCCCAACGCTGCCCCAGAGTACTGACCGACGTGACGAACGCGCTCGTAACGAAACGATGGATGTCGCGCTCCTCAAGCAGGGCGGCATCTACTCAGTAACCGGCGAGTCCGGGGAGACCTACACTGTCGACCTCATCGACGAAACGTGTACTTGTCCGGATTACCAAGATCGCGATCCAGAGGGTGGCTGTAAGCACGTCCGGCGCGTCGCCATCGAAGTCGAAGAAGAGACCGTCCCCCGGCCCGACGGAAAACTCCCGACGTCGGCACTCACGACGTCAACCCAAGAGGCCGACGACAACGACGCCCGTGACGACGCTGACTACCAGCAGGCAGAAGCCGCCATCATCGACGCCATCCAGGACCGCGAGGAAGAAATCGCCCGGCTTCAGTCAGAGATTGAGGCACTCGAATTCGTCACCGACACGCTCCAGGTCATCCGCGACCCTGACGAGGACTTCAGTCTCGACGCGATTCGCGACCAGCGATAGTTCACCCACGTTCACTCACACACTATGAGTACGTCCACTCACCACGATCGAACAGTCACCATCGACGCGCAGATCATGGATGCCCTGTATGAGCGGTAGACAACGTGGAGGTCGACGTATGACGCCCAGCAAGAACACGCCGACGCCAATGGCCTGTCCCGAGTGCGGCAGCCGGTCCTTCTCCTGGATCATCGAAGAAGTCCAGTTCGGCGACATCCAGAAGTACGACGACAGCACCTTCGAGGAGGTCGGTATGAAGCGCGGCGATGTCGTCGGGAGTGACGTCAAGGACGAGGGTGTCTACTGTACGAACTGCGATGAGCGTCGCGACCGCGACGAACTCGTCCCCGCCGACGAGGGGGCCACCATCGACCAGGAGGCCGCGTGATCATGCCGATGTGCCAAGACTGCGGAAACACCGAATCCTTTGTCCACCGAATTCGAGGGACGGAAACACGACTCTACGTGGAAAATGGGGAGATCGACAAAGTCGAAGAGCAATCAATCGAATCCACAGAGTACTGGTGCGCTGAGTGCGAGAGCCGTAACGTCGTCTTCGACGCCGACCCAGAGAACGAGCCCGAGGCGTCCACATCCAGCAGAACGTAACTATCCTCCCCCGCCCGGAATCTATGAACTCAGCTGCTCTGGCGAATTGACAAGCAGTGATTGCTGACTGAACGCATCTGATCGATTCACATCTCTAGGTAATTGGTTGCTCCAGGTGTTCCGGAGATTTTCAATCACTTCGGTGTTGCCCAGTATGGGCATAGATTTGTTCCTGCGCAGTTAGAGGAATGGAAGGACAAAATTCACGACGGCCCACAGGATGGCCAAATAAAGGAAGAACAGTAGAGAAAACATCTGGAAGCATCGCACCGTGAAGTCCCAAATCCCGCTGGCAGTCAACCCTTCAGATTTGGTTGGGTGGTGATCCACATCCAAATCGTCTGGTAGTGCATTCATCACGCCGTCTGCGTGGGCATGGCCGACGATGGCCAGAACTGAGTCGTTCGTTTCCAAGGCTTCCTGAATTTTTTTGCCCATTAGTTCGTCCCGGTTTTGCTCTCCCCGGTTGAACCGGGTATTGTAGATGCGAATCGTCAACACCGGGATACCGAAGCTGGCCAATAGGAAGGAAGCGCCTTGGACTGGACCCCAAATTAGGCCAACCCCCACGCTACTGGGGAGCATAATGAAGTAGAGAAAAGCCGAAAACCATCGGACCAACCGGGGGGCGTTCCGAAGGACTTCAGCATCGCTTTCCCGAGTGAAGTACAGGTCTGCATCCTGGAATCTGGCGAATTCAATCAGGACTTCTTTCGAAATGTAGAGCGGCCCCATTACGTAGAACATCCCCCCTATCGCCTGCTGGAACCACCCCTCGGTGATGCCCCATTCGGGGTTCTTTTCGCTCCCTTCCAGTACCAACGCCTCGATCCCCTCCCGCATCAGTTCCAGTTCTTCTTCGTGGTCCTCTCGACTGGCATGGTTTTCTGCTTTCAGTATCACCTGCTTCTGGTCCTTTTCCGCCTCTCTCTTACTGGGGCTCAATGCTTCTGATTTTGCACTCATTTTCGCTTCGAATCGGAATACCACCTGCTACGCTATTTATCTAAATTATTGTTGAGAGTCGAATGTATTGCGACCGCACAGAAACGATTGTAGAGGGAACGGTATACTATTGGTGATCGCACAATAAACCCAATCCGACATGAGTGAGGGCGATAGTCCGGGAAGGCCCCCCAATAAGAGCGATGAGGAGATCGTGGCTACTGTGAGGGCATTAATTGAAGCCACAGATAGTCCGGCTATTGAACGAAAAGTCATCCAAGAGGAATTAGAGTATTCGGAGCAAGCGATGCGAGATCGGTTGAGGTCATTAGTTGACGATGAGAAAATTGGCCGATACGACGCAAGTGGGGCACACATTTTTTGGGTTCCAAAAGATCAGGAAATGGGAGGAGAAGCAGATTCACCAGAAATAGTCACTGATATCGATTCCATCGACCCGGATGACATTTCGACGGGAAAAGTGCGTGAGCTTGCCTTAGCAAAACTTCCAGACTACCAACCGAAGACGATCTACCTTAGTGTTCATAATGTCGGTGACACGCTCCTTCGATGGGGGGTGGTCATATTCTCTGTTGGAATAATGTTACTTCTCACACAAACGGCATTGTCGGACTTCATTCCTCCCGTCGTCCAGGCTCAGGTCGTGCTGGCCGGATTTGGGTTTGTTGCCTTCGGTGGACTTCTTCAAGTAGCCTCATTCATCGGGCGGAAATTGTCCGAACGTGGTGTTGAATTCCTTCCGTGAGACTGTAGGTTGATACAGCTGGTATTGGACGAATTCGGCAACGCGCTATGTTAGCTGTCTGGCTATGCCCTGTAGGACAGGAATAGCGCGCATCTTCGACGGCGCCGATACATATCACGACGGACCGTTCCTCGATGCTCGAATCTGGCAGGAGTAACCGCCCGGCCTGTTGTTTTTCACCCCCATCTGAAGTGAGGTGCAGAATGCGATCGTTCCTTCCACCGTCGGAATTCGAGCTCTCGGATCTCCCCGAGAGACTCGATGTCGAACAGCAGCTCAAGGACCGTCAAGGAGTCCATATGGCGTTCGCGACGACAGCCCTCACGGTCGACATACTCGGTCGTGATCAAGGCGAACGCCACGATGCCCTGAAGGGACTCGTCCAAGCGTGGGACTACATCGCCCGCCAGCACGGCGAGGACGTCCACGTCGAGTACACCGGGAAGCCGTGGCAGACGCTCAACATCGACGTCATCGACCGCGCCGGCGAGCCCGCAGCGGGAGGCGGAATCACCCAATACGGTGTGCTCAACACGGAACGAGATGTCCTCCTCAAGTTCGGTCAGTTCGGCCCGACACTCACGACGAACCGTGAGAAGGCGGCCAAGCAAGCACAGGCAGACAGCCACCTCGAGCTCGTCGAGGTCACGACCATCCCTCTCGATCAGACGACTCCACTCACGCACTAACCAGAGGTAAATATGACCAGAGAACCTCAGCGCCAGCTCCCCACCGAGACGTCCGACGCCGTCTCCGCCCACATCGCCGCCAGTGAAGAGGCCAGTGACCTCACCTTCCAAGACGCCATCGAGGCGCTTCGAGAAGAGATCGATGGCTACGGAGACCGGATTCACGCGAGCGCTGCAGTCCTCCGAGCCGTCGACGAGCTCGGCATCCCGAACAACATCCTTACCCATCCCCGCGTCGAACAAGGCATCTGGCGATACAGCCACGACGCTGAAACCGTCCGCCGCGAGATCGAGATCACCATCGAACGCGAAGCAGACGACGACGTCACCGTCGACGAGATCGTCGCCGCCTATCGCGTCGCTGCCGCCCGTCTCGATACGCCCATCGACGTGGACTGACCCGCCACGTCCAATTCAGCTTGTATTCCCGCGGGTGTCAAAGCCAGCAGCTCCCTTCTCAAGCCTTCCATGGCAGTCATCGTCATCAACATCAAAGAAGAGCGAATCGACTCCAAAGACGAAGCCCCTTCAGACGTTCTCGAGTCACTCCTCACTCCGTTCAAATCGCTGGATAGTGATACTGTCGACCCCGAGTACGTCCGGAAACTCCTCCGTCGGCTTCCGGCCGTCGCACTCGAAATCCGGCAATCGACGTACGAACCCGACTGGGAATTCGGGAAGCCCTGTCCGGTCTGTAGGAACGTAACTCTGAGCGCCATGACGGTCAGCGAAGACATTTACAACTCAAGCGACGGCGAATTCGAGTACGTCAAGAAGGGCGACGCGAACGGTCCCGTCCTCTCGGTTGTCTGCCCCGAGTGCCGGACACACCTCTCGCACGTCCCCTACCAGAATCTGACCAGCTGACCAATAGCGTTCGTCGACACCAGTCCCGACATCACTATCGGATACTCACGGCTCTCGCCGAACGCCGTCTGGTGCTTCTTCTACGAGATCGAGGATGTCTCGAATCTGACTCCCGCCAAGGAACAGGGAGAGGCGTGGGAGGCCCTCGTCGACAGCGACCGCGTCGGAATGGCAGTCGTCGATACCGTCGGAACGCCGTTCGTGAGTCGAATCGCCGTCACACCGAATGCGCGACGGATGGGCGTCGCGACCGCAATTATCGACCGCCTCCAAGACGAGTATTCGCGCCTCCGCTGCCGCGTTCACCAGGAAAATCCAGCTGGCATCAGACTCGTCGAATTCACCGGAGTCCACCGGAAACAGAGGGGTCACTACGGCGAACTCTAGTGGTACGATACACAACCCGACGACGTCGACGACGAGTAGTCCCAAGGTGGCTTTCTCACGTTCCAGGACCGCGCAGACGTATGAATCCAGAACTCGTCCATCCACGCGGGAACATCACGGCCGTACTCCCGCTGCTCGACCCAGCCCAGCAGCGCCGCTACCCGAACGCCCTCGAGCGATGGGCCCTCAGGTTCACACCCGACCGTTAATGCGGTCGCACGCACAACCGAAGTGCAGGACTCGAATAGCTTATGGACTTCGAGAGCACGTTCCGGGAGGACGTCATCCACCTCTGGCGAACGCTCCGCTCCGTCGTCCTCGCGCTCGTCTTCATCTTCGGCGCAATCATCACCAGTCTCATCGTCGGCTACGTGGGCATCATCGTTCTCGACCTTACCTACCCAGCTGCCCAGCAGTCAGAGACGGGACGCTTCCTCGTCACTACCGCGTTTAGTGAACTCGGATACGCGATTTTCGTTGGTGGCCTCCTCTACTGGAAAACCGACCTCCTCCCCGCTGGCCTCCGCTTCCGCCGTCCGACCCGCCGCGACGCCCGCTGGATACTCGGCGGCATACTTGTGTTGGTTGTCACGGAGTACGTACTCACGTCCCTCTTCTCCGTTTTCAACGCCCCAACCGCACAGAACGTGGCTGCGATCGAGGCCACCAAACACGCCTCCCTACTCATGTTCGGCGGGCTCATCGCCGAATCCCTCCTCATCACCGGGCCCTGTGAGGAGATCTTGTTCCGCGGCCTCATCCAAGGGTATCTCCGCAGGTACTTCTCCGCCATCGGTGCGATACTCCTCGCCTGCTTCTTCTTCGCGAGCGCGCACCTCCTCGCCCTGCAGGGCTCCCCGAGCGGCATCCGAAATATCATCCTCTCACTCTTCGCGCTCTCACTCGTCCTCGGCTTCGCCTACGAACGTACCGACTCACTCTTCGTCCCGATCCTCATCCACGGTAGCTATAACGCCATCCTCTTCGCCAGCCTCGGCCTCACCCACCTCTACTAACGGCCGTCTCCGTGTCACCCAAGCCATCCCGCCGTTCACACCAATTCTACCGGTATTATTTAATATCGGATATGCGACGAGTGGGTCATGCGTTTCGCATTAGCAGAAGCGAACTGGGGAGACGACGACGGCACCACGTCGCTCGCGATTGTCACGCCGGCAGACCTCGACCGGCCCTCAGAGTACGGCCGACCCGCAACGGACTACCAGACCGCTGAAATCGGCTACGAATTCGACTCCACGTACGACCCGACCGTCGACGACCACCCCGACCCGACTCCCGTCGTCTTCTACCCCAACGAACTCCGCGACATCGTCACGGAAGTCCGGAAGACGCTCGGCGTTGACCCGTTCTCGCCCGTGAACTTCGATGTTCTCGTCGACTGGGCTGACGACCAAGAGGGAGGAGAAGGACTCCTCGGGCAGATCGGCACGAATGAAGAGGGGAAGTGGTGTAAGCAGTTCAAGATGCTCCGGAACGACGGCGGCCACCCCTACCTCAAAGTCCAGCGCGGCGCCCACCACACCTGGCTCCGCGGGTCGCCGACACTCGGTCGCGAAGAGTTCGAGGGCGTCTTCGGAGACGTTACCGTCATCTGACCACCGGGATCAGTCCTCCTTCGGGTTGACAGGCGCGATATACTCGTTCTTCCAAGTGTCGCCCTCCCGCCATTGCCAATAATAATACCTGTATCCCTGTTTCGGCTCCTTTACCGTGATGTACGCCCCTGTAGCGGGTACGTCGTCGTAATCGTCGGGGTCCATCGAGACACCCTGCTCCTCGAGGTCCTCGACGACATCATCGTCGACGGCATCCTCGGGTGACGTATCTGGAGACGTAGGTGGTCGCTCCCGCTTCCAATCGGCGAGGGCCTGTGCGTAGTCAGCCAAGTCATCCAGCTCCTCGGCCGATAATCCGTCCACCACGTCCCGCAGGTGTCCGGGGAGGTCGGGTGCAGAAGGCCGCTCAGTGTCGCCCGTCATCAGTTACCCCACAGACGGCCACGGCCATAACCATTGTGGGGTAACTCGCGGGGAGCGCCCTCCGGTGCTTTCTCGCCCCCCACGGATGCTGGAGGTAGCCACGCATGTCAACCCACCAGATCGCCCCGGCGGACGAGCACCTCCCACCGCTCGAACTCCCCGCGGGCGCGCTCGACGCATCGCACCCTGACTACGAGAACACCACGGGCAGCGACTCGCCAGAGATCGAACCTATCGAGCATCGCATCCGTCTCGACATCATCGAGGCCGACGGCCTCATGTCTCACGACACTCACGGCCCCACACCGCTCGCTCGGCAGTACATCCAGAAAACGCTCGTCGATACCTACGAGAGCGAACGCCGGTTCTTCCCCTCCTACGACCGCCTCAAGGACTTCCTCAACGATGCTCCTGCCTTCCTCACGGGCGAACTCGAACCCTATTACCGCGAGCTCGAGCGGATTCGCGCCGATCGCCGGAAGTGGTACACGGAACTCATCCCGAAGAACCTCGACACCATCCAGGGGACAGCTGACTCCCTCCTCCCCCTCCACGCAAACACCTTCCACGGTGTCGTCATCGTCGATGCGAACACCGATCCCATCGAGTATGCCGACGAACACGACCTCGATCGCGACGACATCATTCGGGAAGCCCAGCTCGACAACCACATTATGCCCTCCGAATACGGCATCACTCTCCCGGCGCCGCTCCTCATCGGGGAATTCGCCAGCGACTCCACCTACGCCTTCCTCCCCTGGTCAGACGCCGTCGTCTGCGGCTGTCCCTACAAGCAGACGAACAACTGGGCGGTGATGTGCAAGCATGAGCTCGCGGCTGCGTCCCGTCTCGCCAACGCCCACGAAGAGGACCTTGACGCCAAGTACGTCCTCCCGATCGACGTCGGTGTGGACGTCCCGCAGCGCACCCGCCGGTTCGTCAGCCCGACCGTCGCCGCCACCCACACGCCCCGGAAGCAACGGTGATCACGATGACGCCCTCCATCGCAGACTCGGGGAGCCACCCCCAACTCCAGTGGCTAATACGCGGGTCGCCCGCGATCACCTTCACTGAAGCTCTCCACAACGCCATCCCTGCCGAAGTCCTCGACAACACCGTTGTCGACGCCGACGCCTACTATCACGTCGCGACAGACACCCTCATCGTCGTCCAATTCGATACCGTCCAGACCGTCCTCGAACGGGACGGTTCCCCTCTCCGCTGCCCACACGACCACGACCCCGCTTCCTGCCCGTTGTGTCCCACTCAAGACGACACGTCCTAGTCCGATTCACTCGACGACACCAACCACCACCCACACGACCCGTCACCAGCCTGCTCGTGAGTCCCGATGTCCCGTGAACTCCACGCATTCGAGCACGTCACCTGCACCGAGAAGACCGTTCCCGAGGTCCTCACTGACGCTTCTCACGGCGCCGTGCTCGTCGTCGCACCCGATGACAGCCGCCTCGACACCTTCCTCCACCGCCACGGCTCTGGGCAAACCACACTCTTCGGCGACGACTCCCTCCTTCCCAGCTCGTACGACTACCAGATCGGCGGCCTTCCCGAGTCGTCGGACGACTCTCTTCCCATCGAGACAGACGCCTACGATACGCTCATCACCCTGTTCAGTCTCTCCGGCTACTTCCAACGCGGTCCGGCCTTCATGGATTTCACGCGCATCGTCAGCAGCGACGGCACGATCCTCTCTGCGACTGGCCTCCAGCCCACCGAAGACGCCTACCACGACTTCAAGGGCTGGGTGCCCAACAGCAAGCGCGTCACCCTCGAAGAGATCATACTCACCCGAACGGAAGCCTTCCAGACACCGAATCTCGTCGCGAAGTTCACACGCGACCGACCCCACAAGCACACCGAGTCCGTCGCGATCCAGGAAGTCCCCACGTAATGCCCGCTCCTGACGAGAACACCGAGTCCACCGCCACCCGGACGGTCCTCAATCCCGACCGCCGAGGAGAACGGAGGCGATCATGATGAGCGACACGCGCAATCCCCACCACAGGAGGCTTCCCGACGGCGTCGACCCAGCCGACGCACTGAACGAACGCTGGAAGTGGAGTGAGAGCGTCACAACCTTCGTCGCCGACCGCCTCGAGGGTCGCTCGCTCAAGGTCTGCACGGGCCTCAGTCCCATCTGCGACATCAATCTCGACATCCTTCTCCTCCCCGACATCATCGGAGAATACGAGGACGCCGACTACGCCATCGACCCGGTGACCCTCGAGATACAGCCCGAGGCGGCCGCGCACGAGGCATTCGGCGGTCGGTTCGTGCAGGGCGATATGGTTAACCTCCCCTTCGCGGATCAGTCGTTCGAGACCGTGGTAAGCGACCCTCCGTGGCGGGGGAAGTCTGAAGCGGATCGTCGCCGGATGTTCGCGGAGTGCCTTCGTGTCTGCGCGATCGGCGGAAAGCTCATCTACAACGCCACCTGGCTTCCCGAGCATGAGCGCGCTCGCCTCCGCGACACGCGCGTCCGCCAAGAGAAGGACTTCTGGGGCTGTCCCTCCTTCCTCGTCTTCTACCGCCGGACTCCTGACGAGTACGAACTCCTCGCCTACTACGAGTACGAGGTGGATTCCCACGCGCGAGCGGTCGTTATGGCGAAGTACGTCGACCCCGATCGAATCACGAATCCCCGCGCAGTCGACCCGAATGAGGGCAAATACCACTGCCCGAAGTGCGGCTCGACCCGCCTCGGCCAGCTCGACGAGGTGACAAACCCTCACGACATCTACGAGTACGATCTATACGAATGCTTGAACCCACGGTGTGGCTTCCGCGTCAGTGAAGACGAACTCGAACAACAGGCCGCTCACATCGAAATCGCCGACGTCGAGTCCTGGGAGGAGTGGCAGGCATTCCTCGCCGCCCGCGGCTTCACCGACTGGCGTGATGCGATGGACCAAGCGGGTGAACGTTTCCTCACCCTCTCGCCGAGCCGTGACGACCAGACTTTCTCCGGCTCCCGAGACGACCGAGGAGCCTAATCGGGCACCTCACATCCCTGACTATGCAGATCGACACAGCTATCCTCACACAGATTCAGAAGTATCGCGTTACCGCCGACCCGGTCGTCGCGAGTGACCACGCTGCCGGTGCCGCCAACCTCAAGGACGGTATCTACGAGGAACGCCGCGCACTCGTCAAGGACACCCCACCAGGTGAATGTATACCCGTCGCAACGTGGGGCGAGCTCGCGGCACTCTGTTCGACGGCCTCCCTCACGTACGCAGCATTCACGAACGCGGAGTTCGTCAGCCTTTACCAGTACACCTTCCGCCAGTACCTCGACGGGATCGCCGGCGACGACCAGGACGCGGACGTGATGCTTCCCTCAAACTTCCCGATCCTCCCCGCAGACGACGAAATTCGCGATCAAGCCCGTGACCTCCGCGAGGCGCTCAAGCGCGACCGCGACCGCTGGTTCACCGAGCACGTCGACGACCTCGACATCAAGACCGGTGGCGTCCCGACAGCGTTCTGGCTCCACGACTCCACCACCACCGCGGCCGAACTCCTCGCCGAGTGGTATGCTGTCGGTGACGTCTCCGAACGCCTTCTCCAAAGCCTCCCCACTCTCCCCGGACAGACACCCGGTGTCGAAGTTGAAACGTCCGAGAGTACGTCCACTGAGACAGCAGGTTCAACCGACCCCGCGCAGGCCGGCCTCGATATGTTCTAATGGGGATTGGCAGAAGAATCCAGAGATTCGGTTGGCACAACTCTTAGGACTGATAGGATAGGTATGCGAGATACAGGGCGCATATTCAGCATAATCCCTGCAACCTCTCGTTGATTGAGGATTGCCCTAGGGACGCCAAATCACTCCTCGCAATCTCACTTACGCAAACCCAAGTGGCTCGTAGATAAGAATCCGTCCGCCTGCGTTCCAGAAGTAGTGAACACCCATCGCTATCGTGAGGGGTATCCCGATTTTTACGCCGAGGAAAATCCATTGGCGATATGATGGGTCCGGGTCCCGCCCCCACCACTGAAAGACAGCCCCGGCAACAAGGAATCCCGTGAATAGATGGAGCCACGTGGCAATGAATATCGTGACCGTAACCGAACTAACGTCCCCATAGACGCCGGTGGGCTTGACGACCTTCAACAACGCTTCCATCAGTCCGAAGGAGAAGCCGAGTAGCGCCCCGGAACGCCACGAGTTTCTTCGGAGGAAATCGACCGTATCTGGCGAATGGTTGTGGAAATACCAGAGGAGGAACCCAGCGGGGAGGAACTTCGTCGTGACTGGTTCGATAAGACCGGCAAGGCGGGCGCTGGCGGCCCACTCGGGTAGTGAGGGATACCGTGCGACGAACGCGGGAAAGAGCGCGTTTCCGACCAATCCATTCAGTAGGAACGCGCCGATGAGCGTGGCCGTTACAACAATTCTGAACCGGGCAGGAATAAGGCCGAAGAATGCCATTACAGCAATCAACGCTACGACACCCGGTGATGCCACCAATAAACCAGCAACAAGAAAGACACTCAGGGAGATTGCTTGAATCCAATCAGTGAACTCCAGTTTGGAGAGATTGACTGTCATTCTAACTCTGATTTACAATCAGACATAATAGTGTGATAAAACCGAATGGAAAGCGAATTTCGAGGCTAGTGTGCAATTTGACACAGTTGAAACCCTCAGAGACGGATACGTCCAGCGTACTGACTAGATGGTCTCTATGTCGCACCGGATTACTGACGGTTGCCAATGAGTTCGCTGGTTGGATGCTACATAGAGCGCGCATAGTAGCAGAGAAACGCGGTGGAATTGGGCGGCCCGATTGAGACAATTCATAACACGGTGTAAAGTAGCACGGGTTTATCCGTCTCTGGCGATATGTTGGGGTACGGAGCCCGACTGCACACTATGCGGTCGTGCCCCGATCATGAAAGGGGCGTTTGAGCCGGGATACCGGACGAACAGGCAGTCTCCTCGTTCTCCTCGCGTGGCACGCGGGACGCATCACACAGCACACGAGTTCCGCAACAGCCACCACCCACCAATGCCCGAGTTTAACCGCGAATTCCACGCAGATGAATGGTCGCAGACAATCATTGACTACCTAGCGGACGCAGACAACGGAACTGCATCGTTCGATGTCCTTATCGAGCACATCATCGACCAAGAGACGAACGCAGTAGCACCTGACAGAGAGACAGTCACTTACGAGTTAGTACACGCGTGTCTCCCGACGCTAGCCGAGAACCGAGTCGTTGAGTACAACGAACGGACCGAGACAATCAAATACCGACCACCATCAGAGCGATAACACTGCATATCCGCCTACCGGCGGGTCCCTCGCAGCTCACGTGAAGCGATGACGACCCACTGCTGCATACACGCTCTACGTTCAGCACGCCACTTTCAATAAGTCGGCATTCTGTTACGCTGAGGAGTGCGAAGACTTCCGTGAATCCCTATAACAACCACCTTCGTGGTCAGCCTTCTCGCCGTCGTCCGGCGATTTTTCCTCTCCGACGAGAGTCGAGAGTGGTTTCATGCCCGCACAGACACCCGCCATGGCTGACAGGATTTTCTCAGCGCTCCCCCGTCGGTACGGCTTCCCTGGTCCCGAACGCTACCGCTTAACCAGGAGGACGAGTCGATGAGTGTCTCGACGACGCTCCCGACGACCGAAGCTGTCGACAAACCCGACGTCCCCACGGGCAAACGGATTTGCCGCAGTAATCTCTCGGATATCTACGAGCGGGGGACGCTTGTTCTCATCGGTTGCGGCGCCGCCAAACGCGACCCCTCCGATGAAGGTGACCTCCACGTCGCCTCGGTCGGCCCTGATGAGTCCTTCGGTCCGGATTGGACGGATGAAACCGGACCAGCGTGGAAGGCTCGCGACCTCTACACGTCGCCCTATTTCCGCCTGAAGAAGCAGTTCGCCGAACGCATCGCCGGCGTCGAAGACGGCCGTGACGGCGCCAGCCCGTGGGCGATTCTCTCCGCCGAACACCACGTCCTCATGCCTTGGAAGAACGTCAAGTACTACGAGAAGTCGATCACGGAACTCGGCGACGACGAAACGAACCCCGATCACCGCGTCGAAAATCCCTACGGCCTCCGCCGCCCGGACGGCCGCGAAATCGTCACCGAACTTGACCAGTGGACGCGCCTCGTCGCCTTCGGCCTCATAAAGTGGATCGCGTCCTTCCGTCCCGTCCGAGACCCGCCGGGAACGACAAACGCGTATTCGCTTCTCATCCTCGCCGGCCAGGACTACATCAATCCTCTTCGCGACCTCGGTGTCTTCAAATACGGCATCTCCCACATGGCCGGTGATCCTAACCAAGGCCCCCGATTCCCCTTCGAACCCCGCTTCCTCTTCGAGGAGATCAACAATGACGGCATCGGCGACCAGATGAGGTGGCTCTCGGACGCCATCGACCGACTCGACGAGCCCGCAGCGCCCACAGAGCAGGTGACCTTCGAGGGGTGGTCGCCATGACGGAGAACGCTACTCTTGCAGCGTACACCTCTACCGAGACCGAACCGGAAGACGCGGCTCCACCGTCTCTCGAAGATCGCCTCCTCGCGGCCGTCTCGACGACGCTCGGCCTCCGCCTCATCCCCGGAACCGGCGACCCCTTCTATCTCAAGAACCGGGGCAAGGAACACTATCTCTTCCGTGACGACCACGACCGCTGGTACATCCTCCAGCCGTCGGCGAAGGCCTCCGAAGACGGCTACGTCCGCTGGATATTCCGCCCGGAGGACAATCCCACGCGCCTCGCTCGCACCGGCCTCGAGCATCGCACTGTCGTCGGCTACGACTACGTCCGCCGATCCGAGGCTCCCGACCCAGTCGAGACGACGGTCACCGCGAAGGAACTCACGACCAGCTGGGGCCGAACGACCTATGAGTGCGGCTCGTGCGGCGAGGACTTCGACGAAGCCCTCGAACACGCACTCCACTGCTGGGAGGAACATCCGTGGATACCGACGCCTGGCCAGATACGTCTCGAACGGGAGGAATAACTGATGTCAGTCGTCTCAGATACGACCATCGGCGATCGCACACTCGACGATCTCTGGGACACGCCGCTCGCGCTTGATCTCTTCGCCGGCGCCGGGGGCGCCTGCCGCGGCCTCCAGACGTACGGCCACCGCGGGCTCGGCTGGGAAGTCATCGGCATAGACGCCGACCCACGGAAGGCTCGCTACTATCCCGGCGTCTTCGTCGAGCACGACCTGACCGAGGGACTTCCCGAGTTCGTCGACGACTACGCCGACCAGATCGAAATCGTCTGGGCGTCCGCTCCTTGCACGTTCGCGACCGACCTCCAGTTCGCGCGCTCCGGAGAGAACCTCATCCCGCTCGCCCGCGACCTCTGTCAGGAGATCGACCCGCCGGTGTGGATACTCGAGAACGTCCCCGGCGCTCGCGAGCACCTCGAGAAACCCGTTCAGCTCTGCGGGTCCTCATTCGGCCTCGGCGTCCGCAAGCACCGCCTCTTCGAGACGTCTTTCTTCGCGCATGGCACAGCGTGCTCGCACCCCGACGGGTTCGACTACGCGATCGGCGACCGCGAAGCCCCCGTAACCGGCTACCGGCGGGCCCACGGCCTCTCACCGCGCTCGCCGTTGCCGGCGAAAGCCCTCCGTGAGGTCATCCCGCCCGCCTACGTTCACGAACTCCTCGACCAGTACATCCACTACGCCCCGCACAGCCACGAATCCACTTCCTAGACCAGCCCCGATCCAGAATGCCCGTGAGACCAGGCCTCCCCGACGCGTACGACCTCCCTCCGATGTGAACGGCTGGGTCTACGACGACGAGGCCTCGTGGAACGCGCACGTGTGGACAGCTCCCGACGCCCCCCAGTCGGTCGCCGTCTTCGACCATCACGACGAGGTGCCAGTCCAGGCCATCGACGACCGCGTCCAGGGCTTTGAGAACCGCGTCACAGTCGCGACCATCGAGGCGACCGCGGACGGTGACCGCTCGCTCGACATCGCCCGCGCTATCGAGGAAGCCGTCGAGTGGATGGAAGCAACACCTCCCAGCACCTGGACGCATCCCGCCGTCGACGAAGCAGTCTTCGACGCGCCTCCCGGGTACGAACTCACCCACTACTACCTTGAGAGCCGGGAGTTCATCGTCTACTACCACCGTAAGGGGGGCCTCGAGGGCCGTCAACTCGCGGGTATCGGCGCCTCGGACGGTTCCGAGGCGACACCAGAGACGTATCCCTATCTCGTCGTCAAAGCATGGCGAGGGAGCGGAAACGCGTCGGTGGCGCTCGCCCCTTGGGACTACGCGCACGACTCCAAGATGGTCGACGTCCGTGACCCGCCGGAAGAGTGCGGCCTCGAGATCGCGCTGACGATCGCTCGCGACTACGCCGCCGCCGCGACCGGCGAAGATCTAGACCCACTCGCAGTCGGCCAGGCAGACCTCACCGCGTGGTCGCAATAACCCGGAATCCGACTCTCGCAGCACTGAACACACCCGCCTGACATTTCTGACTCCTCACGGGAGCAGAGGTTCTATCGACAGATGCACAAACTGATCTGCGTGCTCGTCCCTGGTACCACCGAAGACAACCCTCTCGTCCGTGCTCGCGGTGCCCTCAACGCACTCGTCGGCATCGGGATCGACACGGTAGCCGCCTTCGACTACTACAAGACGTTCGATGAGCCGGACGCCCGCTTCAAACCGTACGTAGCGAACGTCGTTAGTGACGGCGACTCGGAGTACGTCGACGACGAATCGCTCGCTCCAGCGTTCCCAATGGACAGCGACGACGGGCAAGCTCTCCTCGACGACATGCTCAGGACCCAATCGGAGAAGTTCCGGGAGACGTTCTCGACATTCCGAGCGAAACTCGATGACCTCACCGTCGAGGACGTGATGAACGACGTCGAAGGAGCACGGTTCAACCTGCAACAGCTCGCCGAGTACGAAGGGCCGTCCGTCTTCCTCTACAACGAGTTCGGAGGCGGTCTCTCATCGCCCAAGGCTGTCACTGAGTGTGTCGACCGGATACAGAGCGTTCCGTTCGCCAGTGACGGTGGCGTCGTCGAGGACGCAGCGGCCACCGAAGGAAACGAACAGACGAGCCGTGGGTGGATCATCCCCGCGGACGTCCACTACTAACCCCAGCCATGTCCACCAAATCCCAGTCGTTCCAGACGCTCGACGATCCAACCCGAATCGCCTTCCGGGTCGAACTTCCCGATGGGACAGCGCCGGCGTTCGCGACGACCGGGCAGACCGACGTCGAGGTCGACGAGCGATACTGGAACTCCTACGACGGCGAACTGTATCGCGTGACGAGCGTCGACGATAACGCTGTCGAAGCAGTTCTCGAATTCGGCTGTGGGGAGATCCCACGAGTCGTCTCCTTCGACCGCGAGTGGTTCACGCCCGACAGTCACGGGCTCCACCACGTCACCCCGCAGACCGACTAACCGCAATCACTCACCCGAGTCCACCATCATGCCAGCACTTGCCTTCCCCGTTCGCGATGGCTCCGAGCCAGCACCACTCGACCACAGCTCGTTCGCCGGAGACACTCCGGCCGAGCTCGCCCCGACGATCCGCGTAGGCGACCACGTCTTCGAGCGGAGCGTCATCGACTCTCGAACCCGCTTCCCCGTTCCCGAGGTAAAGGCGGTATACCGGCGGCGTATCGTCACCGATGTCGACCTCGCCCCCGACGGGATGTCGTTGACGATCGGCTTCCAGGAGCGGTTCCCCACCGACGAGTCGATGGTCGCGACACTCCACTCGATCGACCCCGAGTGGCATACCTATCCACCAGCAGGGATGCCGGACTTTCCTCGGTCGGACGTCGAGCTGGGAGCCAAGCCCGACTGGGAGGTCACGCACTGGGAACCCGAGCGCGTTACCCCACCGCCCCTTGAGGACGTCACCGACCTCATCGTCCACCGCGTCCAGGGGCGGGGAAGTCGCCAACTCGTCAATCACCTCCTCATCGGGGAGCCGGACGGCCGCATCGACCACCGCCTCGGCGGTGTCGCAAAGTGGAAGGCAGGGTTCATCGCGACGCATGATGGCCATCCCTACTCGGTGGCGGTGCTCGCCCAGCCGTACTCGTACAGCTACGACGGCGCTAGCGAGGAGTTGTACGTGACGCGGCTCGCGAACCACCCGAACCGACCACCAAACACGTCGAGTTGGATGCTCGCCCGCCTCCGTGACTGGATGCGTAAGCACACCGAGCGGAAGCGGCTCGTCGCGATCGCCGGTATCGACAATAACGTCGGCACCTGCTACCAGGCTGCTGGCTTCGAGCTCGATCGGATCGAAACTGTCTCGAGTACTGGTTGGGAGAGCCGAGAAGGACGTGCTGTGGCCCGTCGTGACGAGTGGACAGAACGTAGATATGTCTTATCCTTATAACAATCCGAGTAGTCATCCGGGTTACTGGCACACGATGGTTTAAAAACATTCCAGTCAGGCGAACCGCTTCAACGAGGATTTAGAGACGTCTCTGAACCGAGTGTCCTCCATCGCGATGTCAAGAATAACCTCAGGATCATGGAGTAACCGATGAGAGTTGTGACGGTCGCCTCCTTTGCCCATATTTACAGGCTGTCAAGGCGAATGCCTCGGGGCTTGATCCCGGGTTGAGGCCGATAACTCGGACATGACACTGAACCCTTCTTCGTGTATCAGACGAGCTTCGAAGAGGCGTGGCCACATGCTACGCAGCTGGCCGATTGGGACGGGAGGTTGTATCGGGTAGAGGCAGTCGATGGTGACGTAGAGTTGGAGAAGCTCCACGTTGGCGTGGTAAATTAGGAACTGGTCGAGGTCTGAGCAGCGGTAGCCGCTGGACGGTCAAGGCGGAGTCCTTCAGGTTTCTTTGAACTCGGTGGGGATGTTGTCGGGAAGATGAACGTGCCCCACACACCCCATGCGTCGAATGTAAACCCTCGAAAAGGGAAGGGAAGGTTGCTGAGACGGGTGTACAGGAATTGCTAGCGGTGTCGAATGGATGAGGATACGTGCGAGAAATGGTATTTATTCAAACAAAAGTTATAAGACCCTACAGCTAAAACCAAATCCGTATACTCCAACAACAATGGGTGTGGAGTGATCGTCACACTCCACACCCATTTGCCACTGCCACTCCACCGATACGAAAACCGCCGTTAATTCTGTATCTCTTGCGTCACACGGTCTATCCCTACTATTTCGGGCATTTACATTCGACAGTCGGGGTGTGCGTGTTGGTTCACCTGCTCCGGCTAACGGTTTTCTCACCTCATCACTACCCTTCGTTACATTGGACACCTGGCGTGTGGGCTTCATTCGACACTCGGTGACTTCATCTAACTTAGAACTTCAGAGGGGGAGCGACTCGAACACCGAGTTTCCCCCGATTTACATTCGACAGTCGGGGTGAGTCAGACCTCTCCTTTTATGTATTTCCAACCAGGTGTCGAATGTATGGGGACCGACGACAAACCATCACAACGATCTCTCGACGATATTTGGGCCAGCAAAGACTCGATTTTCTCTCGGAAGGAACTCCTCGACATCGACCACATCCCCGACGAAGACCGCATCATCGGCCGGGACGAAGAAATCGAAGACGTCGCCTCCAGTATCCACCCCGCCGTCAGCGGTAAACCCCCGCGAAATACGCTCATATACGGGAAAACCGGCACGGGGAAATCCCTCGTTGCAAAGCACGTTACCCAAAGCGCTCAACAATACGCTCAGAAGAACGACACCAAGATGGGGCGGGTCTACATCGACTGCACTCAATCTACTACCGAAACCCGCGTCGTCGTCAACCTTGCCCGTGCCCTCAACAATCCCGAAGCAACCGATATCTCAATCCCCGTCACTGGGCTCTCCACTGACGTCTACTATCATCGCCTCTGGAACATCCTCGATGAACTCTACGATGTGGTTGTCATCATTCTTGACGAGATTGACAAACTCCAAAACCACGAAATCCTGATGCAACTCTCTCGCGCTGGCGAAGCTGGGAAAGTCAAAAACTGCAAAGTCGGGATCATCGCCATCAGCAACAAAATCTCGTTCAAAGACAACCTCGATGAACGCATCCTCAGCAGCCTCCAAGACCGCGAATTCATCTTCCCACCGTACGACGCGAACCAACTCCGCTCCATCATGCGGAATCGCGCCGATGCCTTCCGCGAAGGCGTCCTCACCGAGGATGTCATCCCGCTCAGCGCAGCTTTCGCCGCCCAGGAACACGGGGACGCCCGGAAAGCTCTCGACATTCTACGGAACGCCGGTGAGCTGGCGAAGGATGAAGGCGCAGAACAAGTCCGTGACGATCACGTCCGCGATGCCCGTGAGAAAGCTGATATCGACCGGTTCTCCCAAATGCTCGAAGGCCAACCCACGCAAATCAAGGCTACCGTGTACGCGTTGTCCATGCTCACAGACAAGCACAAAGACGACGACGAATTCTCTACGCGGCAAATATACGATGTCTACAAGCAACTCACAGGCATCCTCGACATGGACACGCTCTCACATCGTCGTATGACCGACCGGCTCAGCGAGCAAGTGTTCCTCGATATTCTCGGCCGGACAGATCGCGTCGGACGTGGCCGTGGTCAAGGCGTGACGCACTACTACTACCTCATGGAAGATTCCGATGTCGTCCAGAAGGTCATCCTACAGGATAGCCGGTTTTCAGAACTTCACGACTACGACCTCTAACTCGTCCGAATTCAAGGAGATACATTGGACAGTCGGGGTGTCGAAAAACGACCAATCAGTGCCCATTCCTTCACTCTCCCAATTCATCGGAAGACGGCAGGTTTCACAAGAATCTGAACACCAAGATATTGGTGTAGAGAGCGTAACGGCTGCGTTAACAGGCAGATACATTGGACAGCCGGGGTGTTGGCGCGGAAACCGCCGCTCATGGGGAGTACGTATATCCGTAAGGTGAACATTCACCTGAATACACTCGACAGTCGGGGTGGCTTCATCACAGACCACCGAGACTCACTCTACTATGAATCCTAACTACCCGTATAACCCTTGAACACACGCAAAATCGAGGAGATACATTGGACAGTCGGGGTGGTAACCCGACGTGGGGAGACGGTTTGAGAGAACATCGACTGAGAAAGGAGTGCTCGGCGGTTATGGGTCTGCGACCTTCACGAGCTTCTCCACTCGCTCGGAATTCACGAACCGTCGCACTCGATTTGCTCGGTACCGGAACCAATCGAACGGATTCTGCCGGTGAATCTGGTAGATGACCTGGTAGAGTGTCTCCTCCCGATAACTGGAGACCTCATACAATCTATCCCTTGTTTACGACGGAAGTCCTGGGGTGTCCCCCACTACGATAACGTCGGAACCCGTGGGGTGTCTCTTCTCTGGAAACGTCGGAACTGAAGGAGTGTTCTGGATTTTTCTCTCCCCCTTTGGACAGAGGCGATTCGTCAATGGCTTCCACCACCGACCCGAGTACCTACGAATCAATCACCGAACATCTCGATGAAGTCTGCCAGAAGACAGGCCTCCGCACCTACGACGTCTTCACGAACTGGCTTGACTTCGTCGTCACCGCACTCAGTCGAAACGACGACGCCTACCTTGAGCTCGTTGACGATCTCACGGCTCGTCTTCACGACGACATCAACCTCACCAGAGACGTCCTTGAGTCCTACGGGGCCACACTCGGAGCCCTCGTCAACGCGATGGAAGAGACGACCGTCCCAGGATACTCGCATCCTGCAGAACTCCTTGGCGGGATTTACGAGCACTACGGAGCCAACAGTGACGCCTTCGGCCAGCACTTCACGCCACAGAATATCGCCATCGCAAAAGCCCAGATGCTCTTCTGCACTCCCGAGAGCATTCGCGACGCCACTCCGGCCGACCCAATTACAATCAGCGATCCCGCGTGTGGGAGTGGCCGACTCCCATTCCACGCCGTCCACCAGCTCCGTCACATCTCCCCTGACAGGCCCACTGTCGTCGTTGCACGCGACATCGACAAGACATGCGCTCATATGGCTGTCATCAACTTCGCGCTCCACGCGATCTCCGCGTACGTCGTTCACGGAAACTCCCTCACCTACGAGACGTGGCACGTTTGGCGGACGAATCATCCAACGCGACTCCTCACCGACTCGACCGTCGACGGGATCGTCACCGAACTCGATCCTGACGACGCACCCATCATAACGAGCCTCGACGAGGACGATGACGGTGCTCAGGACGACGTCGACTCCGATGAGGACCTCGAGGACAACGTCACGATCGACGACCCCGAGACCATCGAGAGAGTCACGCTCGACGCCTTCAGTGAGTAACCCTCAACATTCAACACCCCACGATGTCCGTTGTTCTCCAAACCGAGACGAACCACCGTCGTCGCCTCCTCGCTTACACCGCTGCTCATCGCGCCTGTCCTCAAACAGCCAGTCGAGGAGGTTCTTGAAGCCACCGCGTTCCGCGGTGTGGATGAGACGGTATCACCTCCCGGAACAGTCTTTTTCTCGTACAAAGAAGATGGAGTTACAGCTCCAGAGATGCACAGACGAGGTCATTACGGGCTCGCCCTTCTCGTCTTCTCACCGCTGGCGTTCCTCCTTAACGTTAGTCATGCATCCGGAGCAGCCCTCGTGGGGATTCTCATCGTCGCCGGCGTGGCACCGATTCCCGACATTGACCAGCATCTCCCCTTCGTTTCGCACCGCGGCATCACGCACACCGTCTGGTTCATCATCGTCGCGTCCACGATCGCGACGGCCATGACGTTGGCCGCGGCGGTTCAGGGAACACAGGCAGTCAAAGGGACGCTGTCGACAGCAAGCGTCCCGAGCCTGGTTCTCCCTGCACTCGGCGTCGGCTTTCTCGTCGCGCTTGGGCTCGCTACGCACCTCATCGGTGACGTGATCACGCCCATGGGCATCAGGCCGTTCGCCCCCGTGAACGACACGAAATACACGTGGAAGCTTACGACGTCAGCGAACAGCACCGTGAACAACGCCCTCTTTGTCGCTGGTCTCGCTGCTACAGGAGCGGCCATCTATATCCCGCGCGTTTTCGCGACGCTAGGCACGTAATCGCGGCCCCGGAGCTCCCACCGAGCAGACCGCCCCTCTGAGTTACCCCACAAGATATGGGTATCCATCCCGGCGTGGGGTAACTCGGATAATTCATCGACCGGGTTTCTCTCTCCCCTCTACTGATGGAGGAATCCACGTATGGGTAGTCTTTCCCGACACCGCGCACAGCAACGCTTCCGCGAGGCACTCGACCAGCGGCTTCCGGATACGTCGAGTCCGACCGAGACGCATTCAGCCTACGAGGAAGCCATCGAGGAACTCCTCGGTATCGCCCTCGACGCCGACGAACTCAACAAAGCAGCTTGCCGCCTCGCAACCGACCCCGACGCGATCGACTTCCCCGACTAACGCCACATTCATGTCCAAATCCGACCCGACCGACGACCGATGGATCGACGCCCACAGCGTAACCTGCGCCATCTGTGGTGATCTCGCTGACGAACGCGAGACGAAGAACCTCTACGAAGACGACGACACCCACCTCAAGGGCGAGGCACACTGGGATTGCTGGGAAACCCACGACTGCCTCGAGGGCGGCTGGTTGATTCGCGACCCCGACCCCGACGTCGAGGCAGACATCGACCCGCAGTCCGAGACCGTCTCACTCCCCGTTGTCTGCAAGGTCTGCGGGAAGGCCTACCGGATGTGCTACGACTTCGCCGCTCTCTACGACTCGGAGGTCGATACCTTCGAGAAATCGATGCAGATCGACGACCACATCCAGGGCCTCCACAACACCGTCAATAGCCTGGTCAACAACGGACAGATTGACCCCGAAGAAGCCCAGTACCTTCGGGACAACCTCATCGCGATCAAGGACCGCCTCGAACAGCACCGCTCACGCGAGTAGCAGAAGGCGACATTCAGCAACTACCTCGACTGTACAACACCCGCCTTCATCCATTCTCACGCTGTGGAGTTATTGGGTTCCAATATCCAGACATCGCCAGCACTCGATACTCCCACGTGAACCCGGTCGTAGTCGAATTCGACCCTCACCTCACCCTGAGAAGACTGGCCGCTCTCGCCCTTGAGAACCTCTGCAAGAGCATCCGTGTCGATCGAGTGAGTCATCGGGGGGAGGTCTTCCACAGGCCGATCCTTGTAACAGGCCAACACCCGCACCAACTCGTGGGTAATCGAACCCCGATCAGGGTCAATCATTTGATGATATTCACATTGCTGTTCGTCCATACTGAGACCTTATTCGTCGGTACTGTAACTTTTACTGGTGGATTTGTCACCGGCCGGATCGTGTGTACCCGTATATGACGATCGAAACCGCACACGACGCTCCCGAGGCTGTCATCGTCCCGGCCGAGGAGATCCATGACTTCCTCGCGACTCGAATCGGTCGCGACGACGTCCTCGTCAAGGTTGAGCCATCCGGTGCCGTCCAGACCACGATCGATCAGGACTCCGGCGTCGAGTACCCCGGTGAATGGGACACTCCCTAGGACACCACGCCCCCGTCAACCGATGCCGCCTAAATCCAGTCGCCTCAAGACGCTGACCGAGACAGACGTTCACTGTACGCGGTGTGGCGCTCGTTCACGAGCGGGGTTCCGTCCCCCCGAAACGCTATGTCCCGAGGGTGAACACCTCGACTCACACCACAAATGGGAGCCCGTGTCCGATGCCGAACTCAACACACCACAATAACAACGTGACGCAGCTGGAGTCCCGGTATGAGTGACGACTTCGCCGCCGCCCTTGAGACCCTCGACGAGACCGTCCACGACGACATCATCAACGAGGACGACAATCGTACCGTTTGACTCATCGGTCTAGGAGGAACCGACCTCGCCAACGCTCACGGGCCCGCACAGAGTGACATCACTAAGTGGATCAACCGCCGGTCGAACTGGGGGAATCCATTCAAACTCGAGTCCGACGGGGGCGACTACAGCCGTGAAGAGTCGGTCGACCTCTACCGGGGCTGGTTCTACGGTCTCCTCGAAACCGACGAGTGGACGCCCGAAGACCTCCGTGGCGAAGTCTTGGGCAGTTGGTGTCTTCCTTGGCTCTGCCACGGGATCATCATTATGGACTACCTCGCCGAGACGTACAACCCTCAGCAGACACTCTTCTAATCCCTCGTCCTCTTCGGCTATCTCCAGCAGTCCCTCGACTACCTGTGTCTTTGTTTGCGGCCACGAGCCTGAACCGCTTATGGCAACCCTGCAAGCAACCACCGCATCGAATCATCCGACCGTCGATCCCGACGCGGTTGAGGCGATTGAATCGATTGTCGAGGACTACGACTTCTACGGGAGTTTCGACTCCTTGACCATCGGTGTCGTCGAGCCCGATCGAGAGGACGCAGATCCATACCTCGAACTCTACGGGTATGCGTCCTTTGAGGCCACCAAGCCCATCCTCGACGAGAATGGCAGTGCCGTCGACCGGGAATACCACTGCACCGAAAAGTTCCTCGAACGCCTCGCGCCTCACCTCGAGGACCAGCTGGTCGTGGAGACTGTCGGCTTCGAGAAGTGCCGCTTCCCGCTGCTCGCCGGCCAGTGGTCCGCTTGGCCCGATGGCACCGTCACGTACAATTCGTTCGACCACGCTCCCGAGAACCCCACCGTGGAGTCGGCTGCGGAAGACACCGACGCTACGTCCGAATCGTCCGCGTAACCCACACCCAGCACATCATTATGGAATCCACCGACACGAAGCCCGAGAATCATGGCTCCGACGAGCAATCAGACGATGCCGCTCAGCCGACGTACATCAGCGTGCGGCCAGCGTGTCCAGTCTGTCAGAACTCCAAGTTCGAGTCCACCGAAGAGGGGGTGCCGAACAATTTCGACACTCACTACGTCCACGTCAGATGCGCGAGATGTAAGACCCAGCTCACCATCGAGTATCGCGCCATCGACGTTTTCTGGCACGGCGGATCCGACGGCCAGCACAGCGCCGTCTCGCAGGATCTCCTCACCCCGAACCAGAACGAGTACGCCGACGAGGCATCGTATGGGGTACTCCCCGACAGCGACCTCCTCTCGTCCCTCGACTGGCCGCTCACCTGTGACTGCGGCGAGAACCTCACGGGGAACGAACTTGTCTCCGATCTAACCGTCCTCCCCGACCACGACGTCGACTACGACGATCCCGACTACGAGACCGTCCTCTTCCGGTGCGTGAACTGCGAAAACCCCGTCACGAAAACCCCCGCTTACGCGTAATTCCGTCCGTTCACACCTCACCGGTAACCTCTACGCGACACGGGATTTTTCTCTCAGACCACCGAACACACACCTCAAGAAGAGCCTGCGCCCCCCGCAGCGTTCCTCATACGGAGGCTTGACCAACCATGTCTGACCCACCGACCGACCTCCTTGACGACGAGATCACGGCGAGCGACCTCGATACCAGCGACCTCGTCGCCCTCATCGAAGCGAGCCACGGCGATATGGATACGTTCCTCGCTTCAGAGGACGTCCAGGACGCACTTGAGGAGGTTACGATCACGTCCGTTCGTGAGCGACCGAAAACGCTCACAGGGACAGCCCAGCGCATCGACACCGGCTACGACCACATCTACGTCAACATTAATACCGACGCCGACGGGCGGCCAATCGAACTCTTCACTACGTACGGGCAGTCCGGTGGATTCACTAAGTCGATGACCGAGGCGATCCATAACCTCGTGACGCTCGCCCTCCGGTCGAACGCCGACTCCGAAGACATCGTGAATCAGCTCCGAGGGATTCGTTCGCCAAGAGTCGGCAACGATCACGACACTCGCGTCGACTCTATCCCCGACGCGATCGGTCTCGCTCTCGAGCGCGTAGTGAACGACGAGCTCCCTGACATCACGCCGCCGGGGGGTCGTCAGTCGTCACTTACGCAGCACGACGATGTCGACGACGACGTGAACGACCTCACCGCAGCAGCGAATGGCGGCCACGAAACGTCACCCGAGGACGAACAACCCGAGACAGCTTCCTCAGTGAGCGATAGTAACGAGGACTCTGATCTCTCCCTCGATACGCCCGAAGAAGTCTCCGTCAGCGGTACCCCCGATCCCCAGATCGAACCTGCTGGAGCCCCCGACGCCGAACCCGGAACTGACCCCCACCTCAATAACGAGCCCGATCCCGACACGCAAGCGCCCCCCGCGCAGTCGAGTGATACAGAGCCGTGCCCCGAATGCGGGTCTATCGACATCTTCTATTCCGAGGGCTGTATAACGTGTCAGAACTGCGGATACAACGAGTGCGGATAGCTACAGCGAACCGAGCGAAATTGGGAGACGATAGCGGCTTAGAGGTCTCAAGTTTGAACGGTCTTCCTGTCGTTCGCTTCTGCACGACGCGCAACATCGTCAAGGAGTTCAGCGACTTCCTCGTCGAGCGCGTCGTAGAAGTCTGCCGAGACGTTCATTCCGTCGAGGTGCTCCCGAACCTTCGATTGGACAATCAGGTCTGCCATACGCATTCCCGATTCTCAGACCCTCACTTAATAATTAACGCCTCTACCGGCTGTTTTCTCTCGTCCTACAAGCTCCGAGGACTCATCATGCTCGACACCCAATCACCTCCGTCCGTTGACTCACACACTTCACCTACATCAGATACGTCAGATACATCCATCAGTAGAATCGCACAAGACGTCGATTTAGTCACCCAGAACGCGCTCAGACTCGACCACAACGGAGAGGAAACTGATGACTGACGAATCGCATACCGAACTCAACATCTGGCGCGACTACGAGCGCGGTAAGGTGGGTATCCAGCTTGATGGCCTGCCCCAGAAACTCCTCTCACCCGACGATGCGCGTAACCGAGCAGCTGAACTTGAAGCGAATGCCCCGGACTACTTCACGTTCCCTGAGCACGTCGCGCAAGTCGACGACATCGCGGCAAAACTCCGCGGGTATGCTGACGACGTCGAAATCACCAACAGCGAATAGCCTCTCTATCCGTCGCTTTCCACGCTCTTCCCTGCTTTCTCTCTCCCCACGAGTGAGATAGAGGAGAGATCCGTATGAGCGACTCCACTCCTTCAGCTGACCCCAGTCCCATCACGGACACCCAAGACTCGGACACGGACGATGACCAGATGGCACCCTCGACTATCCAGGCCACGAGTCAGTCGGGTAACGACGAACGCGGCACGCCGACACAGTTCATCCGTCGCCTCCATTCGGCTATCGGTGGGCTCTTCGATCTCGATCCGTGCTCGGGAGCAGAGCCCATACCGATCGCGAAAACGCGATTCGACATCGAGGACAACGGCCTCGCACAGGACTGGACGGGCTACGATTCCATCTACGTGAACCCGCCATACTCGGACCTCGAAACCTGGATGAAGAAGGTAACTCGAGAGGCCAGTCGCGACGATGCTGATGCACCCTCGCTCATTATGTGTCTCCTCCCCGGGAACACCAGCACGCAGTGGTTCCACCAGTACGCTGCGAACGGCGATTATCTCACACTCATCGAGGGTCGCCTCACCTTCCACGGAACGAAAAAGAACGCGCCGTTCGCATCCATTCTCACTGTCTTCGCCGCCGACCTCTCCGACGACGTTCTGGAACTCCTCGACTCCCTCGGCGCTATTTATACCCGCGAGGAGGTAAAAGCCGCCCAGAAGCAGTCTCGACTCGACGATCTCTTCGCGAGCGATGGCGGAACCGCGGCGACCGCCACATCTCCTCTCACGTCGTCAACACCGACAGCCCCGAGTATTGATCCGCTCGACCTTGGCGACCCCTCCATCCGTGACGTCTCCCTCGACGCACCCGCCGTCCCCCAGGGCGTACTCGACTTCTACGACTTCCGTGACCGCGACAGCTTCTACGTCGAGCTCGACGACACGACGATGGGCTATCCCCGTGATGTTCCCAGCTCACTGACGATACAGGCGCTTACCGGCTCTCACGCCGCGACCGAGGATACACAAACACCCGACGGCTGGCATACCGTTCTCTGTATCCACAAGCCGAGTGAGACGTACGTTCTTCTCTATCAGCATCCGGATACCCTTTCAACGATCCGGTGTAGCGTGGCCCCGAATGGCTACGGCTGGATCGATGTTTCGCTCAAGACACTGCACCGGATCTCAACAGTCGGACAACCCGCTATCGACCCGTACGGAGAACGAGTCACCAATTAATCCGAAGCGTCGAATAGTTTAACAATCCAACGAGCACGAAACTGGAAATATGAACGGGAGTCCCGACACAGTTTATCGCGGAGCGCTCTTGTGAAGTACATTGTTGGTGAGTCAGAGAACTGCTCGGATAATCTCTTTCAGTGCCTCTCGCCCGGGTTTGCGGAGGATTTGTCGCCGAAGCTGGAACGGTCTGAGATACGCTGTCAGTTTGTCTTTTGAGACGCCTCGGTGCGGCGAGAGCCACCGTCGCGCCAGCGACGCGTGGCTTTCGCACGTGTTCACGTGTGCGTCTCCATCAACGTACTCGCCGTCACTGTGAATTACTGATTCTCGGTGGAAGGTCTCAGCATCGTCGAGTGGATCGTAGGCCCGAAATCCGTCAGTATAGACGGTCAGCGACTCCTTCTCGCGGTTGTCGAGAAGGAGTCGCACGGCCGATTCGTCAGCGGATTTCGCCGGGACGACGTATCGCTGATCGCTGCCGCGATCGACGAGCGTGAATACTGGCGGTTTGTCCCCCTCGTATGTTCCTCGTCCGCGTTTCGAAAGCCCACGCGAGCGCGACTCCTGGTCGCGCTCGCGGCCTTTCTGCCCGGCAGAGACGTAGAACTCGTCGATCTCGACCGGGCCAACGAGGGAGATGGCTGGCGCGTCGAGCGTTCTGGCGAACTGCTCGACGCGCCGGCGAAGCGACCGATACGAAACGTCGATTTCAGCGTCTAACTGGCGGATACTCGTGTTGAACCGAAGGAACGTGTAGAACGCGAACAAGAGCTTGTCGAGGCCGATCTTCGCGTGCGCGAAGATCGTGCCGGTCTTGTCGTTGAACGTGCGGTCGCAATCCTTACAGAGGTACCGTTGATACTCCCGATAGCTGCCGTGTTTGATCACTGACTCAGACCGGCAGCGCGGGCAACAGAGGCCATCGCGCCAGCGAACCTGCTCCAGCAGGTTCGCGGCGCTCGCCTCCGAACTCAGCAATTCAAATGGGAACATTGCATTCGGGTGACGCTGCCGCGTCACCCTTGCCCGCTACGTTTTCATAGCGCCAGCTCTACCCGACCAACAATCTGCTTCCGAAGAGCGTCGCGGAGAATCCGAAGCAGGCACAGTCAGAGTCTACGTAGAAGAGAACGGCACCACAACCGAACTGGAGTCTGCCCGTGTCGTCAAAGAAGACGTCACTAACAACGACTTTTCAACTGGCTACTCTGGCCGTGGCCCACTGAATTTAGCGAAGAGCCTGCTCTCAGACCTCTACGACGAAGATACAGCACAGGAATACGGAATGGCTCTGCGCGACAACCTGACGAGGGAGTTGGACAGGGATTTTGAGATTACCGCAGGAGAAATCGATGAGGTGTTCCAAGACATCTCCTCCTAAAATCGGGACACCACAATCGTACTCCCAAACAAAAGCACCGGACTACAGGCTATTTTTTCTGCCTCCACGAGGCCGGAAGGCATCATGTCCGACCTCGAAAACCAAACCGTCCGTGAAGTCCGTCAGATGACCGACGCCGAACTCGAGCGTGAGGGCTGGAACCATTACCGCGGGAAGAGACCTACCGTCATCGTATTCGAGGACGGTACCAAAGTCTACCCGTCGATAGACCCCGAGGGGAACGGCCCCGGGGCGCTGTTCGGCATCGACAGTAACGGCCAAGCATTCGGCTTCACCCATCAGTAACCCTCTCCTCGCAGCGCCTGCCCCGCGAACCATCGTCCGCTCACCAATATGCCTCCCTCGCTCTCCTACTGGACGGTCCAGCCCGACCGCTGGACGTTCGGCGAACAGAAGCTCCGCGACTGGGTCGAGTCCCAACTCGACGGTCGCGTCCTCAACGCGTGTGCCGGACAGACCCAGCTCACTCACGACGGGCCGATCGTCCGGAACGACATCAATCCCGAGATCGACGTCGACTACCACGTCGACGCCCGCGACCTTCCCGACGTTCTTGAGGCCGAGTCGTTCGACGTGATCGTCCTCGACCCGCCGTTCTCGGAACGGCAGAGCACGACCACCTACGACCGCAAGGACGACACACTACCCACGATCACCGAACTCGCTCGCGTCGTCGACACCCTCCTGAAGCCCGGTGGTCGCGTCATCCGACTCGGCTATACGACGACGCTTATGCCGCCCGGAGAGGAGTACATGCTAGAAGAAATCGCCGTCTGGAACACCCTCGGCCGCCAGCACGACTGGCTCGGGACCGTCGCTCAGAAACCCGACAACGAGACCACGTCGGCAGGCCGCCCCAGTTACGTGACCGGCGCCGCAATCCCGAACGCAGAAGCCACCGCGTCAGGCGGCGTCGCAACCAGCGGGAACGGGAACACGCCCATCGACCTCAAGTACATCCGCCTCAGCCCCGAGATCACACCTCAAGCCGGCGTCGCCGACTACCTCGCCACCCATCTCTCCGGGCGTGTCCTCGACGTCTCGACGCACGAAAGGTCACTCCCCCACGACGGCCACCTGGTGCAGACGAGCGTCGACGAGTCCGTCGACGCCGCGTACCACTTCGACGAGCGAGAACTCGCCGCCGAATTCGCTGCCGGCATCTTCCACACCGTCATCGTGGACCTCCCGAGTGAGGCGTTCCAGCAGACCACTGACTACGCTGGCCGCACCACTGGCCGGGATACAGCACTCAAGCAGGAACTCCATCCACTCGTCACCGCAGGCGGCCAGATCATCCAAGTCGGCCACACCGCGACCTGTATGCCGCAGCGCCTCGACTACCGTCGCTCCCGCGTCGCCGTCATCGAACATCCCAGCGTCGAGCAGGACTGGATCATCAGTATCGACACGAAACAGAACACGGGACTCGATGTCCACGTGACCGACCACTCACCCCAGGACATCCACGTGCCAGACTCGGACGCCGAGGCACAACACTCGTGCATTCGGTGTGGTGAGGGCTGGTATCTCCACCCCGCCTGGTACGTCGACTGTCCAACCTGCGGAGCGCGACCCGAGAACTACTGCGTCACCGGCGACGGCACCATCCTTCACCGGCCACACCCCGAGCGCCTGGACTACCTCGAAGAGCACCACGACCGACACGAATGCGATTCCGGCGTCACTTCCAGAACGCCATCCACTCTCTCGACCGACCAAAAGGACGACTCCACAACCGCCTCGACAGCCCCAACCGAACAGGAATCCCTCGAACAGTTTGCTTCACAGCCGAACTAGCTTCCGTCTCCCACCCTTCCCAACACTATGTCCTCTCGTGCTCACTCTATGACGAATCGCCGCCAGCACCATCAGCGCGCCTCAGCCCACGCCTGTCCCGAATGCGGAGCCGATCCGCTCATCATCATTTTCACTGACCCCGCCCCGAACGAGGACGCGACCTACTGGTTCGATTGTCCACACTGCACGTTCGTTTCGGCGCTTCGTGCGGTCCCAACAACTGACGACGGACCCACCCCTCAAGCCCCGTTAGCACAGGAGAATATCAACGAGTACGTCGCAGCGATCGACGTCGAACCACCGTTCTAACAGCACCCTCCTCGCTCGGTGTGTTTTTCTCACTCTTCGAGCCTGAAAGCCCGTCGAACGGGCTGCGTGATCCATATGACCGAGACAGACTCCACCACGTCCCCCGACGCCCGCAGCGAGACCTCCTACCAGCTCACTGGGTCCCGTCCAAGCGACAAACCGTACTCCGTCACAGCCATCGCACGCGACGACTGGGAGCCGGGTCAGCCCTGTCCCGAGTGTGGGACGTCCCACCTCCACGAGATGCATCTGAACGAGGAATGTGCGATTCATCACGATGGGTCGAGCGCGTTCAGCGCCGCCCTCGATCGACTCGGCACCGTCGAGTACTGGTGTCCCGAGTGTGAGACCGTCCTCTACCGCCACGCCGCATACGCTCTCTGGCTCGCCCTCACAAACAACCTCGACCACGACGCCTCAGTATGAGCTCTACTGCCGCCGTCTCGTCGACGTCGGACTTCCGGCTGGGTTTCCCCGACGATGTCGACACCGAGGCCGCGAACACCGCCCGTCGCGTGATCAAGGCCGCCCCTGAAACAGACCGTGTCTACGCGCTCGTCTCCGGCGGCCACGATTCATTGACCGCGATGCACGTCGTCTATCAATCTCACTACCTCGATCTGGATGGTATCATCCACATCAACACCGGGATCGGCATCCCGGAGACGACCGCATTTGTCGAGGAGCGAGCAGAAGCACTCGACATCCCGTACTACGAGGTCGGAGCGCCCTGTGACGACCCGGGCCAAGAGCACGAGTACCGTCGGCCGCACGAGGAATATACGGCGCTCATCCAGCGATTTGGCTTCCCTGGCCCCGGAGCGCACAAGTATATGTACTGGAATCTCAAGGAGAAGCCGCTCTCGCGCTTCCTGAAGATGCTTGAGGACGACCTCCTTCTCATCTCCGGTGTCTCCCGGCACGAATCGCAGGACCGGATGGAAAACGTCGACGCGAGCGGTCAGCAGGAGTTCCTTGGCTATCCGACGATCTCTCCGCTCGTCGAATTCACTCCACTCGATGTTCGCCGCTACCGACGCAGCCTCGACCTCCCGATGTCACCCGTAAAGGAGACGCTCGAAATCTCGGGAGAATGCCTCTGTGGGGCTTTCTCCAAACGTAAAGAACTCCGGATGATCCGGCTCTTCTATCCCGATGTCTATCGGCGCATTCTCTGTCTCGAAGCAGCCGTCGGCGCGTTCGCCGCCCTGGACGACGGACCCGACGAGGCGTACAACCGCTGGGGCCATAACCGACTGAAAGACCACGAACGCGAGGCGATGGACGATCCCGACCAGATGCTCCTCTGCCAGAGTTGCGAGCAGCGCCATCAGTGCAATACCTCCTAACCGTCGCTCTGGACCACAACTCGTCACCTGAACGCTCGAACTCTCGAGATATGAATTCCTCCATCTCTCGGGACAATACCTGTCTCGCGAGTCTTTCTTCGCGGCAGCTGGCCTGAGCCGCTGCACAGCACGGCATCCGTATCGTTCGTCAAGAACCGTTGCAACCAGCTATTCACACTTCCCGCGTATGGCTTCCAGTTCTCTTCAGGTAGCTTCGGCTTCGACCGAGATACAACGTCCGTTCGCACCACCACACGCGACATCCGAACCAGACACCCTTGAGGCGGCTCGCCGCCCCGCATATATTGGCTTTCTCTTCAGAGCGCCGTTCGCGACGGACGCCTACAAACTTGGCTTCACCACGGGCATCCGTGAGGACTATCGCCTCCAGATCGACTCCTACCGGAACGTCGACCTCCCAGTGGTTATGCTCGACAACGAGTTCCACGACCCCGATCCCGACCGATACGTCGACTGGTTCCGCGAGTACGAGCCCGATGTAGCCGTCATCGGTGACGCTGACACGCCGCAGGACGCTCGCGAGTACACCCAACTCGCTCGCAACCTCCGCGAAGAGTACCCGTCAACAACGTACATTATCGTCCCGAAGTGCCACGAGGCAATCGAGATCATCGACGACGACCAGGTCCTCGGGTATCCGCTCGGCTACTCGTCCCTCCACGCAGACGACTACAGCGACCCTGCGGACTGGCGTGGCCGCCATATTCACCTCCTCGGTGGGAGTCCTCCCGTCCAGTACGAGGCGCTCCAGGATCTCACGCAGCCAACGCTCACAGGTGCGCCGCCGGCGAACATCGTCGGGATGGACTGGAACGGGCCGGCGAAGGTCGCCTACCTCGGAGAGTACTGGAGTCGCGATGGCTGGCAATCCGCTGACAATCTCGGGATTCGTGAAACTGTCCGTTGGAGTCTCCGTGAGATGCGTGCCTTCTGGCAGGAACGCAATCTTTGGCCGGAGACGACCCCCTGCGACGTTTACGGGGAAGCAGTCAAGGAGCCACAGGACCCCGTCTGGGCGGCGAGCGGGCGAAACATCTACGAAGAGCCGAGTCCGTTCGCTCCCGACGATGCACCGGTCTACGACCCGGAGAATCCCGACTACGATCCGCTCGAGGATGCGATCGTTGTCGAGTACGAGAACGGATGGACGCTTGCGTACCGCAACGAGTCGGAACGGAAGCGTATTGAGTACCAGGAGGGACTCACGCCCGTCAACGGTGATTAGTCTCTCTCAAGTTACCCCACGGCGAGGCATCCGCAACGTTCCTCGTGGGGTAACTACGGAGACCGCTATCACCTCTGAACGGGAATTCACCCAGAAACGCGGGTTTCTCCCCACCGCCAAGCAGGTGAAGTGTTTCATATGTCAACAGCTGCCTCTACCGTCGACCCGGACACGATTGCACAAGCCGGTGACTCGCCTGAAACCATCCGCGACAAGGTTCTCTACACTCTTTATTACACCGTCCCGGGAATCGAACTCGAGGATGTCCTCGAACTCCGGGTACTCATTGACCCGCCGACGAACGAAGATTCACATTCGAGGCAAGCGCAAGCCGTCCTCACAGCCGTCCAGGAGGAAGTAGAGTCGTGGTCTGACCCGCCGGCGATCCACACCTCACCCCCTGCCTATGAGTAAGGCGTCATCCAACGGAGGCGAAGACATCGTGACTGACTCAGACGACAAGATCCTCGAGGAACTCCCACCGGACCTATTTCTCGACACGTCCAACGCACGCCTCATCAAGGCGGGCCTGCACTGTATGCACTCTCGAGAAACAGTCCAGCAGTACCTCGCTTACGAGAACCAGCACGAAAACCGAACTTGGATACAACGCCTCCTCGCGAGTTGAGGTCGCGAACTCGTCGACGAACAGTCGGAGTAGTCACGAACACACCACCGCTTCAAGTGGTTACTCAGAGCACAAAAAGAGTTCCATCAACTCTTTCCCCAAGAACCACTCCACAATCGAATCTCAAGGGTATTCAACTGCAAATGACGCCTGAATCATTCAGCGAGTTCTCTACTCAGGCCGTGAGAATTCTGAAAGACGAATTGATAGATACTGGTGGTACCAAGCTCCAAGTCTCTCCAGAACTCCGATTATCCTACTTCAACCCATTTCTTTGACTCCGGTGAGAAATTCACCAAGCATCCATTCGACGCCATAATATATCGCGAAGTAAGCTGGGGGACCGACCGGGTTAGATCAGATTGACGATATCGAAAGGCGGTTTCTCGAAGGAACCGACTCCGTTGAGATACCGATCGCAGTCGTCGAATTCACGAAGAACAACCACTCACATCGAATGCAGCGGTAAATCAGATCGATCCAAGGGCGCCACTAATACCGACGATGTGGGCCGGATCAAACTTGATCATGACACATCTCCTCCATCGACGACGCGAGCGAGCGTTAGGCCTTTGAGCGGCATTGCAGGGCGACCGAAATCAAGACAAGTACCGTCTCTATTGGCCACCTGTCGACTGATTCCAGATATTCCATAGGAGTGGCCTCTTTGACAATCACCCAGCTAATCGATTCCGTCGGGGTCTCTGGCAAATTCGGAACTACCATTCTCCTTCCGATTATTTTCCTCTTCACTCACAGAATCATTACCTTTCTGATGCTGGCCGCGAGGGCAAGGCATATCACCACGGCTCGTCGATCAGCTCACTCAGCGGCCTTTTTGATGGCAAGCTCCAGATCCTGGCAGGTGGTGCGATTGATTGCGGGATACAGTTTGACATCGAAACAACCACTTAGCCATTGTCACAGCGTTCTGGCCGTCTTCGATATCACCCATCACCGGTTACGACAGTGAGCTGGGCACCACATTAAGATTCGAGATTGGCGTACTATCGAATATGGGCGTTCATCGTGGAGTATTCAATTCTCGAATTTGGCTCTTAGACCGTCAAGGGGGCCACAAGCCTACGACAATCAATGTGGACACCATATTCAAGCCGACCTCGTCGTGATAGTTCGAACCGGAAACGTAATTCCGGTCCCTCTGGAATTGGATTGGCGGCAATCAGTCACGAACGGTGGTTTCACGACCGTGGAGTGGAGAATTCGGTGGCGTCGAGGGAGTCGACGATCTGCACGTCTGGCAAGTTTGTAGTCAGCTGACGGTAGCGACGGTGCGACTTCAATATGAGCCAACATCACTAGACCAACAACAGACGATTCGCTCTCGAGTCCATCAGCTTCTTTCGGACCGTGGAATCGATTATGCGACCGTCGAACTCGTGAGTGATATGCAGATCGATGCGGGGACCGCCGACCACACGAGTCATAACCACTAAGCATGGCACCCGATACAAGCACCCAGATGTTCAAGATTCTCGATGACACTGAGGGAGATCTCATCGCAATCTGAGTCGGACGGGGGTCCCGCCAGGGCTACGACGAACTGTACTCACTGTTCCTCCAGAAGACAGACGAATATGGCGCTGTCTGTGTTCTGGAGGTGGTCCCAGACTGGACGTTTTCGACGTTTCTGTTCCCCGTGTACGGTATCATCCCTGACCTACGCTACAGGTCGAAGTTCACTATCAATCGGTACGCCGCAGTCGGTGATTCGGTCTGGGCGAAACTCCACTTCGATTGGTGGACATGATTCATTCCATCTGGCCAGTCACACCTGACCGAATGCGCCATTTCGAGATGGCGGAGCAATCAACTGCACATCAGTGGATTCGGGTGGCAAATACGCAATGACGAAACCCGAGTCATCTCTGAACATGCAGTGAATACATGATGACCGCGAGTCCGAAAGCGACGAACACGCTGTTAATGAGTACACCGTGTGCTAGCGAGACGGAAAAGAACTGGTTGGCTACGCCTGTCAGTAGAGCGCCGAGCGTGATGACACCGAATCCGATACTCAGAATACGGAGCGAATCCTCACCTGTTCGCCGATAGGCTTTGAACGCAATGTAGGTAATCCCACCCCCGAGAAGCAGGATTACGAACTTAACCACCGCAATTGCGGTTATTACTCCGTTCATACCTCGTCCCCCATTATCGACCAGATGTCTGCAAGCCGTTCGTCGGTGGACTTCGGTGGCCGTTCGACACCCACCGAAAACTCGCCTGTGTCGTCCATGGAGATCGTCACGTCATCGAACGACCGTTCGTAGTAGGTGACTCGTCCGCCACCCGGGTTGAGCGTATCCCGCTCTCGCACGAGAGAAGCGGAACTGAGCAGTTCTAATTTGCGATACAACGTCGACTTGGGGATGCCACAGGCATCGATGAGTTCGTTCGCAGTCATGGGTTCAACGGTCTCTCGGAGAATGGTCCGGCACTCGGGATCATCCAGCGCATCGAGGACATCCTGTAACGACGGTGTGTCTTCGGACGACACTGAATTGTCTCCCATTATTCGATTATTTGTGTTTGTCGGGATATGGTATCCGATTGTCGTTCGGGAACTCTCCAAACGGTACGAAGCCAAACCAAATTGCAATCCCCAGCTCATCACGGACGAGCTCTCGAATGAGTCGCGAAACGAAGATCGACATAGTGACACTGGTAGCGGGGTGTTATGGGCGGCGCTGGGTTTCGAATCGTTGTTCTCCCCCTGCAGTGATTTCGTAGAGACCTCGGCCGAGTGGACGGATACACTCGTCATTATGGAGGTGGGCACATGTCTGGTCGACGGTAATCGGGTGTCCATCGACGGTATTAGCGATTTCCATCACGTGATAAGGCAATTGATCAGCAAGCGTGTCCAATACGCCGATCTCGGTTTGGCGTGAAAATTCACTCATTTTAGAACTCAGGCCCCTAGGTGAATCAGTAGCTGTACGCCGTCCGAACAGACCGCCTGGTCAGTCATGCTCAGCGTACACCTCGAGAAGCTCTTGATATCGATTTCGGATCGTTACTTGACTGACGTGGGCGACTTCACTCACCGTCTCCTGTGTGAGCTGCTCGTTCGTGAGATGGGTCGCTGCATACAGCGCAGCGGCCGCCAGTCCTGCCGGGCTCTTCCCACTGTGGACGGCATTATCTGTTGCCACCTCAAGGAGTTCCCGAGAGCGCCGTTCTGCTTCGTCGCTCACATCAAGCGATGACGCGAATTGTGGAAGATATCGAGTGGGATTTTCTGGCTCGATTTCCAACCCGAGTTCACGGGAAAGATACCGGTATGCTCGCTGTATTCGGATTTTTTCGACACGACTCACGTCGGCGAATTCAGTTAGGGGCCGTGGCATTCCGTGCTGTCGGGCAGCCGCATACAACGAAGCCGTCGACATTCCCTCGATCGATCGGCCCGGGAGCAGGTCTTCCTCTACGGCACGCCTGTATAGGATACCGGCGGTTTCCCGGAGCGATTCCGGAAGCCCGAGGGCGGACGCCATGCGGCTGATCTCACCCAGCGCTTGCTTGAGATTCCGCTCGTGGGCATCTTTCGTGCGGAATCGCTCATCCCACGTCCGAAGGCGCTGCAGCTGAGCGCGTTTGCGACCGGAAACTGCCTGTCCGTAGGCGTCCTTGTTCTGCCAACCAATAGTCGTACTCAGCCCCTTGTCGTGCATCAGCTGCGTCGTCGGGGCACCAACGCGACTCTTTTCATCGCGTTCGTCCGACGTGAACGCGCGCCATTCGGGACCGTAATCGACCCGACTCTCCTCGAAAACCAATCCACAGCTCTCACAGGCCGCTTCACCCCGGTCACCATCCTGAGTGATTTGGCCCTGACACTCGGGACATGTATCACCCTCAACAGACTCCGAGTCCCGCTCGCGGTTATCTGACGACCGTTCGTGGGTTTGTTCTTGATGTATCATAAACTTCGCACGTATAGGTGGTCTCCCAGCAAATCGTGGGTCTTCTTAACAATACCGTGGGATTACTACGCATTGAATAGATGGCGGAGTCCCACTCGATGGGAATCCGACCTATACCTTTGTCACCATGGCTTCAACAGGCCACATCGTAATCTGGGATCTTCCCACCAACCGATATATGGCTCAACATTCACCAAACTCGAACTACCTGCGAAAGATGATCTCAGAGAGCCCCGTCAGGTACGGGCACATTGCTGGCCTGACGTTGGGTCTGACGTACATTGTGATGCTTCTGGGTGCTTACACGAGTGCGATCGGTGCCGGTCTCTCCTGCCCCGATTGGCCAACCTGCTACGGCACCTGGGTCCCCTTCCTCCAACCCGACATCATCGCCAATTCGCCGTACTCTGCCCTCCAGATATTCGCCGAATGGGCTCATCGCGGACTTGCGATGACTGCTGGCCTCTTCATCGCGGGGACAGCAGTTGGGGCGTGGATCGTCTATTCAGACGATCCGCTAGTCAAATGGTCCGCAACAACAGCACTCGTCTTGCTTCCATTTCAGGTCGTACTTGGCGGACTGACTGTCACAGGGAACCTCAAACCAATAATCGTTACGACGCACCTCGGAGTCGCCACTCTCATTCTCCTCAGCCTGCTCACAACCGTCCTCACGGCCTACCTTCGTAATAGACGAGTTTAGAAACCCAAAGTATGGTTGAAGAAGCATGACCGATAGCGAACACATTTCGACCCTGTTCACGTCATCTGGTGAAAATATGGACTGTTAACGCGACGCCGGTTCCTCGCAATGAGTGGGGTAATTGCACTCAGTGGATGTCTCGGTGGCGAAAACAATGGGTCACAAAATACTGATGTAGATGGCGCCGTAGCAAACGTGGCGGTTCCGAAGGCAACGAACCGGCCGACCGCGAATCCGTCAACGGGAAGAGCGCGCCCCGAACGCTTCATCCTGAGAAAAGCTCACCGATCATCATCGAGAGGGGCGATTCCGTTCGTATCCACCTCGTTAATGGCGGGTACATGTCCCACCGATGCACATTCACAACCACCGCTTCCAGCGCGTCGAAAAAGACGGCGAGACGATTCGGAAGCTGCTCGACACGACATGGACGTCACGAATCTCGCCCCGCTAAACGACACACAATCGATTTCACAGCCGATGCGGACCCCGGCATATCTCATTAACCTAAAATTCGAAGGAGTCGTTCCTCGTACCGATAAATAATCTCCACCACTTCGATAAATGTAGCTAATACTGGATGGTCGACATCCAAGGGTTCGTACAGATACGAACAGAGATCAGTGCAACCATGTTCATCTGACGACTGCTCGGATCGACGGGTATGGATCTGCGCTTGTCGCCGTTGGAGCCACTCCTCTGACTTGTCGGTCAACGATTGCAGCGTTTCATATCGGCTGGTTAGTTGAGTGCCTGAGAGGCCCTGTAATTCTTCGTCGCTGGTCTCGACAACCGTCTCCCGAATTCGCCCGACTGTGGACTGCGCATTCGTAAGTGTAGCGTATCATCCTCGAGCGTTTCTAGGAAGATCCGGCGGCTATCGATACACCGCTGAGCGGCATCAAGGAGTCGCTGTTTGATAACTGGCGAAAAAGACGATGCTTCAGAGATCAGGAGCAGAACATCGGCCCCGAATTCGGCGCTGATGCTCGCCTCGAATGAATCATCGTAGACCTTGTCGTAGTGACCGACTGCCATCACGGTCTCGCAATAATGCGGCTCGATCTCATTACGGACTGACCGCTGCGCGTACGAGAGCTCTTGTTGCATTCCGACGGATGGCTGTTTGATTTGTGGCGTATCTGTTTCGAGGTTCTGGATGCGCTGGCGAAACCAGCGAAAAGCCTGACACTCTCGTTCGACCTCGCGTCGCTCTCTCCGAACACGCTCAAGGGCAGATTCCAGATTGGTCGGCCAGGAGGGTTGTCCGGGGATCATAGCCAGTAGGTCGGCTCATATATTGTGTCCGCAGTACAGTCAATTTCGGCCATTGGCTTCGTGGGCAAGGCGTGTTACGTAGACCACGCCAGCTACACCTAACCTACCCAGAGAACTCGCTGTACGAGACGCTATCCTGATTAACGATGGTCTGGCTTTCAGGAACGTCTCCGTCCGGTGGCATACTTCCCTCAGCTGGACCACCTGGCTCTCCGACGATAATCCGGCCGACCATCCCCAGGGTCTTGTGTGGAATACAGAAGAAATCGTATGTCCCCGTGGTTTCGAACGTGTGCTCGTACGTCGCCCCCTGTTCGCTCAGAATCTCACTATTGAACGCCTCCGCTCCGTCCGCGATCCGGGTGACCGACGCCGGGCCGTTCCCTTCCTTGTAGGCGGTCGCCGAGTGGCTTCCGCTCTGAATTTCGAACGTGACCGTGTCTCCGGATTCAATGAACAGGCCGATCGGATCGAAATAATACTCGCTGCCTTCAGTGACCATCATAACCGTATTCGCCCCCGCCTTGGAGCCTCCCGAGCCAGCAGTCGTCTCCTGCGTCTCGGTCGTCGTCGGTTCACCGCCACCACCATCTCCATTCCCTGAACTACTACAGCCTGCGAGACTGGTTACGCCACCTATTGCGAGAAGTTCGGCTGTTTTGAGCAGCTGTCGGCGCTCCATATCTCTCTTATCAAAGCCCCCAGCATAAGGGGTTAATGCGGATTCCCAATACATAGGACGCCGCCTTCATTTGACGTACGGAAGTCGCAAAGTCAGAGTGATGGCATTCCGTCCGACAGGGGCCCATTTTTCACTTGATCTGCGGGTCATCGGATCGTCGCGAGCGGAGCCGTAGGCGTGACAGTACTCCTTTCGACGTTCCTCGCACCGACGCTTCTCATCCGGCTGATCAGCCTTGTCTTCCCCGACGAACCTGCCGAGATTGCGGGGCTCCTCGAAATCACCTCACAGACCCTCTTGCTTCTCTATGGTGTGCTCTCGGTGAGCGTTGCTGCGATTCTCGCCGGTGTCACGCACGGCTATCGACGATCGCATGAACAACAATCCGAACGGCCCCGTCGACAGACGACGCTCCAGTTTCTCGTGGCCGGCTCGTTCGCGGTCGCATTCCTCGGTGCTCGCACCCTCGTGACGCTTTCGGGTATTGTCGGCACGACTGTAGACGGGTCCGCAGGCGCGATTCCGGTCCGCGAACTCTGGGTGTGGGGCTACCACGTCCACCACTTCTACATCGGGTTTGCTCTGCTTGTCTTCGTCGGCTGGTTGGCCGTGTTTCGCGAGACGTACTCGCGGCGGATTGCGGCTGTATTGTACGGTCTCGGGCTCGGCATTTTTGTTGACGAAATCGGGATGCTCCTTACCGAGGGGAACTACTTCATGTTATCAACCTATTTCATCGCAGTTCTATTTACGTCTCTGTTTCTGGCCGGATTCTACTGGGACCTACGGACACATCGGGGATGACCTCCTCCTCCTCACCTTCTCGCTCACGGCCTACAAAGAGTCGAAACGCTCTATCAGCGGCGACTAACTGGTATTTCCCCTGGTGTGGGACGCCTCACCGGAAACGGCGAGGAGAAGTTACTGACGTGGACTCCTGTAGCCATTAGTAAGAGGGTCAAACTAGATTCTGAGGACGAACAACAAGGGAAATATCAATCAAGGTATGCATCGTCGTGAGTGACCTTCCGAAAGATATTAGGGGAGAAAAAGAAAAAGATTTGATAAGGCTAATCTTCGTATGAGCTCCCAACCCATCCCGTGGCCAGACCAACAGGATCCAGTATGACGTCTCGGACACTTCCCTCACTTCGAGAGATGCTCTATTACGTCGGCCCCGGATTCATCATCAGTGTCGCCTATATGGATCCTGGTAACTGGGCGACCAATGTGTCGGGTGGGGCTGAGTTTGGGACGGCCCTTCTCTGGGTCATTGTCCTGGCCAGTCTCATAGCGATGGGAATTCAGATCATCGCGGCCAAACTGGGTATCGCCACCGGGAAAGGGGTTGCCCGATTGTGTCGCGAACGCTTTCCCACGCCAGTCGTATGGATCCTTTGGGCCGCGGCTGAGCTTGCCATGATTGCGACCGACATGGCCGAAATCATTGGTGCGGCGATCGGTTTCAGTCTCGTCTTTGAACTACCGCTCGCTGCCGGTGCCGTGCTCGCCGGGATGAGTTCATTCGCCCTCCTAGGCGTCCGGACAGCCTACAAACGCGGCTTCCGGTGGGTCGAGTTCACGATCATGGCTATGGTCGGAATTATCTCGCTCGCATTTATCTTCGAGATGGTGCTCGCCCAGCCAACAGCCTCGCAGATCGGCGCTGGCCTCACACCGAAGATTCCGAACACGTCAGCCCTCTATATCGCAATCGGGATTCTCGGCGCCACGGTGATGCCCCATAGCGTCTATCTTCATCCCGCGATCGTTCAGGACCGGCGCACGCGGCTGATCGAGGCGAATGGGGACTCAGAGTCCGTCCATCGACGGCACTTCTATCTGGAGAGCGCCGATACAGTTCTTGCCCTGTTCGGCGCGATGTTCATCAACGGCGCGATGCTTATCGTTGCCGCAGCAGCCCTCCAGGGAACCGGTATCAGCACCCTCACGGATGCCTACGTCACCCTCTCCGGTGTCTTCGGGAACCATGCCAGTCTGGCGTTCGGTGTCGCGCTCATCGCCGCTGGCCTGGCCTCATCGCTCGTCGCAACGTTGGCCGGACAGACCGTCATGGATGGCTTCCTGGACCTCAACGTGAACGTCTGGATTCGACGCTCTGTCACACTCATCCCAAGTCTCGTCATCGTCATCGCGGGGTTCGACCCCACGCGCGTCCTCGTCGCCTCACAGGTCGCGCTCAGCTTCGAACTCCCGTTCGTCCTGATCCCGCTCCTATGGTTTACCCACGAGGAAGACGTGATGGGAGGTTTCCGGAATCGAACACGGACAACGTATCTTCTAACCGTCGTCATCGGGCTTATCGTCGCCTTGAACGTCTGGCTACTGTATTCGACCCTGCTCGGATCGTGATGGAACGAGGGGCGCCCGTTGCTGGCCAACTCTGCCACAGAAAGGTGTATAGTGGTCGCTGTCTAGACGCTGAACCTAATCCTGGGCATCGTGACCTACCCGCTGCTCACCAATCTCTATAGATGGGAGCGAGTACGGCTCGGGGGCACAGTCATCGCAGTCGCTACTCCTACATTGTCTCCGGACGCTCGTGCTCTTCGTCTCTACGTGGCTGCCTGACCTGCCCGCGTCATCGTTTGTCCCGGGTTTTCGGGATGACAAACGTCACGATGGTACCGGTGGGGTCGCGGTCGGTCTTCTCGAGGCGACCGCCCGAGCGGGCCGCCGCCCACTGCATCACCCACAATCCCAGTCCGGTAGCGTGGGCGAGCGGCTGTTCGGTCCACGACTCGATAGGCCTCCACTCCATGTCAGGAATACCCGGCCCGGAATCCGCGACTGCCACTCGGACGACATCTTCGGGGCTGACATCGACCGACACGGACACGTCCGGCGCGTCGACATCTGTATGTTCGATGGCGTTCTCGAGCGCTTCGCGAATCGCCTCCTGTAACAGCGGGACAGCCTGTACCGAGGTGTCTTCGGGTGTCTCAACGGTTATCTCCACCTCTGGGTGCTCCTCTTGAACCTCCGTGACGACGTCGCGGACGCAGTCGCTCACGTCCAGCGTCGTGACGGCTCTACTTAGCCGCTGGAGGCGACCGACGTGTTCGGAGAGTGTGATGAGACGTTCTGCAGCGTCACGGATCGCAGTTGCTGCGGACGCCTCGTCGTTATTGTCGGCGATGGTGTCGGCGTAACCGCGGATGACCGTCAGTTCGTTCCGGAGGTTGTGCCGGAGAACACGTTCGAGGACGGTCTTCTGCTCCTCGAGCAGTTCCACCCGTGTCCGGTCGCGAACCACAAACACCGCGACCGGCACGTCGAGCGACGGGTCAGTAACGGGTGTCGCCCAGAGCTCGACGTCGTAGAGCGTACCATCCTGTCCTCGCCGGTGGGTTCGGACTCTATCGAGCGTCTCGTCCCGAGCGAGGCGCTGGAGGTGCTCGTCGTGCTCGGCCTCGTACTCCGCGGGAATGATCGGCAGTTGCATCCCCCGAATTTCGGCGGCATCGTAGGCGAAGAGGTCTTCGGCGGCTCCGTTCCAGAGACGCACTGTTCCGTCCAGTTCCGTGACAACCGTCGGGAGCGGGAGTTCCTCAACGACGGTTTCGAACCGATCCCGTTCGGCTCGTATCTGCCGTTGGGATTGCTGTACCCGGGCGTCGTAGAGGCCGGTCGTCATACCGCCGAGACAGCCCGACGTCGTGAGATGATCCAGCACGAAGATGCGTTCGAGACCGGTAATCCCTACGTTAGCCGTGCCAAGCAGACCGAGTACGAACAAGAAACCACCACCGAGGAGCGTCCAGCCGAGGATGCGTCGCTGGGTTGAGGGTGACCACCCGTGGTAGAGCGCCCACGCGCCTCCAAGTGAGATCAGTACAGCCGCACCACCGACATACGCCGACTGTAGTATCCCGATAATACCCTCCTGCTCGAGAAAATCCTGCAGGATGGCGAATACTACAAAGGATATTCCAAGGAAAACGATGATTACTCCGCCATCGGCGTTACTCCACTTCGAACTCATTACAGCCCGTTATCGTTGAAGACGTAAGGTTTTGCAGGTTTGCTGAAACCACGTCCCCACTGGTACTCATAAGGGGGTTCAACTACCCGATTGCGACCGAAGCCCTAGAAACCTACCGCTAGACGAAACCGTACGAAAGAGCTTCGACAAGGCCGACCTTGTGTGAAACCCCGAAGGAATCAGAACCGATAGGCGATGGAAGGTCGGTAGTTCCCATCAGTTACTGGTTCGGTATCGAGAGAGTTTCGTCGATCGTGCTGTGGACCGCATTATCGACTTCTGGGGATAACGCAAATGGAGAGATTCATACCGTCACGGAGGTAACAGCCAGATGGCTTCGTGACAATCCCACGGGATGGCTTCTGTAAAACTGTGAACTACCTGGCCGAACCTGCAACGCACCCGTCTGAGATGATCGCCGATGTTTGAGTGGCTCGTCCAGGCTGTCCTGGCGTTCATCAACCAGTATGGGTATCTCGCGGTGTTCGTCTACATGGTGTTGGAGACCGCATTCATTCTCCACTTCGCCCCGAGTGAAGCCATCGTCCCGTTCGCGGCGAGTCAACTCGTCCACGACCCCGTCTCGTTCGTCCTATTCGTCATCGATGCAACTGCTGGGGCGACCGTTGGGAGCCTCGTCGCGTACGTGCTGTTTGGGCGGTATGGAGAACGTCTCCTCGAACGATACGGACACCTCATCCACGTTTCAGAACGCAACCTCGAACGAAGTCAGGCCGTGTTCCGCGGGTATGGGGAGTCAACGGTCTTCTGGGCGCGAATGCTTCCATTCTTTCGGGCGCTCATCTCGATTCCGGCTGGCCTCGCCGAGATGGGCCTGCGACGGTTCGTCCTCTACACGGCAAGCGGTGCAGCACTCTTCAATACGGGGCTGGCGTATCTCGTCTACACCGGGTCGAACACGCCCTCCCCATTGGAAATTGCTATCGGAACGGTCAACCGATGGGTCGCGGTGGAGCTGGCGTACATCCAGTCGCACGTGCGGTTCGTGATCGAATTGTTCGGGATCATCGTTCTCATCGGAGGTGCCGTTTGGATGGGTCGACACTGGATTCGAGCGTATCCCGAGACTGCGAAGCGCCTCACACTCCATCTCGTTCGTATTGTCGGCGTCGTTGTGGGCGGGCTCTTCCTGTTAGGGGCGGTATCGTCCCCGCACCGGGCGTTTGCGGCGATTACCTGGGCGTGGAACGACCCGCTATTCTTTGTCTCACTTGGATTTTCCGAACAGGTCGCACTTGTGTTGTCCGGAGTTCTCATCGGTTTCGGCGCAGTGCTCGCGTTCGAGCTGGGCCAACTGGTACGGATCGCTCATGTTCAGACCATTATTAGTCGCCTCCGCAGACGATTCTAGACTCAGCGTCTGAGCCTGTTCAGGAGTCTTTCTCCGTATCAGACCACACACTTCACTTTGTAACGCGAATGACCGCTTATGAGGACTGTTAGGGAATTGCACGAACGCTCTTGTGAAGCAGATTGTTGGTGAGGACTCCGAAACTGGGAAAGCAGCTACAACCACCTCCACTCAGCCGCTTACACCCCCGTTCTGAGACTGGAGCTTCCGAAACCTATCGAGAACAAAACCGCCAGACAGCTCTCCACCAACAATGTTCTACACAAGAGCGTTGCACGAAAGAGGGCTGCCGAAGCGGATCTCGAATCACGACTACGTATGTATCGCTACACAGGTACATCATGCCATTCATCGCCGACATCTGCCTGTGTAACACCCCGAATCTCGAATCTCGCTCCACCATCAGCAGCCTGTGTGACGGTGATCGTCCACCCGTGACCCTGAACGATTTGGTGAACGATCTCTAATCCGAGTCCGGTTCCATCGGAGGCAGTCGAATAGCCGTACTCGAAAATCTGCTCGCGCTCGTCTTCGGGTATGCCGTGGCCGTCGTCTTCAATGTAAAATCCGCAGTCGTCATTGAGGCGGCCGACGCAGACGGACACATTGTCACCGCCGTGTTCGACTGTGTTTCGAAACAGGTTCCCGAACAGTTGCTGCAGTCGGCTGGCATCGGCTTCAATTACCATGTCGATCGTGACATCGAGAGATGCGCTCTCGGTATCGACTTGGTCCCAGGCCTGCGACGCAGTTTGCTGTACTCTGACTTGTTTTGTGTTTCCTATACTCTGCCCCGTCTGAGTCAGCGTCAGTACGTCGTCGATGAGTGTCTCCATCCGGGAGTGTGCTCGACGGATCGCCGCAATATGCTCGGTGTTCCCCTCCTCGTTGATGAGATCTAGCCGTCCAGTGGCAACGTTTAATGGATTTCGTAAATCGTGCGTGACGACGCTGGCGAACTTCTCGAGACGCTCGTTCTGCTGCTCCAATTCGCGCTGTTTGGCTCTGAGTTCGTTGGTGAGAACGTAGCGACGTGCATCGTACCACCCTAGGAGGAGGCCTGCGGCCGCCCCGAGAGTTATGAACGTCAAGACAACGTACCCTTCATTGAACTGGCGGGCCCCCTCGGCATATTCATAGCCAATTGCGCCTCCACCGAAGAGGCCCATAAGTCCCATCCCAGCACCCACCCATCCTCCAATACGCACTAAGACGTCGTCCGGGAGGTCGCTGTGGCACACCTGGTACCCGCCGACTGCGACAGCGAGAGCGATAACAAACGGAAGTGCGCCGCCGAAGAGTAACGCAAGTGTGGTTTCCTCGGTGAGAGCATGAATGAGATGTGCCCCAGCGAGGAGCAACCCACTACCACTGACCACCCCGAGGGTGAGATATCGACGAGGTATTGGTTCCATGCCGGGACTATTCATTCAGTGATCCTACAATAGCTTTGTAACTGGGTTCAAAAAATCTTCCCAAACGTACTGTTCGATGAACGCTTCATGGGAAAGCAGGAGCGGCGTCGCTGTACTAGTTATACACTCCCCCGACTGACCCCGATGTATAGTATTTGAGGGGAGTCAGAAACGTCGCCGACCGGGCCCACCGGGACCACCGCCGACCCGAATCGACTCGGGAACGCTCCGAGTCCTTTTGACAACTGCGCCGTACGCAAGGCCGAGGCCAAGACCAGCGAGATGCGCCCAGTTCGCAATCCCTCCAGGGCCAATGGAGGAGAGGCCGGCAACGGCTGAAAAGGCGGCGAACCCGATAGTGAGGAGCCACAGCGGCATGGGGATGATGAAGTACAGATACACCGTGAGATTCGGTCGGAGGACGGTGAGCAGCCCCATCACTGCCATGATAGCGCCCGACGCGCCGACGACACCGGTCTGTATGCCCGGGCTTATGAGGAGCGTCGCGCCGACCTGTGCGAGGCCAGCGAGCGCACCGGCACCGAGGAACAGCGCGGTGAAGCGCTTCGTCCCAAGTCGGCGTTCGACGACAGGCCCGAAGAAGTACAGCGCGATACTGTTGAACGCGATGTGTGTAAACCCACCATGGGCGAAGACAGACGTAATCCACGTCCAGACGTACAGCGGATGCCCAGTCGAGAGGACGAACACCGACCGCCACAGCGAGGACGTGAGAGGGATTCCGAGAAAGAAGGAGAAGATAAAGAACTGGAACCCGAAGGTCACCCACATCAGCGCGAGGAACAAGTAGGTCGCATTGCCGCGGAAGAAACTGACAACACCGCCGGTCGAGGTCTGACGTCCAACGTAGGCTTTCGCCCGGTCGAACACGCCAGTGTCGGAGCGGCCGCGGTTCCGAACGGAATCGTCGAATCCGGAATCGAAGACACCGCTTGGATCGTTCCAGTCCGCTAGTCCAGGACAATTGTGGCTCTCGGGAAGTCGATGGTCGGAACAGAACGTGTTCCCACACCGGTGACACTGGTACGGCATATTTTCGTACGCACCGCACTCGTCACACTCAGCCATCAGTTCCTCGTAGCCAAGCTGGTCGTATAGAAGTTCGGCTTTTCGGTCCGCGGGTTGAGTCGTCAGTATCTCGAATCTTCGGTCCGTACACTTTCTTGTGAGAGGTACCGAAGGGTCGTCAAAACCGATAACAAACGAGCCGAATAGCGTCGAAGACTCAACGTTCCTATCCCAATTGAAGTCCCGAAAAGCCTATAATCGTCTTCCCATTACCACTACGCGCCGAACCTCGAAGAGAGTTCGATCGCTCACTCGAGGTCAGGCACTCCCGTGTCGGCCCCTTCCGAACCCCTGCGCCACCCCCTGTCCCCCTCTTTCCCATGCGTTGGAAAAGAAATACCCCGTGAGAGGGCTCTCCACATGGCTTTAATTCGCCGGGGACGGAGGGAGCAGTATGTACGACCAGATTCTCGTAGCGACCGATGGAAGCGACGGGAGCACCAAAGCCATTACTGAAGCGCTCGGACTCGCGGACCTCTCCGATGCGACCCTTCACGCCCTCTACGTCGTTGACACGCGAGACTACAGCACCCTGCCAGAGTCGAAATGGCTCACGATTGAAGACCAGCTGACCGAGCAGGGTGAACGGGCCGTCGGAGCCGTTGAGCACCTCGGAACCGAGGGGGGAGTCGAGACCGTCACCGCTATCACTCGCGGGATTCCGCACGAAGAAATCTTGGCGTACGTTGACCAGCACGCCATCGATCTCATCGTCATAGGGACCCACGGCCGCACGGGCCTCAATCACTTCCTCATCGGCAGTGTCGCAGAAAAGGTCATTCGTAGTGCAGACATCCCTGTTCACGTCGTTCGCATCAATACTGAAATCGACCAAGCATAGTCAGATGAACCCACGCGTTAGAACCCACGCTAATCCGATGGCAATGCTCGTACCAAGGAGATTCCCGCCGGCATTGACGATGGCACGCACTCGTTCGCCGGTTTCCCACAGCCGAACCGTTTCGAAGGCGAACGAGGAGAACGTCGTGAACGAGCCACATGCGCCCGTTCCGAGGAAAAGAAGCAGATTGTTGTCCAGTCCGAGGAACGTAACGAACCCGAGAGCGAAACTTCCGACGACATTCACCGTCATAGTTTCCAGCGGGAATCCATCGCTGTCGACGCGTTCGCTGACGAATTGCCGCAGCAGCGCGCCGAGTGCCCCACCCGTGCCGACGATGTGGGCCGGATCCAACTCGATCATCAAGTCTCCCCTCCGTCGACGATGCGCGCGAGCGTTCGACCGGCGAGGATGCCAGTGAACCCAAACGCGTACGTTGCGAGGATGTTCCCGACGAGCAAGAGCGGGCTCGCTTGAAGGCTCTCCAACGCGAACGTACTGTACGTGGTGAACGATGAGAGGAAGCCGGTCCCGGCGACGATCTGTGTCTGCTCTGCGAGCAGGCCGGAATAGATCGCCTCGTAGAGCAAGAATCCGAGGACGAAGCTGCCGATGACGTTCACGAGCAATGTTCCCGGGATGCCGGGGGCAAGGAATCCCACGAAGTAGCGGAGATTAGACCCGGCGAATCCGCCGATACCGATCAAGGCCAGTGCTTCCAGTCGAACGAGTGTGTGTTGGGCTGACATGGAAATCGCGTGGAAAAGGAGTCATCAGCCGGCGTGTCCGGCAGTTGGGTCAGGCGGACTCCATCGCCCTACTGTACTTATCGATTCAAACGATAGCCTAACCTTTTTCGATTTTAACTCCGCCCCGCTGAGCAGTTATATGACAGTCTTTAGGACGAGCCGAATGAGTCGAAGAAATACCGTGCTCTCAGGGAAAACCCCGAGCACAACGGATCCTGCTGCCACGACGAGGATCGGCCCGAGCATGAACCATGTGGATTCACTACCAGCCCACCCACGAGACTCCCAGTCGTCACCGACTGTAGGTCCCTCTGAATGATCTATTCCACCGTCTCTGGCCGGGGTAAATCGCCCACCAAGTGGCCCCTCGAGAATCGGCTTCGGATCAGCAGTATCTGGGGACTCGAAGAACGCGGTGTACACGATAGGCCAGAAGTACGCGATGTTGAGGACGCCGGAGATCAGGAGCGAGACGGCGAAGAGACCACCCCCCACCTCGACCGTTCCAATGAGGAGATACCACTTGCTGACAAACCCGGCAAACAATGGGATACCGGCCATTCCGGCACTCGCGATCGCCAACGCACTCATCGTCAGCGGCATTCGTTTCCCGATGCCTGCCATCTGACTGATGTAATCTGTGTGTGTTTCGACGTGAATTGCCCCCGCACAGAAGAACAACGTGAGCTTCATGAAAGCATGGGCAACGATATGAAGAAGTCCGCCAACGATGGCGGCCGGTGAAAGGATACTCAGTCCAAGGACGATATAAGAGAGTTGACTCACTGTTGAGTAGGCGAGTCGCCGTTTGAGGTTGTCCTGACGGAGGGCAATCACGCTCGCGATGAGGAGGGTACCGGTGGCAACAATCGCTACAGGGAGACCAACGCCAAGCGAGTGAACAGTCTCGGGTCCAAAGACGTAGAGGACCACTCGGGCGAGCCCAAAGACACCGCTTTTGACGACCGCCACAGCATGCAATAACCCTGAAACGGGTGTCGGCGCAACCATCGCATCCGGAAGCCACGAGTGCAGGGGCATCAGCGCTGCCTTGACACCAAATCCGGCGGCAAGCAGGGTGAACGCGATACGGCCAAACACTGGATCAACGTTTGCAATCGCTTCGATCCCGCCGGGAGTAAATGCGGTTGTGCCCGTCAGCCAGAAAATCACTATGGTCCCAGTGAGGACAGCAACTCCACCACCAAAGGTGTACGCTAAGTACTTCCGGCCTGCAGCTCGTGCCTCCGCAGTTTCGGCATGGACGACGAGAGGATACGTGGAGACAGTGAGCAGTTCGTAGAAGACGTAGAGCGTCACCAGGTTCGAAGCAAACGCAATACCGATCGTGGCACTGAGACTGGCCGCGAATGCCGCAAAATACCTGGTCTGGGAGTGCTCACTAAGCTCACGCATATACCCGATACTGTAGAGACTGGCCACGGTCCAGAGCACTGACGCGAGTAATGCAAACAACAGGCCTAGGGGATCAACCCGTAAGACTAGACTGATGCCAGAAACGAAGGTTCCGAGAGCGGTCGAATAGACTGTTCCCGAAAGGACCCCTGGAACCAAGCTGGTAACAAGTGCGAACTGACCGAGAGCGGCGAGGATGGTCCAAGCTTCACGAACATTTGGGCGGCGCGTGGACGCGAGGATGGCAGGGACAGCACCTGCGGAGATCAGGATTGTCGCCAGCGGCCGAAGTGAAGAGACGGTTGTCATGAGGTGAGACGATCGGGGTTCCAGACGTTGTTACCGCTCGATAGCGTTCTATGCCAACAAATCCGAGGGTATCAGCCTAGTTCTTGAGTGATTATTCGGCCATCGGAAAATGCGGTCACTTCGTATCCATGATAGGTGAGCGTCACGTGCTCTACTGAGGTGGTGGGACCGGTAGCGTTCGATCGAAACAGTTGGTCCAATGCGTCTGGATCGAGTTCTGTGCCGAGTGGAGGGTCTAACTGTAGTGGATCAAGTCCTTCCGCCTCCGCGACCGTTTCGATAATCGCCTCACTAACTGATTCAGATGAATCGTCTGTTGAACCCGAGGACACCATTCTATCTGGACCTCTATATATGCCATTTCGTTCATAGAACTATTACCTTTGTGATTGTGGGAGCGTTTTTCGCCAGAATTGGGGATTCACACGAGAAACGGCCGGTCATCGAGACTAGAATTGTAGTAACGACAGCGGCGAGTTCTTTTGATGAAAACGGCTCACAATATCCGATCGTAAGTACCAGAAGAGCGAACTGGTGAATTGCCGCCTTCTCGTGAGGGAAGGTCGAAATCAATCGGGGTGAACAGACAGATCTGAGTTGCGACAACCACTTAGCGGTTGTCACAGTAAACGCTCACCGGGCAGGGGTTCACACGGCCTCTTCGAGTTCTTGTATCTCCGCGAGGATGGGGTCTCGTTCGAAGTAGAGCAATTCGACTCCGATGACAGCAAGTACAAGTACAACTACCGTCCCGAACACGTGAGGTTCGGTCGTCGCGAGGTGGTAGGTGAGTGCCACAACCGTCGCCACCGCGCCGAGCGTACCCACCGCTGGGACGGCGATCGTGGCGAGGGCGTCCCCACGCTGACGGAAGGCGAGGTAGCTCATCGCCCCGAACAGCGTGATGAACGCAAGCGAGGCGAACGAACTAATCGCATTCAGGCTCCCTAGGACGCTGAGTCCCGCTGTCAATCCCCCCAGCACAAGTAACGGGCGAATTGGTTCATCACCTTCACTCGTCAGCTCGCATGGGAGGAAGTCGTTCGAGACGAGCTTCTTCGAGAGCCGGGCCGCCGAAAACAGCGTCGCATTGAGTGCACTCCCCGTCGAGAACAGCGCCGCCACCGAGATGAGCAGGAAGCCGGCCGAGCCGAGAAACGGCCGAGCCGCGATGGCCAGCGAAGTCTCGGCGTGCTGCTGGATGACCGACGCGCTCACGAGGTTCGTCGTCACGACGGCGACGATGACGTAGAGGAACGTGGCGAAGCCGATGGAGATGTAGATCGCTTTTCGAACTGTCTCCTCAGGGTCGCGGATGCTGTCCTGGTCAAACGCGAGCAACTCCCAGCCTTCGAACGCGACGAACGCGATTGCGCCTGCGATGAGCGGCCCGATGCCGAGGTTCGACGTCCCCGTCGTCAGCTTCCCGGTGGTATAGCCGTAGTACAGGCCACCGACGCCGAACACCAGCAGAATGACCACTTTCAACCCGACGAGGATATCCTCGGTCTGGCCCGAGGCTCGTGCCCCGAGGACGTTCAGGCCGACGAACACCGCGACAGCCGCGAGCGTCACGGCGGGCCGAAGCGGCAGCCCCAAACCGGGGACGGACTGGACGCCGATGAGTTCGACGAAGTAGCCACCGAAGGCGTAGGCGTATAGCGACATCGTCCCGACGTAGCCGATAATGAACGTCCAGCCGGTCATCCCTGCGAGTGTCGTGTTTCCCGTGCATCGCGCGACGTACGTGATCGGTCCCGCCTGAACGTCAATGAGGCTATTCAAGCGGATAAACGAGTACCCCGCACAGACGGCGATGGCGCCCGAGGCGACGAACGCGAGCCACGCGAGCGTTCCCGCCGTGGCTGCTACCACCCCGAGGACAGCGAAGATGCCGCCACCGACCATCCCACCGACCGCCAGCGAGACCGACTCGGTCAACCCGATCTTTTCAGACATACACCGTGTTGTCCGTCGCGCTGATTAGTTTTGAGGATGACGGTTCGGGATGATAACTTTAGACCGACAGAGCAGGGTCTCGTGCGTGTTACGACTCGCATGAACGCCAACGATATCGTCGAGATGAACTGCTAACTGCCCACAGACCGACCAAGTATCCGTGCGTCCACACCAACAGGATGAAGCGACCCAGAAAGCGACCGAACTCGTGGAGGAACGGGCGCGGCTAGCCCAAGAACGAACCATCCTCGCACACACCAGAACCGGATTCGCGTCGTTCCTGTTCGGGACAGCGATTATAGGATTGTTCACCTCGGTCAAAACGGAGGTTGTAGGCAGGGGGTTCATTCTGACCGGAGTTTTGTTCCTCAACACTGGAGCACGTTCGTATTTGTCGAGTAATCGGCGGATACGTCATCCCCTAGAAGAAGTTGAACACTCGGTTTGGGGGTTCTGAATCAATGAACGGTTCGACGCCGCCCCTCTCTATGAGCTCATATAGTCGTAAGGGACAGACGAAACGGGAACGCACTCACCGCTCTTGATCCATCCCTGTGGGCACGTGACGCCGACCACAGTTCGAACAGCGATAGACGAACCGCCAGCCCCCGCCGATAGTGAACCGTTTCTCATAGGCGTCGATAGCCCCGCAGTCAGGACAGACGTGTGGCAGACCCAGGGGTTTAGCCATCGTTACACGTTGCAGGTGTGGCTACAAATAGACGCTTGACGAGAGAATGCGATTCGCCATCGAACTTGTCGTCCACACTGTTCGATGAGAGAGCAATGAACAGCGCTGTTTACTCGAAGTGGTCGAGGGACTTCTGGTATTGCTCGGCGGCGTGGTCCCAGTCGACGACCTCGAAGAAGGCGTCGACGAAGCTCCCGCGGTCGGGACCGTAGTCGTAGTAGTAGGAGTGCTCCCAGACATCGAGCGCAAGGACGGGGTGGGCGCCCCAGAGCGCGCCCTGGTCGTGCTTGTCGACGACGAGGTTGCGCAGCTGCTTGGCGACGGGGTCGTACACGAGCAGCGCCCAGCCGCCCGCAGCGGATGCGGCGGCCTCAAACTCGCCTTTCCAGCCCTCGTAGGAGCCGAAGTCGGTCTCGATGCGCTCGCGAAGGTCGCCCTCAGGTTCGCCGCCGCCGTTCGGCGACATGTTCTCCCAGAACAGCGTGTGAAGGTAGTGCCCACAACCGTTGTGAGTGACACTACGCATCGCACCGCCAGAGGAACTGAAGTCGCCGCTCTCACGGTTCTCGGCGAGCGTCTCCTCGGCGCTTTCGAGGCCGTTCAGGTACCCCTGGTGGTGGGTGTCGTGGTGCCACGTCAGCACTTGCTCGGAGATATGCGGCTCGAGTGCGTCGTAGTCGTACGGGAGCGGCGGTAGTTCGGGGGTGGAATACTCGGACATTGCAGCTCGAATTTGCTAGGCCATCCATATAATGGTTTGCTGACCCATGGTACTTGCTCTGTAATGTCCGATGAATGGATTTCAACAAAGTCACTAATACATGCTGGTTCGTATCTGTTGCTAGCATCTTCCGACCCCATTCACCCCCGATGCACTATTGCTAGATCGCAATCAACCGCTTGAATTCGTTCGAACGTTGGTGTTGAAACGAACCGTGAGACAGGTCCACGATCGGTGCTTGCCCCGATAACAGTCAGATCGTAAAGAGACGCATTTCGTTCGAGAAACTCTTCGACTGGGCCGGTGGCAACCCGCGTCTCGATGGGATTGGGGAACGACTCGATGAGGTTCTCCAGCAGTATCTCGGCCATCCGTCGGTCACGTTGCTGTGAGACACAGGTACACGCACTTACTGTTCCGTCGCTGGGGATGAGTCGGTGGGCAAAGTCAAGCATCGCGTTGGCGAGTTCGCCCGACGTGCGGACCATCACCAGGATGCGTTCCCATTCTGTGCGGCCGTTCGACGACCGAAAGACAACAGCATCCGTATTGCCGCTCAAAACCGTCCGCACGAACGGGCTGGGGCCTCCCTCCTCGGTTTCGTATCCACAGACGATCAAATCACAATTCTCGGTTTCTGCGGTCGTGAGTGCTGTCTCCCCGGCAGCCCCATCCTCGACGGCGACAACGAACTCACAGGGGACGTCGACAAGGGAGGTGACTCGATCCTGAAGTTGCTTAAGGGCGTGGAGTTGCTCTTCGGCGAGACGTTCCTCAACTACCTCCGTGATAGGCTCCGACGACACTTCGCTGTCTTCAGAGACCACCATCTCATCGGCAGCCTCCAGTGCCGCTTCCGTTTGCTCAACCGTCTCCGAACTCACCGTTTTCATAAGGACGATTTTTCCAGCGTCGTGAGCCGCTGCCAGGCGTGCAGCGAACAGAGCGACCGATTCAGCGGTATCACCTCGAACGGGGACAAGGATCTGGTCGTCTCTCTGGGTCGAACGGAACAGATAGCGCGCTCGTTCGTGATAGACATAACGTCGCCAGAGCAGGAAGACGCTGGCGATGAGCAGACTCGACACCACGATTCCGACGGCGTAGGTCAGCCGCTCGGCACCGGTGACGAGTACGAGGAGCGCTGTCGAGAATGCCGTTGGCTCTTCCAACGACAGTCCCCACGTTACGACCCCAGTGAGAAAGATCCCCAGCGCGGCTGCCCCCGCGTGGACTTGGAACTGTTCGGGCGTAGTTGGATACCAGAATCGTGCGCTCACCTCGAGGGCGAGCCAGCCGCTGAGTGCGCCGGCAGTCATCCCGCCAACGAACTTACGTGGCGACGAGTAGCGGCCCTCAGGGTCAGCAAAGAGCGTATACGCGCCCGAAGCGAGAGGCGGGTACACCAGAAAGGAGACCGCCGGCGAGACGTTTGAGACCCACGTCACGATGCCGATGAGAAGCGGGACGAAGACAAGTGCCGACAGCTGTAGGAGGTTTTCGGTATCTTCGAGCCATCGACGAAACTCTCGGACTTCCTGTCGTTCGATCCGACGGATGCGCCGCCGAACCGAGTGATAGCGATAATACAGTGACTCGAGCATATCTAAACGTCCTTGCGGGCAATGAAGTGTGTGTCGCCTCCGTATCAATATCAGTACGGGGGGTCGACTATAGAACGAAAGTTTAGTTACGGATGTTGGAGAATCCCTACAGGATGACTGGTGACTCTGGGGTGTCAGAGACGTCCGTCTCGACGGACGCGAGTAGCGACGTCGAAACGGAACTGTCGCGGGACATGAGTCTCTTCGATATCACGTTTATCGGTGTTGGGGCCATGATCGGTGCCGGCGTGTTCGCCTTGACCGGATTTGCAGCCGGACTCGCCGGACCGGCTCTGACGCTAGCCTTCTTCCTGAACGGGTTTGTTGCACTGTTCACGGCCGTCTCGTACGCAGAGTTGGGTGCTGCCTTCCCCGAGGCGGGGGGAGGGTATCTGTGGGTGAAAGAGGCACTCGTCGACCCGAACGGCTTCTACGCCGGTTGGATGAGCTGGTTCGCCCACGCCGTCGCCTGCTCGCTCTATGCCGTCACGTTCGGCGTTTTCTTGACTGAGTTCATCGTTTACTCGGGCGTGCTTTCCGAGGGATTCGTGCTTCTGGGATTCATCGACCGTCTCCTCCTCGACAAGGTACTTGCAGTGCTGATGGTAAGCCTGTTCGCGTATATCAACTATCGTGGTGCCGAAGAGACGGGGAAAGCGGGGGTGATCGTGACTGGAATCAAAGTGGCGATTCTCGGTGTCTTCGTCGCGTTCGGAATCCTCGCGACGCTCAATACCCCGGATTGGCCGACGAAATTCCTGGGTCACCCGAGCTTCGCCCCGAACGGCGTCATCGGGATTATCGGCGCGATGGGATTCACGTATATCGCGTTTGAAGGCTACGAGATCATCGTCCAGTCCGGTGAGGAAGTTGTCAACCCCGGTGAGAACATCCCGAAAGCCGTCTTCTATTCGTTAGCAATCGTCGTTCCGATCTACATTCTCGTCGCCTTTGCTGCGATCGGCGGTATTAGCGTCGTTCCCGAGCTTGCGCAGCGCGCAGGACTAGCCGCGGACGCACCTACTTGGCAGCTGCTCGGGAATCTCGGCGAGCTTGGCATCATCGAAGCGGCGGGGCAGTTCGTTCCATACGGGGTGCCGCTGTTGCTGATCGCCGGCCTCACAGCCACGATGAGCGCCCTGAACGCGACCGTGTACTCTTCGTCGCGGGTGTCGTTCGCAATGGGTCGTGATCGGGCGCTGCCCGGGATCTTCGACCGGATTCATCCCGAGAAACGGACGCCCCACTGGGCGATCCTCTTGTCTGCCGTGCTCATCATATTGATGGCAGTGACGTTACCGATCGAATCCGTCGCCGCCTCCGCAGACATCATGTTCATTCTGCTGTTCGTCCAGGTCAACTGGACAGTCATCAAGATGCGAAAAACCCATCCAGACCTACCGCGCACCTTCGAAGTCCCCTATATGCCGTGGCCGCCGTTAATCGGGATCGTCCTCCAGTTCCTGCTGACGCCGTTTCTCCTCTCAGCATTAGGAATGGAGATCGGTCTCGGACCAGATTCCCACGGGTTCATTGCACTCATTACGACCGTGCTGTGGATGGGTCTTGGAATCGCCGTCTACTACGGCTACTCCGAGCGGAAAGAGGAGGAAAAGCTCGAAGAGGAAGCCCCCACAGTCGTTGCTGAACAGGCACCGGCGTCTGAGCGGTCTTCCCGGGACCAACGGCTCCTCGTGCCGATTGCGAACCCTGAGAGCGTCGAGCAACTGATGCGGACGGCATTCGATCTTGCCGAGGAACGTGATGCCGATATCGAAGTGGTGAGCGTCGTGACGGTGCCCCAGCAAACCCCGCTGTCGGAGGGGCGGCAGTTCGTCTCGGAGGAGCGTGAGGTAATCGATTCGGCACTCGAGTTCGCAGCGGAAGAACGTCCTGACATCCCTGTCAGTGGCAAGATTCGCATCGGTCACGATGTCTCCAGAGCGATTCTGAACACCATCGAGCAGGATAACATCGATATCGTCCTGATGGGATGGCGGGGCCGTGGGCGTCGGGCGGACTACGTCCTCGGGAGTAACGTCGACCAGATTGTCACGCAGGCGCGGTGTGATGTCCTCGTTGAGCGGATGGGCCCGACCGGGGAGGTCAACTCGATCCTTGTACCGACGGCTGGCGGCCCCCACGCCGAGTTTGCCGCCGAGATTGCCCACGCGATTGCTGTGCCAAATGAAGCACGCGTCGAGGTGTTATACATCTCTACGACGACGGACGAAAATGGCGACACCGTATTGGAAGAGACTGCAGCGATACTTGATGGGGTCGACACGGACACAACTCTCGTTGAAAACGGCGACATCGTCAAGGAGATCGTCGACCGCTCTGGTGGACACGATATCACGATTATGGGGGCCTCTCGGGAAAGCCTCTTGGAGCAACTCGTTTTCGGGGCGATTCCCGAAGAGGTCGGTCGCCGGGCGAAAAATACGGTCATTATGGCCAAGCGCGATCTGGGGATTACGTCTCGCGTGACGCGGTGGTTCCGCGGCTACCGTCGCCGTCGATGATCAGCTGTTGACCCCTCCCGGCGGTACCGTTCGGAAATCTTCTCACCAGCTTTTCGGCCGAAAAGAGCTTGGAGAATTCGCTGCACGTACTTGCCATTATCCTGGGCCAAGGCACAGGAATTCTACTCAATATTCGGTAATCACCACGCGGTGGCCAAACACACCGTTATAGAACGTCACCACCGATCCAACCAACTTTCTCGTTCAAAACAAGGCCTAAGTGGTTGTCGGCTATCTAATTCGTGAGTAACGGGATTGGTCACCTCTCGTCCGACGATCGTGAGAGTGACCGATCAGAGGTGCTCAGACAGCATCAGTAGAAGGTCGCTGAAGTCGTTAAACGGACCCGAAACACGGCGAGCAGAAGGGCTATAAATGATCCCACTGAAAATCGGAATATGGAGAGGCTGCGTTCGCTATACCGGCTGGTAGCTGGAAAGAAGACCTACGTATGTCCGAATTGTGACGCGGAGGTCCATACAGGACACGACGAGTGTGATAACTGCGGTCGTCAATTACTATGAGTCGATCTCTGTCGGATACTAAAACAAGGCAAATCAGATGTTCCGCCCCTAATCGGTGACGCAATATGTTACCACTACTCTCAAAAACGAGTTGATCAGCCGATGTATATCATCATCGTAGGAGCGGGCGACATCGGAACCCCACTCATCGATATCGCAACTCGCTCTGGAAACGAAGTCGTCGTCATCGAACGTGATGAACAGAAAGCAGAGGTGGTAGCTAGAGGCCATGACTGTTTAGTCATTACTGCTGATGCGACGGTCAAGGAAACGCTTGAGGACGCTGGTGCTGACCGAGCGGACGCGATCATCTCGACGACAGATCAAGATGCAACAAACATCATGGTCTGTCTCCTCGCACAGGAACTCGACATTCCCAGCGTTATCTCAGTTGTTCACAATCCTGAGCATATGGGCTTGTTTCGGCAGATCAAGGTGAACACGATGGAGAATCCACAGCAACTTATTGCCGAACATCTCTACCGAGCGGTTGTCCGCCCGACTATCATCGACTTCATGCGTATCGGTGACGAGGCAGAGGTGTTCGAAATCACGGTAACCGATAATGCTCCAATCGCCGGGAAGACACTCACCGATGCAGCTCGTGAAGCGTTGCTCCCAGATGAGGTACTCATCGTCGCAATAGAGCGAGAAGAAACGGAACAGCCGATCACCCCCCGCGGACAAACGACTATCGAAGCTGGAGATCTACTGACGGTCTATTCAGCCCACGGTGCAGATCCCGAGCTAACAGATATTTTCGGTCACTATGAGGATCATAGTGACGAGGAAAGTGGCTTGTTCGGTTAAAATAGTTGATGGGCCTCTACACCCAACGGTCTTGGAATATCAACGGTGACCACACGGTAGATGGGAATTGCAGAAGGAGAGTAGCAACGGAGTTGTCAGGAGAACCGCTGGGAAGCGTGATAGGGGGAATCAAATCCAGTAGTCGTGGTGCGATTCGGCCTTTCTGAACTCCGCAGGTGGGCGTCATCTATCCTTCATAAACACGTCCGAGATACGTCCAGTGAAGATCCGTTGTCCCATCTAGTTGACTTTCTTCAGTGACGTGATAAAGAATCGGCTCGTGAGGGCATTCGTCACACCCAGTAGCACAGGGTTGCCGTTTTACTACCTCTGTGTATGCGCCACGGTCGTCAATCCGAACAATTTCTTCGCCGTCCCTCGCCTCAATCTGTTCTGTCACTTCGGGATGAACGAATTGCAATCGGTCTCGAGCGTACTCAATGGTAGCCCGGAGTTCCGCTTCCGACAGGTCGTCGATGAGGGCAACGGCTTCAGCTCGAAGGTCACTCAGGGCTACAGGTTCCTCAGCTTCACCGTCCATAGCTCCGCCTCCGTCTCCCATGATGTTAACTCATTCTCATCCAACTCATCTCCGATAGGAGGTTTTCAGCGTGTCCCGCTCACGCTTAGCCAAAGAGCTGGCGCATCATCGGATGCATCTCCATGAGCTGTTCCTCAGCGATCTCTTCGTATAGCTTGTACGTGATACTCACGGTGAGTAGCAGCGAGGTCCCGGAGACACCTCCAATGGTCCCGAGCATGTTGGCGAGAACAGCCAGCAAACCAACCAAAACGCCACCAAGGACAGCTAACTGGGGAATATACCGTTCGAGAACCTTCTCCATCACCTGAGGATTCTGTCGGAAGCCGGGAATCTGCATCCCGGAATTCAGAATCTGTTGCGCGGTCGCTTCGGGCCCCATATCGGCGGTTTCGACCCAGAAGATCGAGAAAATCGCACCGCCAGCAAGCATGAACACGAGGTCAATGAACACTCGGAGCATGATTTGCCATGGGTGATGAGCACCGGCACCAGCGGACCACCACATCCACTGCCGGGGGCTGTGAATCGGGTTGAGATAGTAGAAGAGGCCGTCGACGGGTTGGCCGTTGGAATTGTAGACGCCGAGCCACTCGGGTAGGCCATCACCTAATTGGCTGGACAGGATCCGGCCGAGAAACTGGATATTAGACTGGATCGCTCGAACGAAGATCATCGGCAAGACGCTCGCATAGATGAGTTTTACTGGGAACTTTCCACGAGCACCTTTGACTCGAGCATGGGAAAGCGGAATTTCAACGCGGACGCTCTCGGCATAGACCACGATGCCAAAGATCAGTAGCGTCGTAAATAGTGGAAGGAGGTTCCCAACTCCGAACACCAGCGTCTGCATACCTGCTGCCGTAAACGGAGAACCAACTGGAAGATCACCCAGCAGAATCTCGATCCACGCGGTCAGAATCCCGGTTTGCTGTCCTGCGACGCCGGGGATAGCAATCAGTCCACCGACGAGTTTCTGGCTCACGCCAGCAACGATGAAGAGGCCGACGCCACTCCCGACTCCCCACTTGCTGATGACCTCATCCATGAACAGAATGAGGACGCCGCCGACGGCGATCTGGAAGAAAATCAACCACTTGATGACGCTCAGCGGGACACCGAGAGCTTGGGCGAGTTGCGGATCTGCCGGGAGGAACCCACCGGCGAACACCATCGGAAGCCCGGTGAGACAGATCATAACCAAGACGAGGAACTTCTGTAGGCCCTGGTAGAGCGCCTGATCGCGTGGATCGTCTGTGTCAAGCCCTAGTAGGTTGGCCCCACCGAGTAATTGCAAGACGATACTCGCGGTCACGATCGGTCCGATCCCGAGCTGGAGGATAGTACCTTGCCCACCCGCCAAAATCGACCGGAACTGCCCGAAGACGTCGCTCCCTTGGTTTGCACCGAAGAGTATGACGTTAGAGAGGAAGAAATACAAGACGAGCGTTCCGGCTGTCCACGCGAGTTTGCGGCGGAATGGAACGTGTTTCTCGGGTCGCCGAACAGACGGCATCCGGGTGAGGACCGGTGCAGCTGTTTCTTTCCAGCTCATGGAATCAACTCACAAGATGGGTTTGATACACGCCGATACACGTCTTGGAGACAACCACTGCCAGTGATATGTGCGCTCATAGTCGTTGATAGTGTCGTCACTCGCGACGTGCCACCCACGGAAACACAGAGACAGAGCTATTCGCTCCGCGTTACTGTGGCTGGCACGGCCGAGTGATGTTCAAACTCACCTTGGATGGTAGGGGGCAAAAATACTATTGATTCAGCGATGGGAGCGACTCATCTGGTGGTGTTCCTTCAACTACTCGAATCGAATGTCGACGACCAGCCCGATCGAACGCTGCGATAGTGGTCTCATCCCAGGGGGGAACGGCAACGAAGACGACCGCGTGTAGGTCGTCGCGTTTTGTCAACCGAAGCTCGGAGAACGGGTGGGTTACGAACCGGCCATGCGTTCGTCCCGCCGGCGTGTGGAGATCCATACCAAAGACGGAGCTGACTGAATTCGGCTGTTCTGGCAAATACAGATCCGTGAAGACTGGTGTCGTATCAGAAAGCCCCTCAGCATCGCTGAGTTGTCCGGCAGGGGTCGTTGCGAGCCCAATAGAAAGTGACTCCGGCTCCGAGCGCCGGGCAAATTGGAGAAGTGTCTCGAGCAGCGGTCGTGAGATATACACGTCCCAGTGGCAGTCACTATTGCGATGGGTGTCTGGTAACGGAGACGGCGGGTGCTGAATATGATCACCGAGGACAGCCCCAGTTATAGCGACGATTCCCAGGAGTTCGAGGTCTAGATCGATCTGCATCCCCCAGCCAGACACAGGACCCCCAGGGACAACGTCGAGGATGATCCCAAGAGTACCCGCGATGAATAGAATCGCCCCCAGTGCGAAAGCAGTACCCGAGAACGGTGACTCAAAGCGATCGCTGACAGCGCGCATATCGGAGCCAACTGACTAGTCCGAGTTATGCGTTCTGTTTGAAGGTACACTGGAAACCAAAGGATACGGGATTGTCACGAAGCCGGAAATATGTCCCCGATGACATCGGAGGTCAGTAATGGGCCGACTACAGAGAGGGGGGATTCGGGAACGGGGGGTGCCTCTGACTGTCATCGGGGAGGGCACGCTATTCTCAAGCATGCCAGTTGTAATCTGTAGTTCCAGCGTGATACAGATTGCGATGTCGTAATGATTACCTCACTACAGCCAACAGTTGAAGTTGATGAACGGACTGACAGCCTTCCAGCGCGATATTTTGTACGTAATTACCGGGCTGGACGAGCCATATGGACTTGCAATCAAGGAGGTGCTGGATGCGTACTACGAGTCAGAAGTGAACCACGGCCGATTGTATCCAAATCTCGACACCCTTGTTGAAGAAGGCCTGATCAACAAAGGGAACATTGACGATCGAACGAACAGCTATACATTAACCTCTCAGGCCCGGCAAACGCTTCAAGAGCGGCGTATGTGGGAGAACGAACGACTCAGCGGCGAGATGAGCGGCCAGAAAGTGCTCATCGAGTGAGAAAGCCTACGATATCGAAAACCAATGTGTTCACAGCCTGTGGTGAACAGTTTGCTCAAATAGCGGTGAAGACAAGATACGGAGGACTTCCATAGGAAACAACCACTTAGTCGTTGTCAAGATGTGGAGGACGTCTGGATATTGAGCGTCTTCTGGATAATCTGCCGCGATGCCATCGAACAAAGGAAATACCAGACAATCCACGTGGGCATCGGGCCTAACAGAGGGTCTTGCCACGAGACAGCACCGGCCAATGGAACAATCATCCCTGCCTCATCTCCACCGAGGTGACCACCACGTACCTTCCAGCGAAGCCAGAGGAACACGGGGATGGTTATGAGCATAATCCAGACCGTTGGACGAAACTGCAGTTTGAACATTCCCAGTTGATCGCCAGCTGCTTCCATCTGCTCCTCCTGAATCCGTTCGAGCGCTTCGTCGTCGCCTCGTTCTTTGGCTGCCTCTTTGCGCTCTTTCAGGTCGTTCATCCTCTCCTGATACGCCTGCATTTTTTCGTGGTCCATAAGCCGAGACTGCAGGACGGTAGAATAGAGACCGGTGACGATCGCGAGGATGATGATGACCGCGTAGAACGGGAGAGCATTGGTGATTGGCGCGAGGACGATGTTATCGAAGGATGCGATGAAATCCCGTATCCCCGTATTCCAATATCCGGCAAAGAGCGCGAGTGCCGCCACACCGGCCGCTTTGTCGTACCAGGCCCACGACTCAGATTCGATCATATCGCCATCGTCAGACATATTCGAGAGATGACCGTGTTCCTCAAGTGTCTGCTCGACGCGGTCCGGGTTTGCAAAGGTAAATCCGGCACCTCCACTTACGAGAACGCCGGTTTCGATCAAGCGTCCCCACTGGCCACTCGACAGCGCGTCCTTAACGTCGGCCCACTGGAGTTCCTCGTTACCCCCGTCACTCCGTTCGAACGCGACTGACACAGCCTCACGCATCGCGGGGTTATCGAGAAACGACTCTAACTGCTCTGCTGGCATGCCATTATCTGGGGATTGAACTAGACAGTTATCAACCCTTCTGTTCGGCTACTGCCCTTATTTCCAGACGTCGTCGATCCCGGGGCGAAGTACAGCCGTTGGTGACAAGAGTAGACCCCGGAGTCGGTAGGGCTCGTGTTCACATCTCCACTGGCGATTCGTCTAACAATCGCTAAGTGATTGTTAGATGTCCCACGGTGCCGTTCCGAGTTCTGTTGTCCGAGGAATAGAAATGTCGGCTGTTTGGACTGCAGTTCATGCCAAAATCGAATGGCTTACCTCAAGTCGTTCCAATTCTCCAGTATGACCGCGGCAGTTACTGCCGAGGGTATCTCCAAGCGATACGGCGATACCATCGCGCTCAAAGACGTCTCACTGTCAGTCGATAGCGGGGACGTTTTTGCACTCGTAGGGCCGAATGGGGCCGGAAAAACGACGCTCGTCCGCACACTCACCGGGACCACGATGCCAGACGCGGGATCGGTTACTGTGTTAGGGCAGTCACCGAATCAAGTCAAAAAAGGACGGATTGGACTCCTCCCTCAATCGTTTACACCACCGGAGCGGTTGTCAGCACGTGAGTTGCTGGGCTATTATGCAGGGCTCTATGACGATCCCCGACCCGTCGACGACGTACTTACCGATGTTGGGCTGGAAACAGCCGACGAAACGTGGTATACGAACCTGTCCGGTGGTCAGCAACGGCGCGTCTGTGTCGGCATCGCTCTGATCAACGATCCCGATCTCCTCTTTCTCGACGAACCGACGACAGGGATCGATCCAGCTGGGCGGCAAGCACTCTGGTCGCTCATCACCGACCTTGCAGACGACGGAACGACAGTCTTCCTCACGACCCATTACATGGAAGAAGCCGAACAGCTAGCGGATCAAGTAGCTCTACTCGATTCTGGTTCACTTGTCGAAGTCGGCCGGCCGACTGCCCTCATCGAGCGATATGGCGGCGGAACACACCTCCGCATCGAAACAGAGCAGTCTCTACACGGGATCGAGTCGCTCGGTGTCGACGTCGAGACAACCGAAACGGGACTGCGAATACCAGACGTTGCACCGGCGGAGATCGGAGAGATAGTCAGTCGGCTGGAAGCACAGGGAATCGACTACGAGACGCTTACTTGGACCGAGCCGTCGCTTGAAGACGTCTATTTGCACCTCACCACCGAAACGATCAACGAACAACAACCATCAGAACCTGCTGTGAATCCCGTGGGGGAATCACAATGACCTGGATCACGCGTGTCGGTGCCGAGGCTGGGACGGCTTGGCGGTCGTTCCTCCGGCGGCGGACGGCGGTCTTCTTCACGTTCGGCTTCCCGCTCATCCTCGTCGGGATCTTCGGAGCTGTCGTCCAGACGAATCCCACCGGCGGCGGCCTCTTCGGACATCCGACTGGATTTTACGTCCCAGGCTATCTCGCAATCATTGTGCTGTTTACTCCCCTCTCCCGAATCGGGAGTTCTATCGCCCGGTATCGAGAGGGGAATCGATTCGAGAAGCTGGCGACGACACCTCTCAATCGGGGCGAATGGCTGGCAGCACACACGCTGGTAAACGTCGGGATCATCCTGCTCGCCAGCGTAATCGTGCTGGGTGTACTTGAGCTTCTGACTGGAGGAAGTTTCAGTCTCTCCCCGTTCCTACTCCCGTTCATCGTACTGGCTGTCGTGGTGTTCTGTGGGATTGGGGCACTGTTAGGCCGGGTCGCTGACTCACAGGATGGAGTTATCGCCGCGAGCAACGCAGTTGCCCTCCCGCTCGTGTTCCTGTCCGAGACGTTCATTACCCCGGATATGCTCCCGGTATGGTTCCGACCGGCTATCGGTCTCTCACCGCTCACGTACTTCGCTCGCGGCGTTCGAAACGCAACCTATCTGCACCAGTCAGCAGGAAGCGAGTTAGTCGTCCTGGCAGTGTTAGCAGTTGTATTCTTCGGTCTCGGTGCCTATGCCGTCCCCCAAACAGAGTAGGACGTACGGCACGCACCTTCGCTCGATATCTCCGTGATAATCGATCGGCTGGGGTCGAAACAGATATTATCGAGCATAGACCACGAGTGACTATGGGCCACAATATGAGACTCGACTATGCAAAGTACGCCAAACGTGGGTTCTTGCTGGGGCTAGGGCTCTTTCTTCTCGGTGCTCTCGGAGCTGCTGCTGGTCCAAGTCTCGCAGGGGCACTCCCCGGATGGGAACGAACAGTCCTATTCGATTCAATGGTGATCGGGATTGCAGTTGGATTCTTCTCTGTCTTCGGCTTCGGTATCTTCCTCCCGCTCACAGACTGAGCGATCGTAGCCGATTGATAGTATCAAGTGGCCATCTTAGGAATTGAGCTCATCGCAACCCTCATGGAAGACCGATAGCTCCGCCAGATGGATATCGACCAGTATTTTATCATTCGTGGAAACATTCGAGCAGAGAGATGAGCAGTCTATCAGATACACTTGCGGTTGAGAACGTTGTAGCATCGACCAGTATCGGCCAAGAACTCGACCTCGAAACACTCGCCGACGACCTCCCGTCAACCGATTATGCACCCGACCACTTCCCAGGTTTGGTCTATCGAACACAGAACCCGCAGGCTGCGGCACTCATCTTCCGGTCGGGAAAAGTCGTCTGTACCGGGGCCCAAAGTGTGACCGCTGTTGAGGACGCACTCGAGATCTTCTTTCAAGAATTGCGTCATCTCGGGATCCACGTCGACGAGGACCCGGAGATCACCATCGAGAACATGGTGACCAGTGGCGATCTCGACGAACGACTGAATCTCAATGCAATCGCAATTGGTCTCGGCCTCGCGAACATCGAGTACGAACCAGAACAGTTCCCTGGACTCGTCTACCGACTCGACGACCCGCCTGTCGTCGTCCTGCTCTTTGGGAGTGGCAAACTGGTAATTACGGGTGCACAGACAGTTGAAGACGCCGAGACAGCGCTCGGCACAGTTCAGTCTCGGCTCAAAAATCTCGACCTGCTTGAACAGAGGTAATCAAATATCGATTTCGACGATTTCAGTCGAGTCGCAATCCGGACATGTGAGTTTGTATTTGATATGGCCGGACTTCGGCGTCGTCTCGACGTGTGCCCTCCACTCACTGTGAAGAACACTATCCTCGAATCCACAGTTGGTACACGTCTTCTGCTTGTGTTCCAGACCCTCGGTAAAGGCACGGACTCCCTTCTCGTGCTGTTCGGTGAACCGACTCATCACAATCCCCGTAGATGAACTCTGTACTTAAATCTGGCGAGAGGCTGTCACCTCGTACCACAGTAATGAATGTGGTGCAAGGGTTCGATACGGGCTGGAGATCAAGAGATCGGGACGACGAAAGAACGATCAGGCGATGTTCCGCCTACGCTGCACCGACGTCCGGTTCGTGCGACACGACCTGCCACTCAGACGGCGACAGTTCGTTTCCGTCGAACCCCTCGTATTCGGGATACGCCGTGAGGACGAGGTACTCCGTTCGCGCAGCCAGATATTCAACCAAGATTTGTAGATTATCGCTGGCGAGTCCGCCAAGGCCATCGAGAAGCATCACCGGGACACGCTGGCTCACCTCGAAGGCCTCATAGCCCGCAAGTACTGCGACGATGCCAAGAAGCTCTCGTTCGCCTTCACTCAATGCGTCCAACTGGGCTTCGCGCCCCTCGCGTGCGACGACGAGATCGAACGTACTCGTGAGACGGGCCGTCTCGAACCCCGTGTCGAACTGTTCGAGCAGATCAGCGAGTGCTGACGAAAACGCCTCGCGCGTTCGTTGCTTGACGTCCTCTTTCCGAGTGCGGAGGTCCGTGATTTCGTCAGTCAGTGAGTCGTACTCCTTTTCGAGCATCTCGCGTTGCTCTGCGAGGGTCTCGGTTTCCTCGAGTTCCTCACGCGCGTCTGTCAACTCTGCTTCGGTGTATTTGATCTCGCTTTCGAGGTCCGTAACCCGGTTTTCAGTCGAATCGACTTCTGCTTCGAGGTCAGCAATACGAGATTCGAGCTCCTCTCGGCGATCGCGCGCTGTCTCGAGGCTCTCCTCAGTCTCGGCAAGGCGGGATTCCAGGTCGCCGATGCGATCGGTCAAGTCTGTTTCTTTTCGGCGCGCCTGCTTGATCTCATCGCGCCGCGCTTCGAGGTTCTCCACACGATCACGGGTCTCGGCAGCCTGCGATCGGAGGTCTGCAATCCGGTCATCGAGCGCCGTCAGCTGTGCCTCGATATCGTCACGTGTCGCGTCGTTCCCACAGAGCCAACACGTCACCGAATCCGACAGCATATCGTGCGAGACCTCGGTCAGCAGTTCCACACGCCCTTCGTCGAGTACCCGTTTGTTGGCTTCGTAGACCGACTGCAATAGCTCCTTGTCGCGCTCAAAGTCACGGAGGTCGGCATGAAGATTCTCGAGTTTGTCCTCAACGTCAGCATCCGATGGAACGGTAAGCGACTCCAGTTCGGTCCGCTTTTCGGCCAACGTCTCCCGAACGCGCTCGGCAGTCGCCTCCAGACGCTCGATTTTTGTGGTTACCTGGTCACGTTCCGCGCGAAGGTCACTCAGCTGGTCGCGAGCGTCGCTCTCGCCACCGCTGTCGTCATCGATAGCTTCCCGTTCAGCACGCAGCTCCTCGAGATCGTCTTCGAGATTTGTGACTCGTTGCTGGAGTTGTGGGAGGCGTTCGGCCGCCTGATCGGCTCGTTCGAGTTCGCGCTCGACTTGCTCACGTTCGGTCTGTAAGTCCGCAATCTGCTCGTCGATGTTCTCGAAATCAAGCGGCCGGGTGAGCAACGTCTCCAGGTTCTCACCGGTTCGCACCGCCTGGCGGATGTCGTTGTCCTCGTCGAGGAACGCGAACAACTCCGCACAGATACGATCGTATTCGTCTTCCAGATACGGCTGTCCGGATCGCGACACGGACCCGTTCGTCCGTTCTAATTCGACTGTAATCTCCTCATCATCCGTTTGCAAGACAACTCGACCAGTCGACTGCCCTTCGGTCAGCGGCGTCGCAGTTCCGAACGCGGTCTTGATGCCCGCAAGGAAACTTGATTTTCCCTGCCAGTTGCTCGCCCGGACAGCATTGACGCCCGGCTCGATATCAGCGTCACCCTGCCGGATGCCTGCAATATTCTCGAGAGAGAGGTGCCACGTCATACTTAGAGAGCGGCGATCGTGGCGGCTTCGAGGAGGAACGGTTCCCCGAAGAAGGCGGTCTGGAGCGCTTCAACGGCTAAATATGGAAGTGCAACGGCCGACGACCGGTTTCCAACGCGTTCGAGCACCGGTTCCTCGGACTCGGTCTCGGCGTGTGTCTCACATACGTAGCCCCGCTCGACGGCATCCTCGAACGGCACCCGGACTGAACAGTCTGGGCAACTCAGTTTGACTTGGACATCCACCTGTGCGCGATCCGCGTCCCGAAGTCGGCCCTTCGATGTGAGCGATGACAGGACCGATCGGGCTTTTTCTGCGGCCCGTTCTCGGGTCATCTGGACGGTATTGGTTTCCCAGTCCGTTTCTGCGGGGGTCGTGTCCTTCTCGGCGTCGAGACAGCCCTTGAGGTGATGACGCATCGTACTCCACGACACCAGCTCGTCAGCAATGTCGTCGATATCAAGCCCATCGGTCGCAAGGTCGGCGGCGAGTTCGTCACGCTGGATGTCTTCGTCGCCGGTGATAATCTCGTACTCGCGCTCTAGGTGGACGTTCACCGTGCCACGATCGTGTTCGTCGTAGATTCGTTTCAGCAGTCGCTTATTGAACCATTCGGTGAGTGCCTTGTAGCCAACGGCTGAGCGACCGTCCGAGCCGGTCCACCGCGCCACGAGATACTCATCGACCGACTCGTACCCGGCGTCGGGCACGGTCAGGGCGTGGCGTTCGATGAGGGAATCGACCTTGCATCCCATTGTTTTGTTCTACTGGGAAGATGGGTCTGCCCGCTAATAAACGTGATTACTGGTAGGTACACCGACGGCACGAGAATCGTCACCGCCGTCTCGGCACCCAATAGACGGAGAGGACCACCGCCCAGATGACCGCTACAGTCACGAGAACGTCCGGATCAGTTCGATGCAGGTTCCATCCGAGTGCGAGCAGTGCCGATACGGAACCAACGATACCTGCCGTAGGGATGATCGTACTCACCAGCGAGTTACGCTTCGTGAACGCGAGCCAACTCACGAGTCCAAAGATCGTCATGAACGCACCGGAGGCGAACGAGGTGATGCTGTTCAGATTCCCGTACAGCGTGAAAATCGACGTGAGCGTGCCGATTACCATGATAGTTCGCACAGGCGGGGCTGACTCGGTCGTGGCACCGGGCGAACGGTGCGTCGGCGTGGACGCACCGTATCCTGACGGGTTACGCCCGCCATCCGTGGTCGCTGATTTAGTCTGTTGCTGTTCGTCGCCGGCGGTGGTCTGAGATATTTGGGCCGACAAGCGCGATGCACTGAACAGGGTCGCGTTCAGTGCGCTCGCCGTCGAGAGTACCGCGGCGATCGCGATGAGAGTGAATCCGAGGTGGCCGAGAAGCGGCTCTGCCGCGATTGCCAGCGCTGTCTCGGGGTGGTCCTTGATCGTCGCGAGGGAGACGAGGTTCGTTGTGACGACGGCAACGAGTGCATAGAGTATCGTCGTTCCGATGAGCGAGATGTAAATCGCGTTGGCGACTGTCTCTGACGGGTTGCGGATGCTATCCTGATCGAACATCAGGAGTTCCCAGCCCTCGAAGGCGACGAACGCGATGGCAGCAGCAGTAAGCGCGTTGATGCTGATGGCGTCAAAGCCCGATACAATCGTGTTGTGGGAGGCACCGTAGTAGAGGCCGCCCCCGGCAAACAACAGGAGAAGCACAACCTTTGCAGCGACGAGTGCATCCTCGGATTTACCTGACGCATGCGCGCCAAGGAGATTCAGACCGCCAAAGAGGACGACACCACCGACCGAAAACACGGGACGAGCCGGGAGGGTAAGCACGTGCTGAACGCCAACCAGTTCAGCCAGATAACTCCCGAACGCGAAGGCGTACATCGCCATGGTGCCCACGTAGCCGAACGTCAACAGCCACCCAATGAGCCCGGCGAGCTGCCGGCTGTCGGAGATCTCCTCAATCTGCCCGATCGGGCTACGCAGCTCCGAACACAGGGTATTCAGCCGAACAAACGAATAGCCCGCACACAGGGCAATCAGACCGGATAGCGTAAACGCGATCCACGCCGCGGTTCCAGCCCCGGCGGCAACGACACCCAGAACCGCGAAAATACCGCCCCCGACCATGCCACCGACAGCGATAGAAACTGCTTCGGGAAGACCGATTTTCTCACTCATGACCAGCAAGCCGGGGAGCAAGCTCGGTCATCCTGTGTCTCATACAGGTGCCCTACGAACAGATGCTATAAAAATACGGCTACCGGGGGATCGAGAGTGACGAAGAAGAGAATCCGCCGTAGGCCAGAGCGGGCGTCAGTTCAGTGAGTGCCACCGACGCTAACGCCGAGATAAAATACGTGATATAAAACAACGACGATGAACAAGGCGTACAAGAGGCCACCAATGAGAAACGGAAGCGGATTCATATCCATCTCTCCGGCCGACCGAGCGCGAATGTAGAGTATTCCGCCACCGACGAGTGCTAATACCGTCGATAACGCGTTCAGAAAACCCGTCGTTCCCCACGTCAGCGAGAGATTCCACGAGGTGAACAGAATTCCGAGCGTCACTGGAACCGTGCTCTGGAAGGCCATCGCGCCGGTGATATTACCGATCGCGAGCGTATCTTTATCCCGCGAAATCCAGATGATACTGTTGAGCTTCTCGGGCAGCTCCGTCGCTAGAGGGGCAATCAGCAACGCAAGCACAGCGGTCGGAAAATGAAGCACCTCCGCCGAAAAATACTGAACCTCGGTAACAAAGAGCTGCGCACCCCCAACGATGAATACGAGCGCGACCACCGTCTGCAGAAATACGAGCCCACGATGTGGATCACCACCATGATTGCTGTTTGATGTGGCCGACGATAGAGCGGCTTCACCGCGTTCGAGGAGCAACCCTATGTACAGCGATTCAAGGCCCTCATCTTCGATAAGCTGGCCGGTCTGTAGTGAGCGATAGACGTATACGAGATAGAGTCCGACAAGCGCAGCCCCGAACACGTAATCCACGGGAAGAGGGCCAATTGAGAGATGTGGCGGAAGCAGTGCTGCACCCAGCGCCAAGGAGTATCCGACGAGAAAGATTCCGAGATCACGACGGGTTGCCGCTGCGTTGAAGGAAAACTGTCGCCCATGCAACCGGCGGTCAGAAAAGTAGAGGACACTTGCACCAACTAAAAATAACGCTATTGTTGCAAGCATAAACGGAGCCCCCAGAATTGCGCCGACGCCTACATGCTCGGCAGCGGCTTGAGACCCCGTCAGGAGACCCTGCACGATCGCGATGACTGGAATCATGGTCTCGGGGAGGGCAGTCCCGACCGCGGCGAGGATCGACCCTGTGGCACTCTCCGAGACACCCAGCCGATGCCCGAGCCATTCGACACCGTTCGTGAAGACCTCGGCACCGAGTAATAACAGGAGAAACGACGCGATAAGCAACCCAAGATTCTCGACAACCCGAAGGCTGACCGACAGTGGCAGCTCGAGCGATCCACCGAACATCACCTCTGCGTTCTGTATCCCGTCAGTTAAGCGGTTCTATATCGGTAGTTCGCGAGTGCCCACAGCCACTCAGGGAACGACAGTAACAGGAACAGAACCAGCCTCAAGGACAGTTTTCGCTGCACTGCCAAGAATGAGTTCCCCCACGGCACCAGTCCCATGATGACCCATGATCACCTGGTCGTACTCGCGGTCATCGACGAGCTGCAGAATACGCTTCCCGATGTGCGTCGAGGACCGTGGTTCACTTACCCGAGTATCTGTGATGACCTCTGTCTGGCTCTCAACCCCGGCCGTCGTGAGAATCTCTTCCGCAGCCTCAATAACGTCGTTTGTCGCCTCGGTGCGAACATCCGTGAAATGAACCACATCAATCTTCCCAGTGCGGGCTGTGGCAACATCGACTGCGTGCCTGAGTGCACGACGGCTACATTCGGACCCGTCTATCGGTACTAACACATGCATAACCGAGCAGAGAACCCGACCGGCTAAAAAACGATGGCACCGAGAATCCCAAAACACCGTCCGTGAACCGGGGCTCTGCGGTCGTCTCTCATCGGGGTGTCCACTCGTACCGCGTAGGGTATCAGGCCCGTTCGTACTGGACACAACCCTTTCCTCGCGGGCTCGTCTACGTTCTCGCATGAGTCTTGATGATGGGATTCGTGAGCGTGTTATCCTGCTCGGCGGGAAGGTCGCTGGAGTTGATTGCCCGCACTGTGAGTTCACGAGTCGCGACATCGATCTGGCCCCATTCGCACCTACGGACGTTGACTGTCCAGAATGCGGAGCAACTATCCTCACTGAGAGTGAAAAACAACAACTCCAGAGCGCTCACAAACTCTGAATCGAAGTCATCCTCGGTACTCTTAGGTGCCCCCAGATGTAGTCTTCAGTCGGGGGTTGACCAGGTATCACACCCGAAACTTCGTAGTGAGGTATTCAACCGGTCAACCCTCATTACTGACGAGAGCCAGTACCGACCATCCGAAGTTCGGTAGGTTCGTCACCGCAGTGATTATCTTTGATATCCCAACCCTTTTGACTAACTAGTTAGTAAGTTTGGGTAGCGAATGAGTACAGACGCGTCTGATGAGATTATGGAGGCGACCTACCGGGCACTCTGTAAGCACGGCAACGCCGACTTGACGATGCAACGAATCGCAAATGAATCGTCGATGTCGACGGCTGCGTTCCACTACCACTTCGAGACCAAAGAGGAGCTACTGAACGCGTTTCTCGACCATCTGCTCAGTCGATTCGAGGAGCGATTGGCCTGTGAAGCCGGCGACCCACGTGAGCGACTCGCTGCGTTTCTGGATGCGGTCTTCGAACCCGCTGCAACCGCCGACAGTGACTTCCCAATCGCACTGTTCGAAATCAAAGCACAGGCACCGTATCAGGACACTTATCGAGAACGGCTCATCGAGATGGACGAGCGGATGCGAGACGTCGTCGCAAACGCTGTTCGTGACGGTATCGAGGCCAGCCACTTCGACACCGTCGACCCGGCCACTGTCGCCCGCTTCGTCATCACGGCAATCAACGGTGCGCACTCACGCCAGGTCGCACTCGACGAGGATCCGACCGAAACGCGACAGCTCGTCGAAGACTACCTCGAACAGCAGCTCGGATGGACGCCAGGGGTGGTCGCGTGAGTCTCTTCAAGGGCCAAGAGGAGCTTGACCTAACAGAGGGTGGCATTATCAAACCACTCATCTTCCTCTCGCTGCCCATCGTCATTACGAACCTGATGCAGACGGCGTATAACCTCGCGGACACCTTCTGGCTCGGCCAGTACTCGACGGAGGCGCTTGCGGCCATTTCATTCGGCTTCCCGATGGTGTTCCTACTCATCTCACTCGGCATGGGATTGTCGGTGGCTGGCAGCGTCCTCGTCGCCCAGCATACCGGTGCCGACGAGACCGAGAAGGCCGAGTACGCTGCCTCCCAGACCGTCACATTCGCGTTCCTCGCCTCGGTGATTCTCGGCGCGGTCGGTTACCCGTTCGTTCGACCGTTCTTGGATTTCCTCGGAGCGTCGCCAGACGTCCTCCCGGGCGCGACCGCCTATATGCAGGTTGTTGCGCTTGGTCTCCCATTCATGTTCGGGTTCTTCGTCTTCATCTCGCTCATGCGCGGGGCCGGAGACACGCTCACCCCGATGTTCGTCATGTTTGGGACCGTCGTCCTCAACGTCATCCTCGATCCCTTCCTCATCAACGGGTGGACCGTTATACAACACGCCCCGGTCGTCGGGACAATCGGGTTCCCCGAACTCGGGATTCAGGGAGCAGCCATCGCGACGGTCTTCTCCCGAAGTCTCGCAATGCTCGTTGGCGTCGCGATCATGGTGTCCGGCACCCGAGGCATCCAGATCCACGTGAGCGATATGAAACCCGACTTCCGCTATCTGCGGAAGATCCTCCGAATCGGTGTGCCGGCGAGTATCGAAGGCACGGGACGGGCGCTGTCGATCAACGCATTGTTGCTCGTCGTTGGACTGTTTTCGACGCCCGTCGTCGCGGCGTTTGGAATCGGAACCCGTGTCTTCTCGGTGATCTTCCTCCCCGCCATCGCTGTCGCACGCGGGGTCGAAACGATGACGGGCCAGAATATCGGCGCTGGCAAGTACGACCGGGCAGAGCGAGCGAACCACGCTGCTGCGAAAGGACTATTCGCCATCCTCGCCATCGTTGGCGTTCTTATCTTCTTCGTCCCGACGCCTATTATCAGCGTGTTCACCGATGATCCTGCCGTCCTGAGAGAAGGTGCGACTTTCCTGCGGTACGTCGCGCTCTCGTTCGGCTTCATCGGCATTATGCGGGCGTTCACCGGCGGCTTCCGGGGCGCAGGCAAGACCCTGGTCGCCGCAGCTATTTCACTCCTCACGCTCGCCGGGATTCGTTTGCCGATTGCGTACATTGCCTCGCAGTTCCGACTCTCGTTGCCGTACGTTCCCACGCAGTACATCTTCGGCGTGCGTGGGATTTGGGTTGCATTCTTCATTTCGAACGTTGCTGGTGCGGTGATTGCGTGGCTGTGGTTCATCCGTGGGACGTGGCGTGAGGGTGATGTGCGGGGTCCCCTTCGTTCACCGGGGCCCAGCTCCGACGACGCAGAGACAACAGTCTCAGACGACTGAGAAAGCACAACTCGAGAATTTCCCGGGGCGCGTTTCCAGACGTGAAAGCACTCTCAAGTCCTCAAAACGGCACGATTTTGTGACGGTGATGGGTATATTCGGCAAAGCCAAACCCCATCCTATGGTACCCCAAAAAGTGGCAGTTAGAACGATTCGTCTCCGATTCTGCTGGATGGACGCCGAGTAACGGAAGACCAGCCTCTACAAATTCGCTCCATGCACCCAAGAATAGATTACCAGCGACCGCAGAACGATCCTAACAGATGGTGGAGTTAGCCTTCGCTGCCGCACGAATTGCAATCGCCCTGCTTCTCGTGTTTCTGAACGGGTTCTTCGTGGCCGCTGAGTTCGCGTTCGTGCAGTTGCGGCCGGCAGCGGTCGAAACGCTTCAAACGTCCAATTACCACTCCCACGAGTAACAGCTCTACTGTCTCTCAACCGCGGAAAACACTTTGTCGTCAGACCATCTATTCGCAGGTGAGTTCGCCCCCTATGCGGCCAGTAGCCCTCGAAGCAACCAATATCCGGGTTACTATCCAGTCCCGGAGTGGTGATGTATGACCTCCCGGTTTGATACCCCTGCGGGGGAACAAGACAACCCCCGCCCAGCCGACGAGCCTTCGTTGACGATCACTAGGGCTACACCTCGGCAGTTTTCCAGCCTCTTCGTCGCCTTCCTTCTCCTTTCGAGTGTCTGCTTCTCTACGATTGCGGTAGTCGCGACCAACGAATCCAACTCTACCGCACAACCGCCGGTTGACGGGAATGCTCGTGTATTTGTCGCGAGTGACCGCGATACGGAGGCTCTCGGCATTCCGGGTGGCGGTCGTGGTGGCATCCTCCTCCAGTATGTTGTGGAGGCCAACGCGTCGACTGAAAATCTCTCTCGCGCAGTCGACACCTACACGCTTACGACCAATCCAGAGACGCGCGTCCGTATTGATGGCTCACCCCGGACACTGCAGGAGTATCGCCTTGACCAGCTAGCGGGAGTCGAACGAACAAACTCAACGAGTCGGTGGCCGGCGAGCGCACCGGACCGGGAGGATAGCCTATTCATCAAAGACGGCTTCATCGCGTATATGGGTGCGACCAGCGCTGCCGAAGTGACCGCCCCGGGAGCAGAAACAAACGGCACTTATCTAATGGGGCCAGACGGGCGTGTCCTTGAGTACGTTGACTACCGCGTCGCCCTCCCAGAACCAAATACGACCACCCGCCATGTCCGCGAAACAAAGGACGTCACCCTCAACATCCCTGCGCCGGAGGACAACTCGTCGGACGACGTACAGACCGTCACCAAGACAGTTGAGTTCGAGACGCTCGACGGTCACACCATCACACGTACCGTCAGCGCCACCGGTCGTGGCCCGCTAACCGTAAATCGCTCTGTGACGGCCGTCGTCGGCGGCTATCGCACTAACACCACATACGATCTCGCCTCACAACGGGTTGAGCGTAACCTCAGCATCGACGATCAGACGTGGTCGAAACACACGACACCAGAAACATCGGCACGAGAGGCCCGGTATATCGACTACGCAAACGCTCCCCCTTCGGATGGTGAAGGGCAACATCTAGAGCTTCAGGCGACGATCAACGTCACCGCGGAAGTCACCACTGATCACTATTTCTACCATCCGCACAACGATACATGGACGTACACTCACACGGAGGTCAATGCCACCTATGATGAGCTCATCGTTACCGACGATCGGCCAGTCCACGTTGTCCCACCAGACAGCGTCTCGATTTCCCAGCGCGTAATTGAGGAACCACACGATAGCCGCTCCATCGTCCTCTCTATCGAGGGCCCGGAGCATCTCTCTGAGCGGGCACTCTGGAGTTGGGCCGCCTTCAACGTAGAAGGAGACTCGAATGCCAGTTCCCAACGCCTAACGAACGTCTGGCAGGTCTACGGTGTCCGCCAGTACCGCTGGGGTGAAACAACGTCGAACTGGGACCCAGACCCACAACGTACGGAGTTCCCACCAACACTTGCCCTCCGACTCACTGCTCGACAACCGTCCCCAAGTGTTGAGGCCGTCGGAGAAACGGATGTGTATCGTCACGGACGGGTGACGGATCTCCGCCAGCGCACTGTTCCTGGCGTCTCGAAGCGGGCGACCCTGGCGGAAAATGTGAATCTCACTACGGCGACCGCCAACCAGACCTCGAGAATTGTCATCAGGGACGCCCCCGGTCAGATCACCTCAGTACCGTCGGTCTTCGGGGATGAAATACCCGTCTCGACAACAGAGGTCACCTCGATGGAGGATTCGTCGCTCACCTACACAGTAATTCCGCCGGAAGAAGGGGAAGAAAACGAGCCGCCGGAACTCAGACTCCGTCTTACTGGCCCAGACGGAACTCCACTCCCGGATCGGAAACTGATCTTGACCGGGGCGATCGAATCCTCCGTCACTACAAACGACAACGGTGTCGCCTACGCTACGTTCGATAGTGCGACGATCACCGCGCGCTTCCCTGGTGACCCATACACAGAGAATCACGACATCTACTACTCGTCCAGCCACACAACCGCGATCTCTCCCGGAAACGGGAGCCTGATTGTTGATCTCTGGACGTTCTTTTTACAGCCAGTACAGGCCGCTCTCCTCTCGCTGGCTGTGAGCGTAGGCTTGCTCGTCGGGGTCGGCTGGTATACCATCAAGTAGCCATCCCTCGCAGTATTCTCTCAAGACTGACGACACCCACTTCTGCGTCATTCAGCCAGCCTTACGAACTTCAGTTGACGATGAGATCGTAGCGTGACTCACTGTCCTCGGTCAGTGGCTATCTCCGATTGGTTCGGGGGTAGAAGTTTTAGGTATTGGACAACATATCTTGACACAGCGATTCACATGGAGCGCTCTCCAACCACCCTTAGTAGGTGGCTCTACCGTGTCGGTCGCCGTCTTCGCCATCGAAAGTCTGGGGACTCAACAGAAGCCTCCGCAACGGAACCATCGACGTCATCCAGTGTCCTCTCGGCCAAAGTTCAAGATCGTCTCTTGGGTGTCGCACCCACAGCTCAACAGACTGCTTCCTCCACTGCGGCAATGGCTGCCCTCCCGATCATTCCGCTATTTAATCCTCTTGACCCAGAGGATTGGTTCGAGGGGATCGTCAACACGCTCGCGACCGGCTTGACGAACGTCCTGGGCGAGGTTTTCGTGGGCATGGTCCAGGAGTTTCTCGTCATCGACCCGTTGTACTACCAGGAAGGAGCGAATGCAACTTTTATACAGAATCTCCAGTACTCGCTGATTCTCTTTCCGACTGTCATCGTCCTCGGGACGATCGCGGCACTCTTTTCGGAAGCCCCAGAGGGCTCCTATTTACGGCAGGGTATCCGTATTGTTAAGGCCCTCTTCGCACTCGCTCTCATCCGTCCATTCCTCCACGTCGCGGTCGTCTTCACGAATAGCGTTACGAAGCTCGTGATGCCCGAGACTTACGCGGTCTCCCTCGCCGGCCCCGCCCTCAACAACGCCATCGGCGATTTGATGGGCTCGGCTATCGCCGCTGTGCTCGTTTACCTCGCCGCCGGTACAATCTCTCTCATCGCTATCGCTCTTGTTGTGATGATCCTCTTCCTCCGCATTTTTATGATCCATCTCGTCTACACCGCTTTCCCGATCCTGCTTGTTATGTGGTACACCGACTGGGGACCACTTCGGTACGCGAACGACGTCGCTATGTTTGTCTTCAAGGTCACAGCGTATCTCCTCCTCGCGGGGCCGCTCGTCGCGCTCGCTCTTCAGACCGGCTGTAGTATGTCTGCCCCGGACATCTGTGTGGCTAACGCGAGCGGGGCTCACGGCCCAGAAGCACTCACTGCCGGAATTGACGCATCGCAGAATAAGCTCGTCCTTTGGAAGCGGTTCCTCGGCTGGCTTTCCGGCCTCGGTCTCGCCGGTTTCGTCGGGATCCAGGCCCTGTCGATGGGTGGGAGTTCCGCCGGTCATCTTCTCGGGTTTAGTGGCCTGAGTGCGTTACGCGGCGGTGGCAGTGGTAGTCCGTCTTCGTCCGGAGGTGGTGGTGGCGGAGGGGGTGGCGGTGGCGCCGGACAGCACACCCTCCGAAACTTCGGTGGCGGTAGCGGAACCGGCCCAAAGGCGTATGGAGCGGCTGGCTCAGCAAAACCCGAATTCCACCCCCGACAGGCAGCTAGTTCGGCGAAAACTAATCTGAAACAACGTGTCTCGTCGGCACGGGATACTGCACGGAGTAACGCGCAGCGCGCCTACCGTGGCGTAAAATCACGGAAAGAATGGATGAGTCAGGCTACGTGGGGACAGGGCGCTCGAGCTGGGGCCGGATTAGCAGGCGGTGGCGTGGCGCTCGGCGCTCGTGAGGCGAAAGCGGGTGTGAGCCACGTGAAAAATAATCTCAACGAGCCGATTGCGAATTGGCCCGGTCACGCCTATCGGCGGGTGAAGAACGGCGATTGGAACCCACCGAATGACGATCTGGGGATAAGTACGGAAAGCGAAGTGGCAGCGGATAATGAAGTGTTGGCACTACCTGAGGGTAATCCGCCTCTTCAGGAGGGTGAGACGTTGAACCCCGAGTATGAAGACAGAGCACTCGATCCCAAGGAAGCTCAAGCGGTTGCTGGCGGGTCCGACATCGAACAGGCGAATCCGCATTCGGTCAACGAATCAGTCCAAGCTTGGTACGACCGCGTGAAGGCAAAGGACCAGCAAAAAGTGGAGGCGATGCGCCCTGACCTCATCAATCGAGATGTCTCCCCGCCTTCCTCCTCACCATCGGAGGAACAAATCCAGGAGTCCGTCGACGACTACGTCGATAGAACCCGCAACACAGACTCATAACGATTCAACCTGAATCCCTCCACTGGTACCGAGTCCCCTCCAGGATCACATTAGAACCAGTAATTGACCATTCTATGCTGTTGCTCGAGGGGCGTGCTTCCCGGCTGATATTTTAAATAGCAGAACGCGGTAGATTAGTACAGAAACACAAACACATGGGTTCCGAAACGACCACCGCCCGTCGCGTGCTGGCGACTCTCCCTAGGCACCCACTCTCGATCTCGGATTTCATCAGCCTCCAAGCACCCGATAGTTTCGAGTCCCCCTCCACCTTGAACGGAACCGACATTCACACCCGAGTCGACAACTCCAACATCCAAAATCTGGGCGGCGTCGTCGCTATCGGTGATGACTGGGTCGACCGTGAGGGCATCGTTGGCTTCCGCTTCATCGCCGGAAACGCTTGGTTCGGTGTCGGCTTCGAACCAGAGACTGGCTGGACTATCCTCACCGAGGACTCCATCGACGAGAAGTTCTCGCAGGCTATAGATGATCGTATCGCGACTTGGGCGACCACCTTCTACGAGGAGGAAACCGCCCGGCCGTCGTTCTATGATACTTTCGCGGCCGCCTGTGTGTCCCAGCTTCCACCGCGCCCGCTCCAGCACGGTGAACTCGGGGAGATACTCACCCCTGGGGGGATTTACCAGGAGTCCTTCGTTGAGGTGGTTCCCGTTCCCATCATCCAGATCGAACACACCGACAAGGTCATCGCCTTTTTGATGAAGGTTACTGCCCCTGATCGGTCCGGTCACGTCGTTGGGTATGGGTACCGCCTCCACACCGACGGCGTCTGGCGCAAGGTATGGGCTGACATCATCCCCGGCGAAGCGACCGAGGAAGTCGGTCTCCGTGATCGGCCAGTCGCCACTCTCATCGATGACGCCAATCAGGATTACTTGAATGAGATTGACTTGCTCGTGGAGCCTCCGGCCGATCACATCCAGATTGAGGTCTACATCGATGTGATGTCACCAGAGCCAGCACCCGGTGGTATGTGGACTGCGGCATCTGACTGGTTCCCATCTATCGAGTACGGTGCTCCCATCGTGGGCCTAAATACTGATGAGAATCCGGGCGAATTGACTGTCGTCGGCTACCTCGAGGGAACGGAGACCGCCGTTTATGTCGGTCTCAACCGCCAAGATGACACGTGGGAAGAGATCATCTCTTTCGACCGCCCCGCCGACAAACGACAGGACACGGAAGTTGTCAATACTATCGACGGCTGGCTTCAAAGCCAGTACGGCGCGCTCGTTGGGCCGTCGCACCACCCGCTCATCCAGCTCACCGACTGGGAGTCGAAGGTTCCCGACCTCTTCGCGTCCGATTGACCTATCCGAGCGTAACAACTTCATCGTAGCCGCGATCGGAAGGGAGCTACTGAGCAGTCGGCGCGTCAGAGATGTGGCGTATGGGGTGATATCCTGTATCGGAACTAGGCTGTCCTACCTCTTGAGAACCATTGCTGCGAATGCTTTTGCGAGCCGTCTCATAGTATCTTCACCGAATCTGGCGTGGACATCGCGGATATCGCTATGGTCGACTTGTTTGGTCGCCCACGGTTCTACATAGGAGCGTTTCAATAACTTCCCGACTTCAGGTTCCTCTTGTTCAACGGTGACGGCGTAGCGATTCTGTCCGTATTGTTCGCTTCCGGTCATTGCTGCGACCGAATAGAGCTCACCGTGGTCAGGACAGTCTTCGTCGGAGATGATAACGACTGGACGAGATGGCCGCCTCTCGTATGGATCTGAAATAGATACAACGTGTCCGTGTTGATAGCCCATCGATTACTCCTCTACGGCATCCTCTTCAAGCTCTGCGATGATCTCTCCTGCTTCGTCTTCGGCAGTTGGTTCGTGCGTTTCGTCAGTTCCTGACCTCCCGTTCGGGTCAATGCTTGGAACTTTTTCTTCCCATCCTTCTTCAGCGTAGGCGTCATCGGTAGGTGCAGACTCGAAGAGCTGAACGACTGAGTCGAGAGATTCGAGCCGCTGCTTCAGCTTCTCGGCTCGGTCTGGGTCGACGTAGTAGGCACCTTGTGACCGTTCGACGAGCCCCTTCTCGAAGAGCCGCGTCATCGTCTTCGATGCGCTTGATTTACTGATATCGGTCTGGTCTGCGATTTCGCTTGGCGTGAAACCGTACTCACGGTGAGAGAGCAAGAAGCGGAGCGCTTCGTACTCATTCGTCTCTGGTTTCACGGGGAACGGTTCGTCGTTTGTTAGTTCACGGACGTGGATTGGCATCGTTGTCACTACTTGTCACCGTGTGTCATTAAGACTTTCGCAGGACGCGCCGCATTGACGTCGTCTTCTAAGTACTCTTCAATCTCTATTGGGGAGAGAATTTTTAGGCATTCACGACACGTATTCACACAAGACGTCCCATGAAACGGTATCCAGTAGCCGGCCAGTTACTCGAGCATCGCCTCTTCTTCGGACTCAGCGTCAGCGATCTCGAAGTCGGCGTAATCCCACTCGCTGGTATCATCCTTGCGTCCGGTATCAACAACGTCTTCGAGCCCTCGTTCAGTGGGCTACTTACTATCGGAAGCGGGATTCTCGGTCTCCTCGTCGGCTTGTACGTTCTCTGGCGAACACCTGCCGGTCAGACCCCTCGCGAGTGGCTCTTCGGGGCTGCAAAACACATCGTGGGCCCGGATCGCTATCTCTGGCAACCCGTCGAACGCGGTCTCGTTTCTGGACAGCACCTTGACGACATCTGCACCCTCCATTCTAAGGATTCCGACCCCTCGGACGACAACAGTGATCCGGACCCAGAATCCTCGTCCTCGAGTGCCCCCCAGCAGTCCGCCTCAGATGATAACAGCGGTCAGCAAATCGTCACTGACGGCGGGCAGATGCACTCTCGCGAACGCCCACAGCGCGACCCGAGCCAGTACTACCACCAGCTCACGCAGGAGGAAACAACAACGCAGGCGCAACTAGCTTTCGAGTACGTTCGCGAAGACGGTATTATAGTCACCGAGAGCGACAATGCGGAACCCGCGTACGTCGGCCTTGTTCACATCACCCCGACGAGTTGGCTTTCCCTCGACGATGAAGGACGCCAGTCTACGATCAACGCGTACGCTGATGTTCTCCGTGGAATCTCTTACCCCTTCCAAGTGCTCGCCCTTCCTCGTGAATTTGACCTGACGACGCACTTCGAGGAGATCGAACGTGCAGCCTACGAGGCTGAGGATCCGCCAGACATTATGCAGCTTGGTCGGTCGACGTACATCGACTGGCTCAACGAGTCGGTCGGTACCCGGCGAGTCAAAGTCCGTGATTTCTACATCGCCGTTAGGGTCGAAAGCTCGCACGTCCGAGAACAGTCTTATGGCCACTCTACAGACGTTGTTTCGGGATCTCTCTTCCAGCGAATTGTCGGCTGTGTCAATTCTGTCACCTCCTCAGTTCGTTCTCGGATCGGCTCGAATACCGACGACGACGTCATCGAACGACAGTGTATTTCTGAAGTTAGAAGTCGGCAACACGAGTTTGCCGAAGCACTCCCCAGGACCGGTGTTCAGACCGAAGTGATGGACGACCGGGCAGACGTTCTGGACGTCCTCTACCGCTACTACAACCACGCCGACTCACCACTCGACGAGTATTCTCCCAAATCCTACGCGGAAGTTCTCCCACCTCGCCGGCCGTAGTGATTCCCGACCATCCCAGCATCTCTACTTCCATCTTCTCGACTGTTCCTGCGGCACTTGAGGTAGGACCACTGCCAGCGTTACCCCACGAGTGAATTATCTCTGTAGTTTGTGGGGTAACTCGCTGCCCTCCCTCAACCCACTTGTCGAAACGCCTTCTTTGCGGAAAGCTATCAACGGGCGAAACCATTTACCGAGGCACTACGTATCCCACGATAGCATGAGTAGCGTCCCAGTAGCCTGGGTACTCGGAATAGCATCTGCTACCGGGCAAGTGCAACAGATCATTCAGACGATCCAGCGAGCGATCCAAGGCGGCCCGAACGCTCCGTCACCATTCATTCTTGTCGGCGTCGCTGTCGGCGTCGCCCTCCTCCTCGGTCTCGGTATTCTTGCGTCACGTCGATTTGTTGGTTCGGCTCAACATCCATCTACAAACGCAATGAAAGGCGCACCTGAGACGGAGGCCAACAGCGGCGTTCTGAATCGTCTTCTCTCTCGGCTTCTCGGTAGTTTTGGATCTATCCCTGGTGCCGGTACCTCCGCCCGAACAGATCCAGCCAACGTCAACCTCGAGGAAATCGACGACGAAACCTTCGACCGCGCCGTCAGCATCCTCGAACAGGAAGGCCGGGAGACGAGTCGGGCAAACATCCGTGAACAGGTTGCCCGCCTCATCGACTTCGAGGCCGCCGACCCCGACGAATTCCGCCTTGGACTCATCCAAGACGCCGACAGCCAAGCCCAGATCGACCAAGCGAGTGTCGCCCCACCAAGTATCGTCCCCGAAGATCCAACCACTCTCTACCGGAACGGCGAATTCGTCCGTATCCTCACTCCCGCAAGTGCTCCCGAGAGTGTCTTCGGTGGCTGGCTTATCAACCTCACCACGACCAATCTTGACGTCCGCGTCAGCTACCATCACTCTCCCCGCGATCCTACAACGATCCGCGGTGCCCTCCAGGACCGTCTCACCGAACTCCAGATCGCCCTCTCTCGGAAGGAGGAAAAGGGCGCGACAGACTATCACGAAGACCTCAACCGCCGAGAAGAACTCGATCGTCTCCTTCGTCGCCTCACCGAAGGGACGACTCGACTCTACGACATCGGTATCTACATCGAAGTCGCTGGCAGTACCCGCGATGAACTCGAAGAGACCGCTCGGAAGGTCCAGCAACTCGTGGCTGACCGCGACGTCGAACTCGTTCCCCTTGAATTTCGCCAACTTGAATCTCAAGACGCGATCGCACCTGTCGTCTCCGACCCCATCCAGAACACGGACCTTATGGAACACGACGCGGCGGCCACCCTCTTCGGCTTCGTCGAGCCCGCCATCGCTCACGAGGACGGTGTCCTCTATGGCTTCGATGAGACCGGAAACCCTGTCATCGTCGACCGATACAGCCTCTCCGGCTTCTCTAAAGTCATCACCGGGAAGATCGGGTCCGGAAAGACGTTCGCCGCAAAACTTTCTCTCTGGCGCCGTCTCCTCATCGACCCTGAATTCACCGCTATCGCATTCGACCCCACCGGTGACGACTTTGTCGACTTCTTCGAGACCCTCGGTGGCGATGTCGTCACCTTCGGTGGCGACGTCACCATCAACCCGCTCGAAATCCACCGCGGTACGGGTGAGGCTGAAGACCCCTACAAGGACAAACTCCGTTCCTTGACGGGGATGGTGCGGACGTTCTACGATCAGAGCGGTGACAGCCTGAGCGCCGAACGTGCTGGCCTCATTCAGCAGGTCTTCCACCTCGCATACCTTATGTACGGTATCACTTCCGAACCCCGCACTCACGAACGCGAAAACCCCACTATGGAAGACGTCCTCGACATCCTCAAGGCTCTTGCTGATGGTGAGGATCCACTTGAATTCGTCAGCTACCAGGGAGATGCTACCGAACTTCACCGTGAGGAACGCGACGAGCTCGATGAACGCGTTGACGAAGTCACCTCCCGACTTCAGTCGAAGGACGATAGCAACCTCAAGTCCGAAGCCAACAGCCTCCTCCGCTCGCTCGAAGCCTTCCAGCCAGGTGGCGTCGCTGCGAACCTCTCTGGGAAGACGACCGTCGACCTCGAGGACGAGCGGCTCATCGTCTTCGATATGAGTGCCTTCCAGGATACCAATCAAGCCCCTCTCCTCCAGCACGTTATGCTTGATTGGAGCTACCAGCGGGCTCGCGAGAACTCCCGCCGGATGGAGGTCATCTTCGAGGAGGTTCACTACCTGCTCAGTCAGAAATCTGCCCGCTCGCTCATCGGCCTGTTCACCCGCCATTCCCGACACTTCAACGCTGGCTTGACGCTCATCTCCCAGACTGCAGAAGAATTCATGCAGGAGACTGACGATGTCCACTCACCACGCGCGATCTACGACCAGTGCGACATCAAGCAGCTGTTTTACCAGGAATCAATTTCAGACGAGGTAATCGACTACTACGACCTCTCCCCAGCTGATGTCGAGGCCATCCAGAGCTTTGCACGTGGGCAGGAATCCGAGTTCAGTGAATGTCTCCTGAGCGTCACCGGAATCGCGCGTCGACATCTCGAAATCCACGCGAGCGAGCTCACGGTTGATCTCCTTACTGAACCTGAGACGGCCGCCGCAACCGCTCAGTTGGTTGAACAGCGTCGCCAGCAGGCTGCCACCGCTCGCAGTGAACAGACTACCACCCAACCAGAGGAGAGCACCGAGACTGCCGGTGGTTTGGGGGAAGAAGGTGCTGAGAAGGAAACTACTGACTCCAGTACGACACCCAGCGAAACGAGTGAGCCACCAACTGACCCCATCACAGACGGAAGTGGGGGCTCACCCTCCTCTGGGGACACTGCTGACGACACTAACTCCGAATAATACCCTTCCATTCTCTTCTCGCTCCGTCTACCTTGCCTCTCGTCATCTCACACTTCCCCTATAGTCCATCAACAGAGTCGGAGAGAACGGGTTTTCGACTGTACCCCCCGGTGGAGTTAAGTGTTAGACTAGCATGGTTCAAACTAACCGGGAGACAGATATGACCAGCGTACTCCTCGGTGTCCAGCTCGTAGCTTTTGCCATCGCGGATGCCCTCCCTGGTGGCCTACGCGGGCTTGGACTCCTCACGGCTGCCCGCGCACAGTTCGCGACGATAAAAGCCGACCTGATGGCTCAGGCCGCGCCGATTTGGACTCGGCAGATGAGTGTGATCTTGCAGGCAGACTGTCCAGATGGGACTGAGGTTAGCTCAAATGAAGTCATCCAGTCCATCCATAACATCAACGACTTCATCTTCCTCCTTGGATGGACGCTCGTCCCTGGAGGATTCGTCCTCGGAGGTATCCTCTACTTCTACGGCTGGAACCAGTCTTGGAAAAAGCGGGGCCTCCGGCTGATGGTTGGCGCGGTCGCGATCGCCGGCGTCATCCTCCTTTGGGGCGCTATCGCTAACCTCATCCAGTGGGCGACCGGCGGCACTTGTGCGCCCACCACGTAACGGCGTTGAGTGGATCACTGGCGCTGGCAGACTACCGCCTTGCCGTCCCCACCTTCTCGGCGTCATCAGTAACTACAACCTTGACCACGCTCTTGCTAACGCGAGCTGCTACCCCCCTGTCGCTCTCGGAGCACCGCAATCCTATCCTCGACTGAGGGGTGAACTCGAAGGAACCACTCGATAACAAACGGAGCCCCCCACGGAAGGGACGACGTCTCCGTCTTTTTCGAACTCTCCCTCGCTCGGAGATCGGCAACCGACTGCAATGCGGTTATCGCGGTCTCACTTCCCACCCGTTGTCGTTCGTATTCGTCGGCAGCCAACTCAGCTCGGCGAACCCACCGTACGAGGCCGAACCGGAACCCGAACGCGAGAATGCCCATCACCACACCGAATGTCTGCATCGATGGCGAAACAACCGCGAGTATCCCACCGACACCACCGAAGAAAATCAATCCGGCCCCAGCAGCGAGGCGAAGATGTCCAAGAACGTGATGCCCGTGCTCGTGGTGGAGGATTGCGCGGAGTGATTCTGGCGAAATACTGTCATCTTCGAGGAGGTTCTCGCCAACGAAGACCCGGCGAAAGGGCCAGACACCCGCCGCCATCACCGTCGACCGAAGCCCCACCGTGGCAACCCAAATCGACGTTTGAGGGTCAGCATCGATCTCCTCTGGTACGATCGCTGCGTATTCTTCAGGTGTGAGCGGCCGCGCCATATTCAGAAACGGCAAGAGCGTGATTGCGAAGAACAGGTGGGTGAACGCGAGCGCCCAGGTCACCGGCATTCTGAGCTCAGGTGGAATCGGCAGCGCCGTCCACGGTGCTACAACTAGTATAAAGAGTCCACCAACGACCATTCGTATTCGGTTAAGGGGCTAAATCGCAAGCCGACGGCTACCTGAACTCGTAGTACGAAGGGGAGGTTGAATGAGACTCTCCCCAGACGCAATTACGTCGCTGTTGACTTCGCTGTTTCCGTCGGGCATGATCGACGACCTCGCGCGTGAGCGCGATGTCGTCGTGAGAAAGCGCAAACTCGATGTCCGCGTCTTGGTCTGGACGGTGATTGTGGGCTTCGCCGTCGGCGGCGAAGCCCGCTCAATCGCTGGCTATCGCCGGACGTACAACGGCGCGACCGGTCAGAAGCTCTTCGCCTCCAGTTTCTACGACCGATTCACCACGCAACTGGAATTGCTTCTCCGCGACCTCCTCGACTACGCCGTCGAGGAGGTCGCTGTCCCTCATACCGTCGCTCCAGCGTTCGAGCAGTTCCGCGACGTGGTCGTCGCTGACGCCACGGTGGTACGGTTGCATCGGTTCCTTTCAGCGTTCCCTGCGACCCATCCAGATGTCTCTGGGATCAAGCTCTATCTCGTCCACAGCGTTACTGCGCAGTCGGTGATCGCCCGCGCGATCACCGACGAGCGCACCCACGAGAGTACCCTCTTCAAGACCGGATCGTGGCTACGTGGACGGTTGTTCTTGCTGGATCTCGGCTTCTTCAAGTATCATCGGTTTGCATTGATCGACGAGAACGACGGGTTCTTCGTCAGCAGGCTGAAGCGGAGTGCGAATCCGGTGATCGTTCGAGAACTGCGGGAATGGCGCGGTCGCGCCATTCCGCTCGAAGGCAAGCGGGTCTTCGATGTTGTTGGCGATCTGTGCAGGGAACACATCGATGTTGAGGTCGACGTCCGGTTCCAGCGGCGAGCATACAAGGGCAAGCGGTCGTGGGACACCAAGCGGTTCCGAGTCGTCGGCGTCCGGAGCGCGGACGCCGACGACGGCTATCGATTGTACATCACTAACTTGCCAAGCGGTGAGTTCACTCCAGAGGACGTGGCGACGCTGTACCGTGCTCGGTGGGTCGTTGAACTGTTGTTCCGTGAGTTGAAGTCGCAGTACGGTCTTGGTCGCTTCCAGACGGAGAAGGAACACATCGTCCGGATTCAGGTGACGGCGGCTCTGCTGACGCTGGTGGTCAGCAGAGCCATTCTTCGGCTCTTCGTCGATCACGCTCACGACCAGGGAGACAACTGCGTGTTTCCGACGGAACGCTGGGCGACGACCTTCCGGTCGTACGCCCAGCAAGTCCTCTCGGAGATCGTCGTTTCGTTCAGCTATGAACCGAATCTCCCGGATACGTGGTATCAGGAAGCGAGGCAACCGTCTCCATCACGGCTGACTCTCTTAGAGGAGGTGAATGCAGCGCTGTATGCTGGTTTCACGTCTTAACCGAATACGAATGCACCAACGACCAACGCAACCCGGAGAGCGTGATCGTGGCGCGCCTCCGGCGTCTCAAGATGATTTGTCGTCTCTCTCCAAAACATCGAGATGAACGGCGCACCTGTCACCGCCAAACACCCGAAATAGCTCGCAAGGATGAGCATCGGAAAGAGTCCTTTGACGACGATATTCGGTGAGGGCATCGGGTATTCTGGCGTTAGTCTAACAAAGATCACCCAGACCAGAGTGATGAATCCGCCACTGACGATAGACCCCCCTAAGAACAGCACGAAGAAGTTGTTCAGGTGATCTGGAAGCCAAGAGATCCACTGAAAGCCTTCGAACACTTCATATTCTTCCGAGGCGGTTTGATCCGTGTTTTCCGATGATTCCGTCGACGTCGATGCCTCTTCGCGGTTCAACCTATACTCATCGTAACGGTTTACCGCAGCACCGATCTGCCAGCCAAGTCCCACTGCGATAAGCATCGGGACCGTCACCCCGACGAAGAGCAGCGCCGTCGCCGATGTAACCCCAAACACGAATCTGATCAGAACATAACTGAAGCCCGCCACTATAGGGGCAATAAAAAATACACCCAACCCCCACCAGACCAACGTATCGACCGGCGAAGGTAGCCACGCAAGCGACGAACGAGCCTCGGATAGGACTCGTCGCCACCGTGGACAGGGGCTTGAGTCGCTATTCGGGGTCATCTTTTACCGTAGATCATGCTATCTGAACCCAAAAATTGTCCGGGGGCTCCAGTCCCTTGACCCACAACTGGTTATGAAAACGATTGCTTAGGAGACACCAGCGCCTCGACTGAGCGAGCAATCGATCGGCCCAAAACTCCCGAATAGTATTTTACGCTGAGCAGATGAAATATCTGTAGAGGCCACTACTGGCTATGCCGACGCTCCCAGCCTTCACTCGAGCTTGGCTCTCGCCGGCCCCGCTCACCGATGACCATACCCAGTCGCCGCCCGATGTAAGGACAGATCGTACTTCGCATTCGTCGCGGTCGGAAGAGCCGACCCAGACGTCTCGATCCACTCGCTCAGGCCGCCCGAGGAATCGCCGTCCTCTCTACAGTGTTCTGTTGACACTGATCGTCATCGGTATCCTACTTACGGCGGCCACTGGCCCAGCTCTCGCAGCACACTCCGCTGACTCCACGAGTACCACAGAGAGCCAGAACCTCTCTTCCACTTCGCTGCAATCCACGAATGCAACCTCGCCGTGCCAAACTCAGAACGATAACTCGTACGGATGGACGGAACACTACGCGTGTATCCAAGTTCATCTCTACCAGCAGAATCAGGATCTCTCGATCTTCCCAGAAGACGCAACACAGGCCCGGGAAGCTGCGAAGAACGGAGAGTCGGCTGAAACCATCGAGGATTGGCTCTTCCGATACTATCGTACGGAGCAATACCCTGACTGGTGGATGCCGTCAGAGGAACAGATTGAGCAAACCCCGAAGCTCAAGCTCTATCCACTCACGAACGAAACAGTTCACGAGTACGAGACCACTCAATCTCTCTCCGTGTTTCCGGAGGATGCTCGAGCCGTCCGATTCGCGGCAACTCATAACGCAACGGTGAACGAACTCCGGATGGCCCTCCTCAACTACTACGCCGTTCAGTGGGATCAGGGCTGGCGGCCGGACTCAGAATCATCCACGACCACCACAACCAACACAACCGCAGGAGGCGGCTCAAACGGAGGAGACTCGGAGGCTACGGCCAAGCCGAGTTCAAGCCCCGCTTGGTATGCTCCGTATCTTAGTGGGATCGTCGACGCCGCAAATCAATTTCGTGGATGGATGAGTGGAGTGCAGGAGTTCATCGGTGGGCTCCTCATTTGGAGCTTCAAGAATCCCATTATCGCAGGGATTGTCATCTTCACGTCTCTCGTCGTGTTCCTCCTTCTCGGAGTCGCCCGTCGGATGCGGCGGACGTGGACGGCGATGCTTGCGGTCTGGTCTCGATTCGTCCGCGCGGTCGTTTGGTTGGCCGATACTATTGGCATCGGAACGATTCGACGAATACAAATCAAATTCTTCCGATTCCGTCGCACCCTCAACGTCTATGCTCACGCGCTCGCAGCGATGACTGGCTGGGCAATCCGCGAAGGGTTTCACCGTGTCGACCGTACGGTCACAGCCTACGTCACCGACGAAGACTCCAGCACGTGGTCGTATATCGCACCACCCGCTCACGCACGCGCCAGTAGGGCAGCCGATGCCGCCGTCTCGGAGACAACGTATGCGAAGAGCAAGCACCTCCTCGATCCTCTTGATGCACCAGCCGTGTACGAACTCGATGAGGATGAACCACCGCGACCAGGAGACGACCTCTGGTACCGCATTACGGCCTCCGATCAGCCGGCCTCACCGGAGACAATCACCAAACAGATCGAAGGTCTACCCAATCTCACTGACGGGCTGGAAGTCATCATCCGATCGGCACCTCACGACCCCGAGATCGGAGGAGAAGAAAGCGAGCTTCAAACTACTGAAGGCGATGGCAACCGACTCGCAATCGAGGTTCTAATCCACTTCATCGAGGACGGCCAGACGAGCACGCTCGACCGGACGAAGCACAACTGGGTACGACAAGCCTTCGGTGGTCCCGACTACGACGTCACGCCCGTCGCGACGACGCTCCAGCGACTCCTGCGTGCCCGGCCGTACCGGCGGTGCAAGCATCTTCTCGGGAATGATGCGCCCCCATCGGCGACGTTCCCTTGGAGTAACGCGCAATCATCGGACGCCGCGACAGACGGTGGGCGGACTCTCGACGAGGACACGCCCACACCGAGCGAACGCGCAGCTGCAGCCGAGGCGATTCCTCAACGGTACTTCCGAGAGCATCTTGAGGATCAGTTCACTGCGGTTTGCCCGGAAGCGCCCGTGAGCTATCCACTCGGTTCCCGAGGAACCCGCCGTTGGGACTTCCTCCAGCGACTCAACGTCTTCGACGAAACCGCTGCCGAAGAAGCCCCTCCGATGGAAGCCGCTCTCGATGCACTCCTCGAGACCGACGAACCTGCACTACTCCGTGCCCGGATTACATCCGCAGGCGACCTCAGCGACATCATTCGGCAGAAACTCGACGTCATCGAGGGTGAGGAAAGCACCCAGTTCGACAAACGAACGAACCGCCGTGGGCGTAGCCGTGCGACACCAAGCTCGGGAGAGAATACCACCGAGGAAGACCGGGCTGCTGCTCGAGAACGAGAGAGTAGTCGGGTCCGTGGGGAAGTCGCGAGCGCGGAAGGGACACGGAACGAAGAACTCCAGAACAAGGGTGTGACTCGGAGTTTCAAAGTCACGGTGGATGTCTTCACCCAACCCACACCCTTCTTGAACGACGCCCTCGAAGGGACTGCTGGAGGGTCAGTTGAACCCTCCTCAGAGGCCCACCCCGTCCCCTCCCCCCTCTTCCATTCAGACGAGGACTCCACCTCTGCCTCGACAAATACGGCGAGTGACGGGGGCGTCTTCACCGAAGAACAGCCCGATCTCAACGAGATAGAAAGTACTGCCGATCTATCTGGTTCCGACACCCACATCGAGACCTTAGCGAGTCGAGGTGACACTCTCCGAGTGACTCCCGAGACGCTCGCTAAAGCCGCAGCCGGCCAGCGAACTACGGCTCGCGACGACGCCTGGCGGCTCGCAAAAACGTGGGCGACTGCTGCTGACGGCGAGTTCAACAAGCTCACTGAACCACCAGAGAACAGCCGCCTCGCAAAGTGGGCACGGCAGTTTGGATGGCGGAGACATACGCTCGGACGGCTCCGTGACTCGTACCGCTTCCACCGCGCTCAGGAGTATGCCGGCAGGGCACCCAAATTCGGTCTACACTACTCGCTCCGTCGCCGCTGGCCGATCGTCCTCGCCGCCGCCGACGAACTCCCATCGTTCACGGCACTCCCGAGCACCAGCGCCGTCTCGGACGACCTCGCAGCCCATATGGAACGCCAACTCTCCCACACAGCCCCACTCTCTGAACTCTCTCCTGCCGAGGACAACGAAATCATCGGTACGGACATTGACGGGGCCACGCTCGGCTATGCGTTCGATCGTCTCCACGCTAGCGACCTCACTCGTCCCGTCAAACATCGCACGGACTATATGGACCGGTCGATCCTCCACCAAGGGCTCCCCGGCTCCGGGAAGTCTGTCGACCAAGCTCACGAGATCGTCGAGCGTCGGAAGGCCACGAACGGCCCCATTATCATCTACGCCGGCCCCGGCGCAAACGTCGGTGAACTTGCTGTGCGCGGTCTCTTGGATGAATTCGGCGGAGACTGGGTGCGCGAGCACGTCCACTGGTTCGATATGCCTGAGGTTCTCCCCGGACTAACGGTCTTCGACACACGACCCGCCCAACAGGCTGACGACGCCCACGGCAACCCCCAGGCTGCAGAGAGCGTCGCGACCGACGACACCTCTCCCCAGCACCCTGATATCGCTTCCAAGGACACCAGCTGGGAGACACACGGCTCACAGGTTATGCAGACTGTCCGGAAGATAGCCGAACTTCTGATGGGTGAGAGCGACTTCCAGAACGCCCGCGTGTCTCGTGATGTCCTTCGGGCCCTCGGGACGGCTGGCTTTTCACCACACACATATCCGACAGGCGTCGATGGCACGCCTGCGTACAAGCGGAAAGGCGGTGATACCAGCAATAACACGCTCCCAACTGCCGACGACCTCGTGAGCGGCGGAAATCGCTCCAACGATGAAAACGAGGACGATTCAAGATCTCGACAGCCCACCGTGATGCCGTTCCGCTGGGGGTACGACGCCAGCCCGAACGTCTATCCCCTCTGGCAGCTCCAAGAGCAGACCCAGCAGGTCACCGAACTGACGAGGTTGATGGATCCGGATATTCCGATCAATCCTAAGGATTTACTGCCTGATCCGGGCTCGCACGCAGTCAATCGGAATATGGAGACGCCGTTCAACAATCAACAGCACACCGCCCAGCAGATCCTCGGCGGTGTCACCAACCGTTTGAACGCGCTTACGACGGACGCCCGTCTCGCGCCCCTCTTCAATAACACGACCCGGCGGTTCTCCTTCGCCGACTTCCTTTCTGGCGATCGCCAGAACGACGTCCTCATTTTCGACGTTGAGGATCTCGATCCGGACGCCCAGCGTGACTTTGTCCTCACACACGAGCTTCTGATGCAGTACGAGTTCGAACTCTACAAGTCCTTCCTCAAAGAGGAGGCGACCGCGGACGATTACTACGTCAGCGTCTTCATTGACGAGGCCGGCCGTCTCGTCGAACCGGATGACCTTGCGAAGATGATCGCCGTCGCCCGCAACCACTCTGTCTCCCTCTCACTCGCTGTCCAGACGCCCGACCAGCTCTTCGACGCCGACACCGACAACAGTGTTGGCGACGACCCGACGTACGCCGAGATCATCGGTAATATTCAGACGACCGTCGTGCGTGCCGGTGAAATCACGCGTCAGCAGGCAAAGGCGCTTTGCCCGGCCGACCTCGAGGTCGAGGACTTCATGGATCATGTCCGCGATCTCCCCGTCGACCACCGGCTCGTCCAGTATCCGACACCTTCCGAAGGAACACGGTCTCAGACCATCGAAATCGCCCGCATTCCACTTCCGAACTGGCATCAGGATGCCGAGGAACCCCCCGAAGGCTACGATTCTCGCGAAGATTTCGAGGAGGCCTTCCGAGAGGTTCGCGCCGACGTCATCGACCAGACGAACGAAGAGTACGGAATCCCCGACGACGAGTCAGAATCGGCTGTCCGTAACCGGGCGATTCTCAACATCCCCGAACTCGCCCACCATCTCACAATAGACGACCCACTCCTCCCGGTTGTCCTCGCGTGGGCGACTTGGATAGTCGCTCGTGACCCACCCAACGGGCCCGGTGAAGAAACTCTGCACAGCGTCTCCAACACCGACAGCAAGCTCCCTGACCTCGAAGACCCAGTTGAACCAAATAATGATTCGACGATAGAGGACTCCCCGGCTGAGGAAGTCAGCGCGATAGATGTCCTGTCGGATGATGCAGGACCCGATGAATACACAGCTGAATCGGTATCTACCAGTCGCGAGAACGATTCTCCATCCACTACGAGCGAGCAGCCAGATACGCTGTTCGACTCAGGTGGGTGGGCTCGCGACCAGTGGGATGAGGCGAAGACCGAGCTCACCCAATCCAATACCGAGCGCCAGACTCCTCACTCGGCCGCTGAGAGATCAGGGCCTGCGTCCAGTCTTCATCACGTCCTGAAGGGAAGTATGACGACTGACGAGTGGGAGGAGCTTACCAACCTCCTCGAGAAGGGGAAGTCGCTTTCCCCAGAGGAATGGGCGATTCACACCGACCTCCCGACGTACCGGAAAGACGAGGAATCCATCCAGGCTCGTGCGCTCAACAGCCGCGTCGCGACTCTCCTTAACCAAGGTATCCTCACCGAGGATGAAGTGGCCCGGATTCAGGAACTCATCGATTTCGCACGGGATACCGGGAACTGGCCACCGACTGCGGTTCGTGATCGTCTCGACACGGAGTCCGAAACTGCGCCAGCAGACAAATCGTCTCCCGAACAGCAAAGCGCCACTGTGGATAACGAGAGTGTGTCCGCGGCGATCGAACGCCGCCGGACCAGTGAGAGCAATTCTGTTGGGATCGACCCGTTCGATGGGGAGGAACCACGATCCGGAACGTACCGCTGGGTGCGCCTTGACGAGATGTACCGCCGGCTTCGCCTCGAAGTCGAGAAAGTCCTCGCCACAGAGGGCCTCAACGAGGGAGAACGTAATCGTCGCCGCGATGCCCTCCCCTCGCTCAAGGCGTGCGCCGATGAGATCGAGGCGTTAGGCACCATTATGACCCATCGGGGCGTCGCTGGCGACACTCCCATCCCGGAAACAGACGGTATCTTCGAGATCGAACTCGCGAAGCACCGTGACGACGTCCCCGGCGACGAGGGCTACGCCATTCGGTTGACTCCCGAGGGTGCTCGTCTCCTTCTCGAAAACGTCTTTTCGACTGGCTGGGTCGCAACCGCTGGGACCGATACTCACGATACCGGCCTTCGAGACGCTATGACGGCACTCGAAGACGCAGTCCCCACCCGAGTCAGTGGCCGGATCATCGACCAAGACACCGGGGACATCCCGGACGCCGTCCTCACAGTCTTCGCCAGCGAGCCTACGGAGTGCTTCGCTGACGACATCATCTCATGCACAGTCGAAGAGGAGACCGACCCACGTCGACACCCCACGAAGAAACTCCGTAACCTCAAGAAGGCGCTTAACACTACTACGAAGAGTGGCGAATGTCGCCTCCCCATCTTCGTCGCCGAAACGCCGTGGGACGAAGACGCGGGGGCCCCCGACCTTGGACCTGCCACCGCATTATCGAACATCCTCCGTGATCCGATGAACACTCAGTGGTCGGGTCGCCGGTTCTACTCGCAATCGAACACGCCAATCGAATTCGACGGCGGCGCCCGCGACGGCGGTGTCACCGCTGTCGTCCCCCGATCGGACACAGAGAGCGCCGGCGCGTCGATCTGGGTTCGCAACCCGGACCCCGACTCGGACGACTGCCTCCTCGTCGCCCCGACCGCCGACGACATCGGCCATCCCGATGACGAGGATATACACCTCCGTATCGCTCCCGGTGACTTCCAGAACCTCACTCCCTCGAGCATCCCGTACCGGGCGACATGTCCCCCGAGAAGTGCAAACGAATCAGCTCGCTATATCGTCGAGACTCCGGGTAGCGAACAGACGTACAAGTACGAGACGGAAGAGCGGTTCCGTGAGGATTGGGTCCGCGTCAACAAGCCATTCGTACCCGACATCGAATTCCGGCACCCGGACTACCCGGAAACCGCATATGCCATCCTCGTCCGATACGAGCCGCCCCGCGCCGGCGACGATGCACAGGCACGTATCGCCTGGTTCGATCATCGGACCTCGGACGACGAGGAAATGGGGACGCTTCGGCCCGTCGAGGACCTCATCGAAGCGATTCAGACGGACAAACTCAAGCCGGCGTCCGCTGACCCCGGAACGGCACCCGAGTGGACTCACGAAGACGAAGTCTCGACCGACGAAGCGCAAGACTCTGAAGTGGATGAGGAAGACACTGGCGCGTCATCATCGACGGACGAGGCACCAGGCGAATCCACTCCCGAGCCATCTGACAACAAGGACGAAGAGCTTGACGGTGATGATACTGACACAACGCAGTCCGAGGAGGGAGAGACAGACGATACTTCCGAACCACTCCAGGATGAGGGGAAAGCAGCTACCGCCGCGTTCATCGCGGCTTACCTCCGTCCTGCACCGAACAACGTCGTGGACGTAGATATCGCCTTCGACCGTTGTCAGGAATTCGCGAGCACGCACAACCTCGTCCCACCAGAATCAGAGGACGAGTTCGCAGAAACGATCGATTCCCTCTTCGATGCGTTCGACACGGACACCGGTATCGACGGAGATCTCTTCGACATCGATCGCAACGTCATCAGTGCCCTCGAAGAGGGATTCAATATCGTCTCAACGTCTGGTGGAAACGAAGACAGCACTCGAACCGTTATATTGGGTGTGAAGATGGTTGATCCCACAGAAGAAGACACGTCGTTCTTGACGGAAGCAGCGCCCGAGCAGTCGGCAGGTGGTGCGGCGTTTATTGCGAACCAGCTCACGTCCGACCCCGACGGAGCGCTTCCGAGTTCGGAAACCTATGACGAATACGTCGACACCGTCACCGACTGGGGATTCGAGTCTCTCCCTGACCGAGGTTCGAGTGTGACGTTCAAACGGTTCCTCCAAATCTGGGGTGCGGCGCTGTTCGGCGTCTCGGTCGAACGGAAACGCCGGCGGATCGACGGGTCGCCTACGCGGTGCTATACGCACCTCGAGTGGCGCGAGTAGCCTCTTGATTTTCTCTCTCAGTCTACCGCCTCGATCTCCCGTCTAATACTATGAACTCAAACTGATATTTTTCGATAGTACCCCATCTGACGGTGTCCCTTAATCCTTGATTCTCTGGAACTATTACTGAATTGCATATTTTGGAGAAACCACCGGACAGCACGGTAATACAAAACTGGAACGGTAAATCGGAACGCGAACCTCTGAGGACTCACAAAATCACCATACAGCGTCGGGATGGTAAACTGGAACGCCAATCATTAGCATACACTCCCGCAAAGACCGGATCCTTTTGCAAACTGGAACACCGTGCAGTTTTGCGGTTTTCGCCGGAAACCTGGACACATCTACGCACCACCACACACCAGCATCTCGATAAACTGGAACGCCGCCCTGTCTTGCGATTTCGGACCTATAGTCAACTCCGTGCTCAGAACACCCTTCGAGCGGCTCTCCGCACTCTCGAAACTGGAACGCTACGCAGTCTAGCGATTATCCCCGGCTATCGAGAAACTGGAACACCCCCTTTCCCACTAGTATAGAGGGGGCAGATTCGTGTGAAAGGGGGGTACCGGTGTGTTCCGGCGAGCGGGTACCCTGGCAGCGGGTACAGGCTGGCCCCCTGGGCGGTCGTCGGGGACGGATGTCTGGTGTGTATCAGACTGTGGAGAACTCGGTGGTCGAAGAGGGGAGGATTGACGGTGTGTATCGTGGGGGGATCGCGAGTCGTCGCAGCGCGGTGGTCGGCGGGTGCGTAGTTTCGAGGTGCGGGCAGCGAGCACGCGTCGAACGTGTCGGGTCGGGGGTGTGAGAGTGCGTACAGAGGTGGCGGTCGTGTCGCGGTGGTGCCCACACTGGGGCCGGCTGGCTGTCGCGTGGGATGTCTGGGACGTGCGTCTCGAGTGGCCTGGGGGACGTGCCGCGCATCGCGGCTCTCGCTCTGCGGTCTGCTCTCGACGTGGGGGGTCGGGGATGTCGACGTCGCGAGGGGACTGTTGCCCGTACTCAAGGACGTGGGGGTCGCGCTGTCGCGGGACGCTGTGGGGCTGTCGATGGAGCGCGAGGGCGTGGGCCCGGTGGCCGAGCGTGCGCTGTCGCCACCGCGTTCCGGGCGTGGTGGACGGCAGTCGATAGGCCAGCTGTCGCAGGGTGGACCCTCCCCGAAACGAATACGCCGTTTGCCTCGTAACCCGCGCTCGGGCAAATCGAACAGATTTACCCTTCGGGAGTCTTGCTTACCACGGTGAGTCACGCGGAATCGGCGAACCTTACCCGCGCGGAGCGCGGGTCCCTTTCACCGCTTCCACGCGCCTCACCGCGGACGCTGGCGATTCCGGGCGCGGGCTGGCGAGCACTACGGCGTACCTGCACCGCCCACCTCCCTCCAGTCTTCTTCGCCGCGCGCGGACTCCGTGGCACACCCGCGGGGAGATCACTTCCCGCGCCACCTGCGGCGGCGCGGGTCCCTTCTCCCACGCTGGGCGTGCCACTCCGACCGACGCTCTGGCGAAGATTTCCCACAAACCTGACGGTTTGATCGCGAGGGAGCGCGTGTGTCTTGAAGGTCCCGGTACACGGTTTGCCCTCAGTCGCCGCGCAGTGTGCCCGCGCCGAACCGCCCGGCGCGGTTTGCCTGCGCAGGCTCTGTCGGTTTGCCCGTGTACTGTCGACGGGGGATCATGCGCCTGCGGATTCCTTCCCGCGCCGCAACAGCCGCGGCGCGGGCCCCTTCCGCTGGGCGCTGATTCCCCCGTCGCCATCTCGGCTACGCCGAGACGGAACCAACAAGACACACCGGCCAGGCTTGCTGCGGTGCTCCTCGGCGGGGCCGCTGGCTTGCTCGCTTCGCTCGCGGCGCCGACGGCCCACCTGCGGGCATCCTCGCTGGCGCCGGGCCTGCGCTCCAAGTTCTGGGTGTAGTTTCCTCAAGGGTCAGACGGCAGGCGTCCCCCGCCCCGCGGTAGGGAGGGTCGGCCAGCCGACGCACGTGGCTGCCCGGTGGGTGGCCGCGTGGGTTTCTCTACCCCGAGGCAGGTACAGGGTGTCAGAGACACCTGGCGGTCGGCGGTCAGAAGACGGGCGCGATGAAGGCGCGCCCGACAGGGGATCACTCCCCGTGAAACAGCAATGTCTAGTTTCAACTCAGGGCAAAAAAGCCCATCGGCGGTTGGACAGCCTGACAAGTACGACGAACTCGAGATGGATCTGCTCTACAGCAGTCCCCATCTGGAGAACGGCGATAACGTGGTCGGTGTGGACATCGACAAGCGGCCCCCGACCCCGAACGACGAACCGGTCGAAGACAGCCAAGGTCAGGAACTCGTCCCCGGAAACTACGCGCGTGAACGCTCAGCGCGGATGGACGCGCAGTACCGGGCAGCTGCCTCCAAGCACGAGGCGTCAGACGAGGACGATGAGGCTGACGAGACGGGGCTCCCCCACAGGCGCGAGATGGCCGGCCGTGCGGGCGGCACCTACGCGGACGTCCAGGCGGTGACGCAAGGCCAGCAGTTGGGCGACGTCGTTGAGGGCGATGTTGGCGAGCTGGTGCGCGGCGTCTCCACCGGGGCCTACTGGGAGCAGGCGCTCGCGGAGATGGACGTTCCGGAGCCCCGGCGCGACCTGCAAGCGCCGTTCGCGGAAGTATCCCCGGAGCGCTACACGCTTGAGGCCGAGGAGCGAATGCGCGGGGAGTTCGAGGCCGATGAGCGGAACCGCGCGAAGGCGATCGCGGCAGAGGTCGCTGGTATCGACCGGGCGGTGCGGTCGCGCGAAGATATGCGGACGCGGCAGCCGATTCGGCGGTCGGTCTCAGAGAGCGACGACCCGTGGGAGGGCCAGCCGGCAGAGACGGTCGGCGTCAGACGTGTCGATCCGGCGGACGACGAGCCGGTTACGACAACATCCGTGAGTGACGGCCCTGACCCGCGGGCGTCACTCGACCAGGAGACGCTCGCCCAGGTGAACAAGGGCGCGGCGCGGCTGGCCGAGCACTTCCAAGGCGAAGCAGCGATGTCCAGAGCGACGTTCGGGAAGTGCATCGCCCGGCACGTTCAGGAAGGGTCGGACGTGATGAACGCGACGATCGCCGTCAAGAAGACGCTCGAGCGGATGTCCGAGGTCAAGCAGCCCATCGGGTCGATCGATCCCTACGAGCAGTGGGAGACGACGGTCGAAGCGGAGGTGACCACGCTGTGGACGCCGAAGCACCGGTCGCAGTACCAGGTGGGACTGGTGCAAGACGAAGCGGGCGACACGGCGAAGTTCACGGTCTGGTTTGCGGCAGGTGACAAGCCGACGCTCGCGGTGGGCGACCGGATTCGCGCGGAGCGGGTGCGTGTGAACGCCTACAAGGGAGAGGCGACCCTGGCGGTCGTCGGCGACACGGACATCACCATCCTCGACCGGGGTGACGGCCCGATGACGCGGCGGAAGCGGCAGTCGGACGATCCGACAATTGCCCCGTGGTCAGCCGATAGCGACCAGCACGCGTGGATCAACCACATCGATATGGACCGGGCGATCGAGGTCACGCTCGGACGGCGGGACGACGAGTAGGCCATCGCTCGGCCTCTTTTTTGCGTGTGCCGCGAGCGGCCCTCAGGCAGGCGTCGTAGCCGGCTGGTTGGTGTGTGGCTCCCGGCACCCACTACCCACCGCCCCGCCCACCGCTCCGTGCTCGCGACGCGAGCGTCGCTGCGCGCGCAGCCACAACCTCGACCGCACCGCGTGGCCCGTGGGGGCGCTCGGCGACGCAACCACCTGTGGCGACCGACGTGAGTTTGTCCCTCCCCACAGGGGGTGAGGTGACTTTACAGATGTCCAGCGCAGCATCTCCCTGTGAGCGATCGCGTCCGTGGCAAGCACAGCTGTCCGACTTCCGTCGGCGACCCCGCGAACCGGGGCTCTACGAGCCACCGATGATCGAGGACGACGACTGGTGGCCTGGGAAGGCAGGTGAAGACCGATGACCGAACGGACGCTTCGCATCGAACGGGCGGTCAACGAGCTGATGAACGACCTTCCGGCTGGCGTCGCGTCCAAAGACATCGTCGACGAGCATATGCAGCGACTCGTCGCGGACTACGGCCTATCTGTCGATCGCGCACAGACAGCCACCCGGCAGTACCTCACCACGTCCCGCGAGGGAGTGGCGGAGTACCTCGTCACCCACCTCGCTCGGACGACTGAGACGCCGCCGACACGTGATGCGGTCGTCGAGGATCTCGAGTTCCTCGCCAGCTGGAGTGTTCCTCTCGAGGACGCCTCTGCTGTCGTCCGCCGGAAGTACGACCCCGCCGACCCGGCCGACCCTGACCTAGCCGATCCCGACTCTGCCCCCGACTCGGCAGTGGGCGTTCCAACGGGTGCAACCGATGCTGAGGTCGCGGCCGCGATTCCCAGCCTTGACGACCACGAGTGGTCGTCCACATCCGACCTCGCCGACCCTGACCCCGATGACCCAGATATCCTCGACGCCGATGCGCGGCAGACAGGTGACGGCACCGCCGCCCCTACCAACAGACGCAGTTGGAGGACAAGAATCGTCGCCCGTCTCGCCTCGACGGTCCGCACCGCTCGCCGGAGGCTGGCCGAGCATCGTCTCTGACCGACCACCGAACGCTCCGCACGCAGTTTATCCCCCCGCGGGGGGTGAAGGGGAAATCACGACTATGCAGACGCCGAGCCGAAGCCCGGCGTGCGTGGCGACACCCACCACCCGCGTTCTCGTCGCAACGGCGGTTTATTTCCCCCGAATTGGGTGCAGGGGCGTGAGCAGGAAGGCGCGCAGGGCGTCGGCCTGACTCGAGACGTCCCACCAGCCGATTCCAGAATGCGAATCGGAGTGACCAACGATGGCAGTAGCTAATTCCATCCCCGACGAAGCGGCAGAGCTCGCTGACCAATTCCCGGACGAAGTCGACGTGGACGAAGCGGAGATCGCCGAGCGATTCTCGATGCTCGTCGACGAGTACCGCGTCCCGAAGGACGAGGCCGTCCGCACAACGCGGAACTACTTCCTCGACGCGTACGGACTCGAGTACGACGATCTAGACGGTCAGAGCGGTTCCAACGGTCCGGCCGACGATCGCGAGATTGCGACCGTTGAGGGCCCGAACGAGTGGCTCTCGGTCACGGCGAAGGTCGTCCAGCTCTGGGACAACGATGTCGACTCCATCGCTCAAGTCGGCCTCATCGGTGACGAGACCGGCACCATCAAGGTGACCGTGTGGGAGTCCGCCGACGCACCGACCATCGAGGAAGATGGCGTGTACCGGTTCGAGAACGTCGTCTCCGACGAATATCAGGACCGACTCAGCGTCCAGGTCAACTCCGCGTCCGACATCGTTCCCGTCGACGACGAGGACGCTGACGACCTCGAAGTCGGCTTGACCGATGTCGAGGCCGCTGGCGCAGTCGTGGCTGTCCAGCCCGGAAGCGGCCTCGTCAAGCGATGTCCCGCCGAGGACTGCACGCGCGTTCTCCAGAACGGGCGCTGCTCCGAACACGGCGAGGTCGACGGCGAGTTCGATCTCCGCGTGAAGGCGGTCCTCGACGACGGTCAGACGGCCTACGACGTCCTCTTCAACCAGGAAGCCACCGAGGATCTTACTGGCATCACCATCGAGGAGGCCAAGCAGATGGCGATGGATGCTCTCGACACGAGCGTCGTCGCCGACGCCGTCGAGGAGGAGATCCTCGGACATTCCTACACGGTCTCAGGGCCGGTCATCGGCAACTACCTCGTGGTCAACGACTGTGAGGCGGGCAACACTTTCTCCGAAGACGCTGTCTCGCCCGGCAGCGCAGCGAATGGTGACCGCGAGGTCGCCAAGCGCGTCTTCGCCGAGGAGTTCAACAACGCAACAAGCACCTTCACCGAATCCGACGAAGACCGTGCGCCCGTGTACTCGCTGCTGCCGTCGGGTGAGAAGGCCAATCGTGTCTTCGTGGTCGGAACGCTGACCGAGACGACGGACGTCGGCAACGACTCCGAGTACTGGCAGGCCCGCATCGTGGGCCCGACCGGGACGTTCTTCGCCTATGCTGGGCAGTACCAGCCCGAGGCCGCCAGCGTCCTGCGGAACGCGGAAGCCCCGGCGTACGTCGCAGTGGTCGGCAAGGCGCGCACCTACGAGACCGACGACGGTGACATCAACGTCTCCATCCGCCCCGAGTCGATCAGCATCGTCGACGGTGAGGCTCGGGACGCGTGGGTCGCGGAAACCGCCGAGCAGACGAAGGCACGGCTCGAGGCGTTCGACCCCGACGACCCCACCGAGAACGACGACGAGCGCAACTACGATGCGATGGCGGTCGACCTCTACGACCCTGATCTCGATGCCTACGAGGCGATGGTCAGCAACGCTCTCGACGACCTCGAGGCCGGCGAGATCAACGAAGGAGAGGACGACGAGTAGGGCGGCGCACTCCCCGCTGACGCTGTCTCTCCCTCCGTCGTTCGACTCGTCTCACGCACTTCCATATTCACGCTTCGGTGGGGTTTCTCCCCGGCAAGATTTTTTCGCATACGCTCCCGACCCCACCCCGAGCTCGGTCACGATGTAGAAGCGGCTGTCGACGCCCCGAACAACTGGCTCATCGACGAAGCGCAGTCCCTCGCATCTGTCGACGAAAAAGAATCGATCGTGGACTACTCAACCTCCGTCGAGTACCTCTAAACCTCTAGAGCCGTCCGCTCGCGTATCGGACAGGCAGTAGTTTGTTCTCCCCTGCCGAGAGTGAGGGATTTCCTATGACCGACAATCGTGACGGACAGTCTCCGAACCAGCACTCGGATGATTCCGTGCTCGCCGATGAGGAGTACGATCCCCTCGCGGAGTACAAACCGTACGCCGTCACTTCGCCGAGCTCGAATGGCATTGCTCATCACGTGCATACGAGTCGCCGTCCGGACTGGAAGCCGGGGCAGCCGTGCCCGCACTGTGGATCGAGACTGATCGTGTCCTCCTTCATCGGGACGGAAATTGCGCGGCATCGTGGCGGCAAAGTCACGCGGCTCGGCGGAGGTGACCGGCTCGGCGCCGTCGAGTATCAGTGCGCGGACTGCGAGACTGTCCTCTACAAGGACGCCGCGTTCGATCTCTGGACGACCCTCCACTTGGACTGACCGTCGAGACTACGATGCCTCCACCAAGGACTCACAGGTCCGTCCAGTACGGCCGTTTTTCGCACTCCACGAGAGATGTAAGCTCGAGTGAGACGTCCCACACCACCCTCGAGAACAGTCTACTCGCGTCTACCGACAATCACGACGATCCCAACGATCACAATCCATCACACCTATGGCAGAATCCACACCCGAATCACCCAACGGTACCGACACCGACCCAAATGAAGAGCCCGACATCGACGTCGAGGCCGATACTGAGGTTGACGCCTCTGACACGGAGGCCGAAGCCCCCGACGCTGACGGGACGGAAGTCGAGAAAGCAGATGACGCAGAGACCGATAGTGACGGCAGCGATGAGGAGTCGCCGTCCGACTCCCGCCCACCCCAGGCGTTCTCGGCGATCATCGCGGCTGACCGCCTCGACCAGACGATCACCACGCTTAGCGTCCTCGTCGACGAATCCCGTGTCCACCTGAACGATCTTGGCCTTCGCCTCGCCGCTGTCGATCCCGCGAACGTCGCGATGGACGAGACGAACATCACCGAAACCGCCTTCGAGTCTTACCAAGCCGATGGTGGCGTCCTCGGCGTCGACCTCACCAAGCTCGCCGACGTCGTCGGTATGGCTGATAACGACGACCTCATCCAGATGTCGCTCGACCCGGAGACCCGCAAGCTCCTCATTGAGTTCGGCGGTCTCGAGTACACGCTCGCACTCCTCGACCCCGACACGATCCGCCAAGAGCCCGACATCCCCGACCTCGACCTCCCAGCACGCGTCGTCCTCGAAGGTCGCGACATCGACCGTGCTGTTCGGGCCGCCGATATGGTCTCCGACCACGTCGAACTCATCGTTGATCCCGACGACGAGGCCTTCCGCGTCCACGCCGAAGGCGATACCGACGATGTCGACCTCGAACTCAGTCGCGACGACCTCATCGATCTGGAGGTCGGCGCTGCCGACTCGCTCTTCTCGCTGGACTACCTCAAGGATCTCAACAAGGCGATCCCGAAGGACGCCGAAGTCGAAATCCTCCTCGGCGAGGACTTCCCCGCGAAGTTCAACTACGAGTACGCCGACGGCGCCGCCACTGTCACCCAGATGCTCGCCCCCCGGATTCAAAGTGACTGAGATCGATAGGCTCACCCAAACCATCTACCCTCTTCAGCCGGTTTATGAGTCCTGTGCCACCTGCACAGCAGTCTTTAACACACCACCGTGTGATGGTTTAGAAGGATGAGACGCGTCAATACATTCGATGTCTGTCCTCACTCCCGTAGGGACAAGCTTGCACTCATTGAGCTGTTGGACGCGTCCACCGCGTGCTGGAACCAAGTCCAGTATGCTCGCCGTCAAGCCTTCCTCAATAGGAAAGAATCAGAGGGCAACGCAACTGTCTCGCAGCTTAAACAGGCCGTCAAGAAGACCGCTACCCAAGAAGAATACCGTCAGAAGTACATTCAGCAACTCTCCTCAAGCATCCCCCAGCAACTTGTCCAGAAGAATTGGCAGACGTGGGACGGCTTCTTCGAACTCTTGAAAAAATACCGTAACCCGGAGGATGACAGCGTGACAGACCGTCCCGGCCTACCGGGATACTGGAAGGAGGACGGCGTCCGAACGCTCCATACGCTCCTCCGCAACGATACATATACGCTTTCGCTAGGCAAGCGTTCGCGACTGCGAATTCCACTGGGAAAGGAGCTAAAGGAGAAGTACGGCATCGGATACCACGAAAAACTCACACTCGAAGTTCGTGGCCGCCCGCACTGGGAGGGCAAGCAGGGCCGTCTTGAACTCGTCTACGACCGTGAAACCGAATCGTTCACCGCACATCAGTCCGTTGGCAATGACACGCATACACCATCGAGACGGACCTCTACTCACTCCCACTTACTGGCCACTACGGACGGCGAGGACGTGGTGGCAGCGGTGGACATCGGTGCGAACAACCTCGCTGCCTGTACGACGAGTCGAGGTGACCACTGCTTGTTCCACGGGCGCCCATGCTTCGAAGACTTCCACGCATACACCCGAGAAATCAGTCGTCTACAAGCTATGCTCCCCGATGGCCGGTACTCAAGCAAGCGTATTCGGGAAGTGTACCGGAAGCGTAGCGTGAAACGCGATCACGCGATGGATGCGCTCATCCAGCACCTCGCGGAGTGGTTGGCAGAACATAATGTTACCGAGTTGATTGTCGGCGATCTCTCAGATGTCCTCAAAACGCACTGGTCGGCGCGGGTGAACGAGAAAAATCACTTGTTTTGGGCACATGGGCGATTCCGTCGCCGGTTACACGAGGTCGTAGAGGCTGAGTACGGGATTATGGTGCGCGAAAAGTCCGAGGCAAACACATCCTCGCGGTGTCCTCACTGTGGAGCTGAGAACGTTCATCGAAGCGGTGATCTCTTGCAGTGTCGAACGTGCGGCGTGGAAGCGCACGCAGATGTAGCGGGAAGTATGAATTTCCTCGTCACTGAAACCGCAGTAGAGTATCGTGATTTGAATCAAGGTGGGTCGATGGCTCGGCCCGCGGCTCCCGGTCAGAACAGGCTGGGAGACGCAGTTGCGTGCTTCGAGTGGGACGATCACTGCTGGCGACAGCGTGATCACTCGACCAAAGAGGAACCCGCAAACCACACCCGTCAGGGGAAATTTCCCTCCGGTGACCCAGGCACGGCCTGATTCACTCACGCGGAGGATTCCACGGCATGACCGCCGTGGAGGAAGTCAATGATGTCTCCAGAATCCATGACGTCCGATTCGACTCCACCACTCGATCCTGAACTCGAAACGAGCGCCGAACAGACTGGCCTCGATGATTCCCAACTCGTCGAGGGTGAAGCCATCGTCGACCTCAACATCCCCGACGACGTCGCCTACGACGTCGACGATCTCGGCAACGGCCGCCTCGCCATCCAGTACTGGGAAGTCGATCCCTGACCCCCACACTCGTACCGCCCTGCCCCGACTGCACCCTTGAGGTTAAACGTCCGGGCAACGCACTTTCGATTGATTGCCCGTGAAACCCTCTGCTGCTGCCCCCGCTGGTCAGATCCTCGCGTACAGTTGCCCCCGTTGCGAGCACAAGGGGGTCTACTACTACACCGATCTCGCCCTCTACGACGACGATCGCGACCCTGGTGAGGACAGCATCCTCCCTGAGGACGCTCCCGCCGTCCCCGGCAGCGCGATTGACGCCGACGCCAACGTTATCGTCTGCCCGAACGAGTCGTGCGGACTCGTGCAGTTCCGCCATATCGCGTTCGAACTCCTTCCCCCGACGGCCGTGCGCGCACGTCGCTCGACGCCGGCGGACGACGGGACAAGTGCACTCGTTGAGGCTACTCCGTAGTCGGCCTCGAGAACATCTCGCTCCGCTCGTCGAGGCATCGTCATCCGAAGAACCATCACTGATCTCCGGCATCCCCGCACGGCATTTCTCTCCCTCCACTGGAGGTGAAGGACGTTATGACAAAGAAGTCACCACGGTCAGAGTCGAACGTATCGCGTGCCGGCTCGAAGAGTCGCTCCAAGCCGAGCACCGACGCGGCAGTCTCCCAGCACGTAGAGTTCAAAACAGGGACACGCGCCTTCGATGGATCGGCCGGCAAGCGCCCCTCGATTCGCGATACTGTCGACTGGCTCGCCGAGAACGAGGCCACCGTCGGCGGAAGGCTCGTGAATCACCGAGTGATGACAGGGCAGTCCGCGCAGACTACGGACGTCCCCCTGCGCCCGGAGCTCTCGGACGCGATCCACGAGAAGGGCATCGATCAAGTCTATGACCATCAGGCGGAAGCGATTCGGCACGCTCGACTCCGCAAACACGTCACCCTCGCGACCCCGACCGGGTCGGGGAAATCACTCCCGTATTCGATTCTCGCCGCCGAGCGCGCCCTCGTCGACGACGCCCGCACTCTCTATATCGCGCCGACACGCGCTCTCATCAACAACCAAGCCGACGATCTCTACGACTTCCTCCAGAACGTCGACCCCAGTCTTGACGCAGGCCGCTACACGGGCGGGCTCTCTCGACACCAGAAACGCCGCGTCCGCGAGCGGCAACCGCACGTTCTCGCGACGACGCCTGATATGATCAACTACTCCATCCTCCCATTTGCCCACAAACTCTGGGGCTGGTTTCTCTCCAACCTGGACCTAATCGTCATCGACGAACAACACCAGTACCGCGGCGTCTTTGGTAGTCACGTCGGCGTCGTCCTTCGACGACTCCGCCGGCTCGCGAAGACCTTCGACGCTGACCCGACGATCGTCGCCTGCTCAGCCACCATCGACAATCCTCGCCAACACACTGTCCAGCTGACCGGCGTCGACCCAGCCGACGTCCACGTTGTCGACCAGGACACGAGCGCCGGCGGCTCGACCCACTGGCTCTTCTGGCAGCCGCCACGCGGCCAGCAGGGACAAGCGCGATCGACACACCGGACGACCGCACGCCTCGCAGCTGCGCTCGTCGAACGCGGTCTCCAGACGATCGTCTTCACGCGGAGTCGACAAGCGGCCGAACAGTACGCTCAGGTCACCGCTCGCCGCCTCCAGCGTGACGGCTACCCTGGCCTCGCCGACGACGTGGCCGCCTATCAGGCCGCCCTCTCGGACGAGCGGCGAGAAGAACTTGAAGCCGGGTTGCACTCCGGCGACATCCGCGTCGTCTGGAGTACGAACGCCCTTGAGGTCGGCGTCAACATCGGGAACCTCGACGCCGTCCTCGTCGACGGCTACCCGGGAACACGGATGGAGCTCTTCCAGCAAGCCGGCCGCGCCGGCCGGGGGACCGACCCGAGCATCGTCGGCCTCGTCGGCGGCGCCGATCCTCTCGACCAGTACGCACTCGACCACCCGGACGATCTCCTTGACGGCAGCGTCGAATCCGTTGAATGCAACCCCCAAAACCCACGTGTCGTTACCGAACACCTCCCGGCAGCCGCCGCCGAAGCCCCCCTTACCACCGACGACAACACTTGGTTTGGCGATGATCTCCCGAAGTACGTCTCAGCACTTACCGACGCCGGCATCCTCGACCGCTCGCTCACCTCGACGGATGTCACGTGGACGTACGTCCCCAACGGGGGACCGCCGCCGAGCCAGCACGTTTCCCTCCGGTCGATCAACTCGCGCTCGCTCCGTATCGTTGTGATACCGGACAACCAGTCCTTCCCGGACATTCCCGCGAGTAACGATCTCGACGTCCTCGGTGAACTTCCACTCGCCTCCGGCCTTCGCAATGCCCACCCCGGCGCGATCTACTTCCATCAAGGCCAGCGGTACCGCGTCATCGACGTCGATCTCGATCCGGAAACCCCGCCGGGAGCATCCGATTCTGCCTCGCCAATCGCGTGGGTCGAGCCTACAAACGCGACCTACACGACCAGTGCGGTCACAGACCGCACGCTCACGCTCCAAGACGCCGACGAGACACGCGGCCTCCCCGGCACAGCCGACCCCAAGGTCGCGACCGATGGCGGTGCCGCGAGCGCCGACACAGCACTCCCCGCCGTCCAGCTCACCGAGTTGACCGTCAGCGAAACCGTCGTCAGCTACTACACCCACCAGTCCGGGAGCTTGAATGGACCTGTTCCGATCGAGACCAACCTTCCGGAAACCGAACTCTCCTCGGATGGTCTCGTCATCACCATCCCGCCCGCCATTCGGGATGCCTTCACCGAGGAGCGTCCCAACGCCGACGACCCTGACGCGACACCGCCGTCCTTCGAGGGGAGCCTCTACGCCCTCACGAACGCACTGCTGGGCGTCCTTCCAGCGACCGTCCTCTGCGACCGCAGCGATATGCGCGGGCTCGCAATCTCGCGTCTCGACACAACCGGCCACCCTACGATTGTTCTCTACGACGACCATCCTGGTGGCGTCGGCCTCGCTCGTAGCGTCTTCCAGCATCTCGAGGATGCCCTCGAATTCGCACGGACTCGCGTTGCCGACTGCGGATGTGACGAGGGGTGCCCGGCCTGTATCCACCACCCTCACGACGCCTCGAGCAACCAGACGCTCGACAAGGTCGGCGCGCGCCTCCTTGCGGATCTCCTCCTCGACGATACGCACGCGGCCTGACCACTGCATCATCTCCCCTTCGCTACACCCTCCCATGGACTAAAGTCAGAGAACTGCATATATTCTGGCGAGTTGACTGCTCATGGCGAGCGATCTCCCCGCCCCACCGACCGAGTCAGGCGTCTATCCCGAGGACCGTATGAAGGTCTCACGATGGCTGACCTGGAAGGAAGCCGATGACGGCCGCAAGATTCCCCGCGCACCCTACCACAACTCAAACCAGCCAGATCGGTACGTCTCCGCGCAGGACCCAACCATCTGGACGGACTTCGAGACCGCAGCAGAGTGGGCGGATAAACTCCCCCATCACCAACTTGCGTACGTTATTCCCGACCGCAACGACTTCGAGACCGACCTCGTCGTCATCGACTACGACGACACCCGCGACCCCGACACGGGTGAAATCCATCCCCTCGTCCATGATCACCTTGCTGACGCCGATTCCTACGCCGATGTCTCTCCGTCTGGAACAGGTGTTCACATCCTCTGCCGCGGTCAGCTCCCCGAGCGCGTCAAGACCATCTCTGACGACCTCTCCGAACACGAGGCCTTTCCCGGGGCGTCGATCGAGGTCTACGAGTCCGCGCGTTTCATCACGATGACCGGTAGACACATCGCCGGTACACCCACCGAGACGCGCGACTGCCGGACCTTCCTTGATGGGCTCGTCGAGGACTATGCGACCGTCTCCGCAGCGACCCCCGACGAAGTCGCCTTTGAACCGGATACCACTCGCGAGGACATCGAAGACGTCGAGACCACGAGCGACATTCAGGACGTCTTTGACGCCATCCAGCACGTCCGACCGAGAGACATCAGCCTCCGCTCGACTGTCACTGAGGAGCGCGCTGACGGTACGCAGTCACTGGATCCATCCTGGGCGAACTCTTCGTCTGGCACGCGCCTCGCCCAGCTTGATGAAGGCTGGGTGTACCGCGATGGTCTCATCGGCCTCGACGCTCTCCAAGTCGTCGCCCTTGAGGAAGGCATCATTACTGACGAACGAGATTATCCCTCTGGGGAGGACTTCTGGGAGGCCGTCGACGAGCTTCGTGCTCGCGGCGCGCACATCCCCGAGTACGAGGAGGACAAGTCGGAGGCCGCCCCATCGGCAAGCGACTGGTCGCCTGCTCCCGACTCTGCCCCCGACTACACTCCTGACCGCGACGCCGACGCCCAGGCGACGGGCAGTTCATCACCGTCCGACCTGGGGTCATCCCACAGCAGCGGTCGGACGCGTGGCCGCGATTCTCCCCGACGCGGCGAGGGCGCAGAATCACTCTACAAGGCAGAAATCGACCGTCTTGAAGCCGAACTCGAAGCTCGAGAGGAGCGGATAGACGAACTCGAAGCCGAACTCGATGAGAGAACAAAGAAACTTCGGCGTATCCACGTCCGTAACTCCCAACTCGAAGACGCCCTCGAGAACGACGCCGAAGTCCAAGTCCGTGCCCTCAACACTGACACGCTCGTCGACATCCTCGATGACCAAACGCTCGTCGCGATCGTTGAGTATGTCGCCGACACCCACGCTGACGACGATGGCAACCTCGAGCTCTCCACAGCCGACGACTCAGGTGGACGTCTCGCCAGTCTCAAGTCCTTCCTTCGCTCGGACTCCTCGTCCTCAACTTCCCGCTGAGCGCATGGTGATTTTCACTCGGTATCAGGGGTGTCCTCCCTATCTTAGAGCCGCGTCCACCGTCTTACCTCTCGGTTCCTGTTTTTCGCCCCCGACGTGAGGTGGCGGGAGTCATCACCGATCCCTCTCCGTCCCCCACTATTTTCTTCAAGGAGAGAACTCCGTGGTTTACGACGGGCGTGAATCCGACAACTCCCCCACAACTCACCGACGACGATCTAACTGGCTATTCAACGCTAATCCGACTCATTAAGTAAAGCTACCTACATAAGCTATGTATGGCGATTGAGGTCACTCGGACCTATGTTGGTTCCATCCAGAACAACCGACAGGTCTGCGATGGCCTTGACTCGCTCGGAGACTCCGCCTCGAAGATTTGGAACGTCGCACGATGGACGGTAGACCGCGTCTGGGACGCAACTGGCAAGATCCCAGACGAGGGTGTGCTGAAATCCTATATGAAGAAACAGTCGTGCTGGAAAGATCTGAACGCACAATCCAGTCAGAAAGTCATCGAAGAACTTTCCGACGCTTTCCAGTCATGGTTCGACCTGCGACAGAAAGATCCCGAGGCGAATCCGCCCGGCTACCGCAAACACGGCGACGAACGCCCCAAGAGTACGGTCACGTTCAAGGAAGACGGCTTCAAACACGATTCCGAGAACAACCGCGTTCGACTCTCGAAAGGCTCAAACCTCAAGGAGTATTGGTCGGACTTCATCCTCTGTGAGTACCAGACCCGTCCGGACGTTGACCTCTCAGAAGTCAACTCGGTACAGAACGTTCGCGCCGTCTGGAACGGTGACGAGTGGGAACTGCACTTCGTCTGTAAAGTCGAACTCGAAGCCAACGACTCAGTAGGCGACGACGTGGCAGGCATTGACCTCGGCCTCACGAACATCGCAACCGTCGCCTTCCCTGACCAATACGTCCTGTACCCTGGGAACGCGCTCAAAGAGGACAAGCACTACTTCACCCGAGCAGAGTACGATACTGAGGGTGAGAACGGTCCGTCAGAGAAGTCGATGTGGGCACGTCGGAAACTCGCTGACCGCGAGACACACTTCTACCACACGCTTACGGACACCATCATCACGGAATGTGTCGAACGGAACGTGGGAACGCTCGCGGTGAGTTGGCCCGAAGACGTGCGAGAGTCTGACTGGGGCAAGACTGGCAACAAGAAACTCCACACGTGGGCGTTCGACCGTATCTACCAGTACCTCTACTACAAGGGCGAGATACGCGGTGTTGAGGTGTTGAAGGAGAACGAGTGGGACACCTCGAAGACGTGTTCGGCGTGTGGCGATGACACGAAGTCGAACCGCACGTACCGTGGCTTGTACGTCTGCTTGTCGTGCGAGTTGGTAGCCAACGCGGATTGCAACGGGGCGGAGAATATGCGGCAGAAGATAACTCCGAGTCCTCACGGTGAGGATAGGAGTAACGGCTGTGTGGCACAGCCCTCGGTACACCTGTTCGACCGCGAGAGCGGGACGTTCAAACCAAGAGAACTGGCCGTATCGTAGACCAGCAAATATCCCACCTGCGGTACGGGAAGCCTCGTCATAAACGGCGAGGAGGATGTCACGACCGAGAACGATTCATCACTCTCGATAGCAACCGTGTTCAGACTCGCAAGATACCCGACTCGAAGTGTACAACCGGGCCGTCCGAGACCATCGACGACGATGTCGCTTCCAGTACCGCTACGTGCCCCGAGTGCGACGGTGTTCTCCACGTCGACCACGTTCATGGCGAAACCGGTGTGCCGACTGTTAATTGTGGGAGCAGCCACGAAGGCGTCGCGACCGCTGGTGGATCCGGTCCCCACTCGTGGAGCCGAAGCCGTATAACGTCTTGATCGACTGGTCGCAGTCTTCCCATTCGTGACTCATTGGTAGCAGTACGTCGGCATCGACCGTAAGCGTTGGCGACCGGTGCGAACGCGGGGTGCGCTACCGCTCTATCTCCGCGCCCGTCCGAAAACTCGTGAGGTCGTCGATACGGGCTTCGAGTTCCTCGATCTCCCGCCGCAGTTCGTCTGCGTCCTCGTCGTCTGCGGCAGCGAGGCGGTCCTTGAGCCCCTGGAGCCGTGATTCCTTCACCTCCTCGTCGATCTCGGCCTTTCGGACGTATTCGCGTTCGTCGATATCGTAGACGTCGGATTCGGTGAGTTCTGTGACGTCAAGTGCCTCGTCGACTTTCTCGAGGTCGACGCCCATCACCCGCTCGCGGTCGATCCCGGCCTCTTCTAGGACAGCCAGCACCGTCTCGTCATCCTTGAGCGAGCGATTGCGTCGCGTGGTGCGCTGGACCGATCCGTACTGTCCCGTGACCGGCCGGTCGTGATGGAGGCGGGCCAGGATTATGTCGGCCACCTCCTGCCGGAATTCGTTGGCGTTGCGCTGGACGTCCGAGCAAAGCGTGTAGAGGTCGATCAACGTCTCCGTCCCCAGGTTGGGGAGATCGGTGACATCGTATCGTTCGAGCGCGTCCACGAGCAATAGCGCGTCTGAGTACACGTCCAATCTTTCGGGTTCGGTTCGATCGACGGGTTCCGAATCCAGGTCCGAGTCGACCACTTGCGTCGACGTTGGGCCGTCGCTTTCGACGAGGACGCCGGCGTCTTCGTCAATCTCGAAGCGGGGATGGAGACTCAAGACTGCTGGATACGGATCTGCGTCGGGCGGCAGTCGGTCGAGTTCGAAGCCATCGTGGGCGTCCTGAATCCGTCGGTAGAGCGTTTCGAACTGGTCGCGCTGGAGTGGTCGCTTCTCGTCGGCGTTGTCGAACTCGACGATGACGCGCTGGTCCTGAACATCGGTAATGCGAAACCGCTTGTGCGACAAGGGCGTGATGAGCGTCGCGCCATCGGAGAGGTCATCGAGTTCGTCGAGAAGCGTCCCCCAACTCGCGGTGAACGGCATACCAGACAGATGGTAGAGACGCCGCTAAAACCTATTGCAGGCTTAGTGCCTATGGCACCCAACCTACCATCGGATGCGTCTCCACAGCTCTCGATAGAGGGGGAGAATTATGTCGAAGGCACCGTGAGTGATTTTTTGGCCCCCTGATGGGTGAGAGGTCTGTCGCGACGGCGCGATCCTCGAAACGCGGTGAAAAATCTATGGCGAGTAGAGACATCTACGAGCGAACGTTCGATGAAAATGTACAGGGTGACGCAAGCACGAATCAGTGCCCCGAGTGCGATGGCGATCTCCACGTCGACCTCGTTCATGGAGAAACCCGGTGTGCTGATTGTGGACTCGTCGTCGCTGAGAATGCGATCGACCACGGGCCGGACTGGACGGCCTTCTCCGCGGACGAACGTGAACAGAAGTCCCGCACGGGCAGCCCGCTCACACCAACCCAGCACGACTTTGGCCTCAGTACCGAGATCGACTGGCGCAACAAGGACGCCTATGGAAACACCATCTCCTCACAACGGAAAGCGCAGCTAACCCGCCTTCGCACGTGGCAGCAACGGTCCCGGACCGGCAACTCAAAGGAACGCGGCCTCAAGGCCATGCTCTCAGAGATCCAGCGTATGGCCGCCGCCCTCGATCTCCCGGACGACGACCACGACATCGCCGCCGTCATCTGCCGCCGAGCCAGTGATCAGGACCTCCTCCCGGGTCGGAGTTACGAAGGCGTCGCGACTGCCGCCGTCTACGCCGCTATCCGGCAGGCCGGTCTCCCACACGATCTCGAAGCCCTCACGCAGGTCAGTCGACTCAACGACAAAATCCGCATCAAGCGCACCTACCGGTATCTCGTCCGTGAACTCGAGCTCGAAGTCCCTCCACCCGATCCACGGGACTATCTCTCCCGCCTCTGTTCGGAACTCGATCTCAGCCAGGAGACCAAGCGGTTTACGACGGAACTCCTCGAGGATGTTATGGAGGCGGGCATCCACTCCGGGAAGCATCCCGTCGGGATCGCCGCCGCTGCTCTCTACGTCGCCACGCACCACTCGGATTCGCCCTCCAGTGACTCGTGTACGCAATCTGAACTCGCGGAGGCCGCGAACGTGAGCGTGGTCACGATTCGCAACCGCTACCACGACATTCAGGATACCTGTCACCCGATGGTCGAAATCTAACCTGCCCCTCGAATGCGCCGTTCGCACCTCCACCAAAGACCGGCAAGCCTAGGCAGCCTCTCTCCCCTGTCGATACCTTAAATTTACTCCACACGGCTGTTGACGCCCTGTGTTGCCCCCGGAGCCACTGCGTTCCGACTCCGATGGCGATCACCAATATGTCGTGCCCACCAGTAGCAGGTTCTACTACACTGGCATCCATTGGCCTATGGATCTATATATGGTATTTATTTGGTTAGAACCACGGAATTTGACTATGGGTCTCGAAGACTTCCACCCGGATGACGTTCTTGAATATGCTGATAAGCTGCAGGATGAGCCAGTAGAGGGCACTGTGCATCCCGGAGTCTATGTTATCTATGATGGCATATCCGGAGAACCATTGTACGTAGGGGAAACCAAGAACGTGTATCAGCGATTATATGATCACCACTGCCGATTGAAGCAAGAGAGCAAAACTATCCGGGAACTCGTTGAAGACGATTCAAAGTTGGAACGTGAGACAGAACAGGGGCGAATGTGGGAGTGGACCGAGTGGAGTTGGGTCAATATTGAAGAGGACAAGACTAAGCGTCAAAATGTCGAGCGAGTCGTTGAGAACAGGCTCAAACCTAGGTACCCGTCTGATTAGAGAATACGATCTAGACAGTAGTGTTGCGCCCGTAGACCATGATCTGGTCATCTGCTGGTTTGTCCTGCGCTACTGGCAGCAGACGCGCAGACACTCTCGTCGCCCCTTGCCTCCGAGAACGGCGAATACGGTCCTGCGAACCGACAGAGCCGACCCTTACTCTCCACTATGCCATTCACGAGTCCCCCGACCCCTGCGCTTGAGACGGCCACCTATCCGGCTGACTGCCGTGACCACGACCAGTGGTTGACTTGGAAGCCAACCGACAACGACCGAAAGGTCCCACGAGCGCCCTATGCCTATCCGGACTGGCCCAAGCGGTATGTCGATGCTCAGAACCCCACGGTCTGGACGGACTTCGAGACCGCCCAAGACTGGGTCGAGAAGCTCTCCGCCGGTTTCGCGCTTGCGTACGTCATCCGCAACCGTGACAAGTACCCCGACGAAGACCTCGTCGTCGTCGACTACGACGATGCTCGTGATCCGGGAACTGGTGCTATCCACCCCGTCGTCCACGAGCATTTGCAGACTGCAGATTCGTACGCCGACGTCTCCCCGTCTGGAACCGGCGTTCACATCCTCTGCCGCGGTCAGCTCCCCGATAACGTCACGACTGTTGCCGACGATCTTCCCACCCAGGACACCTTTCCGGACGCCTCTATCGAAGTCTACGACTCCGCCCGTTTCGTCGCGATGTCCGGCCAACATCTCGTCGGGACGCCTACCGAAACGCAGCCGGTGCAGGCGTTCATCGACGACGTTGTCGACGTGTTCACGACCCCACAGCCACAGGCGGATACCTCATTTGAGGTCTCAGAGCCGCCCACGGACGCGTTGCCTGAGGCCCCCTCGTCGCCTCCATCTCAACGGTCACCGCCTGCATCCACGACCAACATCGAAGACGTCTACCGGGCGGTCGAGACGACGCGACCGTCCGAAATCCGCCTCGACTCGCCAATTACGGAAACTCGTAGTGACGGCACGAAATCACGGAACCCCTGTTGGACGAACTCGGACTCCGGGACCCGCCTCGCCGAGATGGAAGACGGCTGGATCTATCGGGACGGACTCATCGTTCTCGACGCCCTCCAGATTGTCGCCCTCGAGGAGGGCATCGTCACAACTGCCGGCGAGTATCCTTCCGGGAAAGACTTCTGGGAGGCTGTCGAGGAACTCCGCGCTCGTGGTGCCGACATCCCCGAATACGAAGCCGACTCCGACCGCGAGGAGGCGTCCGATCGGTCTGCTCCCTCCCCATCCCCGACAGCCGGCCGGTCGCTGCGGGATCTACACCGCGAACTCAGAGTGAAAACCATCGAGCGAAACCAGCTTAGAGACGAACTCGTGACTCGCCGTCGAGAACTCGCCGCTCGAATCCGTGACGTCCGGTCGTAACTCGGCGGTTTCCCGTACGTGGTTCCGAGTGCGAATCCGACGACGAGAACTCCCCATCATTCCGTCGAATTTCTCTCAGGCCATCGCAGGTGACCCACGAGGTAACTCAGTATGACCGACACCAGACCACTGACCTTCACAGCGCTGACCGAGCACCCGCTCCCGCTTAACGAAGACGAGGTTACGGCGTTCGCCGAAAACCACCCCCAGCTTGACCCGGACAGCCACGTCGACGCACTCCACGAGGACTACATCACTCTGCTCGCGGAAACCGCTGAGTGGCGCGTCTTCACTATCGATCTCTATGGTTTTGATGAGCGTATCTACTTCTGGCACGGCGCTCTCGGCGAAGGTCTTGCCGTCCCAACGGACGAGTGGGCAGCAGGAAACCTTGCCGAGGCGTTCGCACTCTACCGGCAGGCTATGGCCGACAACGTCAGTCGTGACGGCCTTCCCCTCACGCCCGACGAAGACGCCGAGTGCCCCTACTGCGGGGGCGAACTCTCCTCCTCAACGACGCCAGCAGGTTCGGTTGACCAACGCTGCACGAGTTGCGGCGAACATCGAAGCATCGGGTGACTCGGCTTGCCGTCCTACCTACAAAAAATCGAACCGCCTACTGACCGAGATCGGCCCTCTCACCCCGGTTTCTTTCCACCTACGGTAGATGAGGCGTATTCAAATATGTACTACAGAGTCCGATTCCCCGACGTCGGCGCAGGCGCGACGCGGCTTGCGTGCTTCATCGAAGGTGAGAGCGAAGCCGCGGTTCGCGAGCTGGCAGCCGACCACCCGCACTTCCGAGGCTGGGACGCTTCGAAGGGGAGCGTCCGGAAGACGAACCTCGCAAACCGGAAGTCACTCGAGAACCGCATTATGGACGTCAGCAATCCGAATGCGGCCGTTCTCGAAGATGGTACCGTGCTCCGGCGGTCTCTGGATCGCGACGAGGTCGTCGAGCACCACCCCGAACGGACGTAGGCGCTCCACGACCGACCGAACCCCCACCGTCCTCCGCACAGCACCGCACGGCGTAGGCGGATTTCTTCCTCCCATCGAGTGGTAGAGGGCGGTGAAAACGACCCTCAGCGCACACTAGGCGGACGACAATCCCTCCACGTCGAACTCAATCCTAGAGGTCATTCACGATGTCAGCTGAAACTCAGCCCAGTTCAGAGCACCGCGATGCGCCACGGAGCGACCGTGACTTCGCAGTCGACGAGAGCATCGACGTCCGATCACTCATCGCGAAGGAGCAGACACTACCCTTCCTCGGGCTCACCCCCGCGGACGCGACAACAGCCGACTATCCGGACGGTATCGAGCCCACTGGTCGCCGCTTTCTCAACACGGACGCAAACGAGTCCCGCTCCCTGAAGGTCGTCATCAAGGCGCTCCCGCAGGCCAGCAGCGGAGAACTCCACGCGGTCAACGAATTCGTTGATCCAGCGGACGAGACGATCGACCCTGAGGAGATTCGTGACGTCGACGGCCTCAACGCCGATCTTCTCGAAGCTGCGACCGGCCAGTCCGTCGAAGAGCTCGTCGCGAACGCGCCAAGTGACCGTCTCCTTGACGTCACCGATCACCAGGACATTATCGACCGCCGTCGCCTCGCCCTCGCAGCACTCGGCTACCCCGTCAAGTTCCGCTGGCAGATCGCGACCTCCACGTACTCGATCGTCAACCCCGAGGAGGCCTACCTCCCACTGATGGGGGCGCTCCAGAAACACGGCGCTGACGAGGCGTTCGGATGGGCGGATATGCGGGACTGGGGTGGCGTCGCGAAACTCACCGTCATCGTCCCGGGCTTCCGCCGCGAACTCGATATGAGCCAGTCGGATGGCTCGACGAAGGCCGCTATTCGCGAACACGATGCGCTTGCCGATGTCGACCCCGCGATGAGCGATGGTAGCGACGAGGACGACGAGACGGCGACCGTGACGGTCTACGGCGGCATCCAGACCGGATACGACTTCCGTGGCTCCCAGACGATGTGGGCGAAGCCCCTCCTCTTCTTCCCGGGGTCGGGCACGGTTATGTACGGTGTCGGTCAGCGGTACTCGCGGAGACACGTCGGCGATGTCACGAACGCTGCGCACGAACGCGCTCACGACCGCGTCCCCATTATGGAGTGGTGGGGAAACATCTACGACGATCTCGACGAGCGAACGACCACCGTCGACGATGTCCTCGTTCGTGCCCGCTCGGTTGCGATCGACTTCGAGGAACTCCCCTTCGATGTCGACGACTTCTACGTCTACCTCGGAATCCCCAGCACGTACGCTGAGAGTGCGAGTACTCGAGCTACGCGCATCGCGATGCCTGACTCCTGTCCCACACTCTGGAATCTCCAGTTGTCGCTCCTCGTTGCCCTCGGTGAATTCGAGGGCGCCCGAGCCTCCGACACCTTCCAGGCTTACAATGAGGTTGCCCGCGACATTCTCTTTTCACCCGGCAAATCCATCCAGCTTGCCGCCCGCGAGCACGACCTGCAGGCCGATGACGACGAACCGAGCATCGCGCCTGACCAGCAGACGCTCAGTGATGCTCTCGGTGAGGCATTCGCTATTCCCGGCGTCGAAGTCGCCTCTGAGCGCGACCTCTCAGATACTGACGCCCAGCGCGTCCAGAACACCATCCAAGAATCCCTGAACCAGTAGTCTGAGAGATGCGTTCCCGTCACCCTCCATCACCTCTCAAGACTGACCGCGTCGCCTACTACAGGGATTATCCCCCACGAGATCCTATCTCCCACTTCGACTAACCAGCGCGCCAACTGCGACCACCATCCTGTTACGGTCTCACAGTCGAACATTTTTCCCGCACTTCGCTCCGTGAACGCGATTGACCAGTTATGTCACAAGTAGCCCCACAGTCCATGAGTACCGACGACCAGCAACGGTTCCTCAGCCACCTCGCTGCCGGCCTCATCAAAGAAACCGGCGGAGATCTCCCAATCGAGACACTTCACCTCCGCGCCAGCGATTATCTCGACCTCGATGGCGACACCGTCACCCGGCTCGTCGAGGACGGGGCTAGCAACGGAATCTACACGCTCGACCGCGACAGCGACGGCGGTCAGCGCATCACGAGCGTTACCCCAGAAGGCGACTGCCCGACTGAACTCGCCGCACACGTCGACGCTCTCACTGCCTCTGCCGACAGTATTGATTTCACCATCCTGGACGGCGTCGGCGACAGCGTCGAGCAGAACCTCATCGACGCGGGGTACACCACGTTCGGCGAACTCCACCGTGCAGACCCTGAGAACCTCACAGATATCCCAACCCTCACAGGGAGCAAAGCCCAGCTCATCGTTCAACAGGCCGGTCAGCACGTCCAGGTCGAGACAAAGATCGCCGAAGACGCCCTCACTCGGTACCGTGAACGCCTCGGCGATGACACCTCCGGTTCGGCGACCGTCTACTCCATCACTGACGTCGATCAGGACGTCGGCGACCCGCTCGCAGTTGTCGACTCCTCGATGCCGGTCGAAGAGGCAACCTTCTACGGACTCCCCATTCTCGAGGACAACGACCACCCACACATCGTCCGGAAGCGCGATATGCCTACGCGGGCCGATGAGGTAATCGTACCGAAGACGACGACGATGGAGGATGTCCAGCTCGACACGCTTGAAGCGACTGCGATGAAGCTCGCCCGCGGCAACCGCGGCCTCCGACTGGTCGGCCCTCACGGCGCCGGGAAGAACTACCTCCTCAAATACCTCCACTACAAGACAAATCGCGTCCTCGTCAGCGTCGACGCCGACGCCTCGATGCTCGCCCAGGACCTCCTCGGTATCTCTACGGTCAACGAGGACCGCATCGTCGTCTTCCGCGACGGCATTCTCACGAAAGCGATGAAGCACGGCTACACGATCGTCATCAACGAGGTGAACGCCGCGCCGGCGGGTGTCATGATGGCACTCCAGAAGGTTCTCAATCAGAACGTCCTCACTGTCAAGGAATCCGGCGAGGAGATCATCCCGCACCCGGCCGCTCGGATTGTCGTCACGATGAACCCACCAACGCGCGAATACCGAGGGAGCGAACCGATGAACGCCGCGACTCGTGACCGCTTCCAAACTATCTTCTTCGAATATATGGACCCCCAGGACGAGATCGACTTTCTCGATCAAAAGTACAACACAAGTCGCCAGCGCATCGACCGAGACAGCCTCCGTCGGATGGTCGAGTTCGCAAACGCCACCCGTGACAACGAAACGTGGCCGACGCTCTCCACACGGAAGCTCGAAGACGCCATCGACTGGTACGATATGGGGGCGAGCGTTCGCGGTGCCCTCAAGCACGTCGTGAAGGCGAGCGCCGAACCCCACCAGAACCCCGACGATAGCTACGACAAACTCGAAGACACCTGACTCCCCGGCCTGCCGTCGCCAGCAGGGGTTTCTCGCGCGCGACGGCACGTAGCCGCGTCCCCCCGTCTTCATCAGAGGTGATTCCAGTTATGCCATCACTCACAGCCACGTCGAGCGGCGCCGACACCGCACGGTCCGTTCTCCCCGACCGTCCAGCGCAAGCCCGCCGCTCCCAAAAGCGAACTCGACGGTTGACCGAGTACATCCAGGCTCACACCGGCGAAAACATCGAAGTCGTCCTCACATCACACGTCCAGACTGCGTGCGTTCTCCCGGCTGACGCCGATCGCCTAATCGACGCCGATGCGACCGACTTCGACCAGCAGGCCGCCCAGCAGCTCGTCGATGCCGTCGACGGTGACTACCTCGTTCTCATCTCCACCAGTCCGGCGAATCTCGATAACCTCCCGCTCGACGACCAGCTCACGGCCGACCGCGCCCAGCAGTTCGGCCTCTCACTACACGAACTCGGCCATATCCGTTACACGAACATCTCGGTCGTCGCCGACCATCTTAACGAGCGCGTCGACGAGGAGTACCAAGAGTTCGTCCACGGCCTCATCAACTACGCCGAGGATGCCGCGATCGAACACCAACTCCGAGCGGCACAAAGTCAGCTCGCCGCCGACCGCCTCGAGCTCGTCAACCGGAGTCTCACTCAGATGGCGAGCGATCTCCCCGACACCGCTACTATCACCTTCACCTACCGGGACGCGATCCAGTCCTACCTCTACGACCACGGCATCTACGACTCTGGGAAGAGTGACGTCCTCCTTGACCCGGACGACCTCCGGATCACCTTCCAGTCCCAGGATGACGCGGCGGCCTTCGCGCAGACACAGGACGCGCTCGGTGACCTCCTCGCGACCGTCCTCAGAGAACCCGACTCCGTGAAGCGTGGGGATGCCGTGCTCGACTGCTGGGAACAGACTATCAAGCCGCTCCTCAACCAGATGGACGAGGACAACCACCAGCAGGGTCAAGAAGACGAAAACACCGCCGCAACGGGTGGCAGTAGTCCGAACACGCCCCCGTCGCCCTCTCAGTCCGACTCCTCGACGCCAGACGAGTGCGAACAGGGCGAGTCGATCGAACCGTCCGCTGACCCCGACACGGACGCAGAGGCAATCGATGAGTCGCCGGAGGATGCACCCAGTGGGGACGGCGCCGCAGACGCCGACCCGAGTGACGTCTCGGAGTCGCCAACCGGCGGCAGTCCGGAGACGTCCGGAGATACTCCTAACGGCGAGCAGGGTGAGTCGCCCGCTGACCGCGACCCCTCGGAGGCATCGGGTGACGACGCTTCCGCGGAGCCGCCGGCGGACTTCGACCCAGAGAACGTCTCCCTCGAGCAAACTCAGGATGGGCCCTCCGCAGACGTCCTCGCCTACCCGGATATCGGGACGGCAGACACCGCTGACGAGCTCGCGCCCGACGACGCCGGGGCCTCTGCACACGACGACGGAGCCTCGTCCGAGTCCGATGTGGAGTCCGATGCCGAGCCTAACCCCCAGGCTGAGTCGATGGACACCTCCCCGGACGAGGGCGAGAGCGACGATCCGTCGGACGAGTCGGGGACGGATGCTAGCGGTGCAGACTCCGTGGACGGAGAACGTGACAGTGGTGTTGGAGCGTCCAGCGCCAAAGATCTTGAATCCACGTCCGACGAGATCGGAGGGTCGGCGGCCGAAGAGAGCGGCATTGAGGAGCAGGGAGACGGAGAGGCCACCGAGGGCGCCGCAGACAGTAGCGGAGCGTCCGATGCGTCGAGTGGCCCGTCGAACGGGCAGGCGTCGATTTCGGACTTCCTCGGCGGTGACAGCGCCGGGCGCGACAGCGGTGAGGCCGCGAGTACCGACGAGGAGGCGACCTCAGACGGCTCAGATACCTCAGATACGTCCGACACGACCGGTGGAAACACGGATGGCGCAGGAGCGCCCGACGATCGCGCTGACGGCGTTCCATCTGAAGACGATGGCGAGGCCAGAGACGCGACTGGCGGCACGGACGGGGGCGACACGGACGACACGGGGGACGGAAGCACCGGCACGGCAGGTGAGGATGGAGAGGACGCCGACTCAGACACGCTCGACGACCCCGCCGCTGACGGCACTACAGAAGACGGCGAGACGGACAACACCGGCAAGCCGGCCGAGGAAGCCGCAGCGCCGCTCGCCGAGCCAGCGTACGATGATTCCCTTGACGAACGAGCCGACGCGCTCAGCGCGGACCACGCCGCCGCTCACGAGGAAGCCGACCGCGCCACTCCCGAGCAGGACGCGCTCGAACGCGACCTCGAAGAAACCCTAGCCGCCCTCGAAGATCTCGCGAGCGACGGCGACACCGACGAGAGCGGCGAGAGTCCCGACACGTCGACCGCACGGCGACGTGGCGGCACCGGCGCAGGAAAGGGAAGTCTCGACTCGCTCTCGGTCCTCCCGCAGATCGGTGAGCAGGCACCTCCCGCGAGGTGGCAAGCTGCGACCGCGGGTGCAGACGCCGTCGGTGGCACTCTCCGGATGGCGCTCCGAGAGAGTCGCCGTGACCAGACCCGCAGCGGTGTCACCAGCGGGAGCTTCGACCGACGCCGCGCTGGCGCTCTCGCCCGCGGCGACGTCGACGCCTTCAGCGTCCGCCAGCAGGGCGACGAGAAACAGTACGACCTCGTCCTCGTCCTTGACCGCTCCAGCTCGATGAGCAATCTCATCGACACCGCCGAAGACGCCGTTGCACGGTTCGCTCTGGCCTGCGAGGACCTCGGCATCAACGTCGCCATTATGGACTTCGTCCATGGGGACGCCCGCCTCATCAAACCATTCAGCGTCGAGACCGAACACGTCCAAGCGAGTCTGCTGAGCGGCAAGACGGGCGGCGGTACGCCTCTCACTGATGCTCTCGGACTCGCCCGCCGCCTCCTCGAGCAGCGCCGCGACTCCCCCCTTGTCCTCATCATCACCGACGGCAAGCCCGGCTCTCCTGGTGACTACCAAGAGGAACTCCAACAGACGTACGCGCCTGTATGCGGGCTCACGCTCGCTCTCGATTTACCCCGCGGGCAGGCTCCAGAGCGCGCGAAGGACGTCGAGCAGTTCTACGATCGCCACCTCTACGTCCACGACGCCATCGACCTCGACCGCCGCCTCGACCAGTTCGCCGTGATGTTTGACGGCCTCTAACCATGAGCACCGACACCGGCTACGTCCCCACGCCGTCCCGCGTCGCCGACTTTATGACAACCAGCGTCTTCGGCATCGACCGACCCACGAGCGAGGATACGGTCTTCTACCCCGGCCTCGGCACAGGACGCCTCTACGACGCTGTCCACCGCTACTGCACGCCCGGCGATGGCTACGTCTCAAAATTCGACTACGATCCCCCGCAAGGCGTCGCGTACGAGATTGATCCAGAGCTCGTCACCGAGTTCAGGCAGACACATCCTGACGCCGCCCTCAAAGTCTACCAGACAGACTTCCTCACGGCGACGATCGACGAACGCGTCGACTACGTCCTCGCGAACCCTCCGTACATCCACTACAACGACCTCCCCGATGATCGCCGCAATCAGTATACCGACCGTTTCGATACTGCTCACGGTCAGTACAACAGCTACTACCTTTTCTTTGAGCAGGCGCTTCGCGCCCTCACGCACGGCGGCACCCTCACCTTTCTTACCCCTATCCAGTATCTCTTTGCGGACAACGCCCAGCCCCTCCGTCGTCTCCTCAGTCGGCACACGTTCGATGCGTTCTACCTGATGCCGGACGCGATCTTCGACGAGACCACCCAGACGATGATCACCACGCTCCGCAAGGTCGAACATCCCCCGCCGAACTTCGCTTGGTCCCCGCCTAGTGAGTCCGACTTCTGGCTCAAACCCCTCTACCGCTATGAACATGACTACTTCTTCCCCGACCGGACGGATGATGAGAAGACCGCTCTCTGGGCCGACTATCGAGACCTCGCCCGAAACCTCCGCGGACCGGTCAGACGAGCTACTACCCGCCGCTCCAAGACGAGGCAATCTCCCTCCGAGCAGGTAGAACTCATCGAGTACTACTTCGGGTCGACTGTATCCACTGCCACTAGCGATCAAGCAGAGCTATCTAAGTTCGGGTGACCATCCGAGCGACCGCCCTGTTTTATTATGATGGTAGAATTAAATGTTCATTCATCTTTTAACTCGGTAATCGTATACGAGACATCTTGTTCCAAATATAGGAGGTTGGCTTGGACGGGCTCAAATCGGATTTTCAGCCGGGTTTGTAATCCCTCCGGCTCCTCCATCATTTCTAATTCTGGCGGAAGATGCAACGTTTCCCCAATGTCACTAATATCGTTCGACCATTCCTCGGCGAAGTCATTTAATTCGTCCAAAGCCTCTTGCAATGTCATCGTCGTACTCACTTCGTTCTTAAACGGCCGGTGGCGGGTTTCTGCCCACTCCTCCACGAGATCCTCATCTTCCTCCGGTATGTCCTGTTCTGGGAGATGCAGCGGATTGAAGAACGGACCGAGTTTACGCTGCTGGACAACCCGCCCATCAGCTGTTTCCGCTTCCACCTCCACCCATGACACAGCAGGCCGCATCGCCTCATCCAAGCCATCATACAACGCGGACAAATTCGAGGCAGACTCTATTACCTCAATCTGCTCGTCGACAAGAAAACCAAGGGTCCGAATTTCTTCATCAAGATGCTGCTCAAGCTGGGCAAGCCTCCGATACCAATCAAGGTGCTCCCAATCAACCGGCGGGACTGATACCTGAGACTGTGGCCGTAATTCACCAACATTTCGTCCCTCTGCAATAAACTGAATGGACTCTAACGCGTCATCTGCTGCCGCCTTCGCAAACCGACACACTTCAAAATAGTCTGACACCGATATTAACGTATTACTGAAGGACCAGTTGACTTGGCCACTAAATTCTCCGTACTCCTCAACGACCGCTTCGAACTCATCACGATCCATCGCATCGATATGGAACAAGTGGTACGCACCGTCCTGCCTAGGATCAAATGAATACTGCACCGAGTGCGGGAACTCGTCCGTATACTCCTCCTCATCTACAATAATGAACTGAGCCCGTGTCCCGTCACTATACATCCGCAGCTTCGCCGGAAGCACCGTCGCAAAGGGCGTCGTCTGCACACCGTCCTGTAGCGAGAACCCCTCAACCGGGGTTACGTCAAGCCACAGCACTGGGATCGGATGCTCCTCCGACGCTTGCAACACGTCTCGAGTCAAGCCATCATTGAGGAACCGCAAATTCTCTGTCCGGTATAATTCGCCGTCAATGTATAGCTCAAGTGCTGGATCGTCCATTAACTCGAACACAGCATAGTCTGGCACGTTGCGCAATCCCGTGACTTTACCGTCATAATAGAGATAACGACCATCATCCTGTAAACTGGCCTGCACCGCAACATTCCCATAATACAGGCCATTACTGTCCGTCAGGATCCCAACACCCTCGATCGTGTCTCCGACCTCCATTGGCGCTTGATCCTGCCGTCCTTCGCGTAGAGCGGCTTCTTTTGCCTCGATCTCGTCAATCACGTCGGTGATCGTATCGCATGAATCCAAGTTACTGCGGACGACATCCAAGATCATTCGCGTTCGTGATTGGAGTCGCTTCACGTCACGTTCTAACTCGGGGAAATCACGAGCTGCATCATGCACAATTTGGCTGCGAATATCGTACATCCGCTCGAAGATCGGTCGATATTCTTTCTCGAACTTCGGCATAATCTGGAGTAGACGCATGGCTCGTTCCGCCAGCTGCTCCTTCTTCTGCCACACGGTGCGGTCGGGAACGAGAACGTTCTCTAGGGCGATGATGAATTTCAAGAACTGATCCTCAGGATGATAGCTTTCTAGGCCGTACCGGAACCAGCGAAGGCTGTTTTTGTATCCCTGCTCCAATTCCGATGGATTGTCAGAGATGTTGAAGAACGATTGCTGCCGGTCAACGTGATTTCTCACCTGCTCTGTCGACAACACCGAGCGATGGCCATACCGCTGGTTCCAGGACTTGAACCGGTTACTCGTTCCATCGGGCTCGAATTCGTAGAAAATGTAGCTCAGCTGCTGAAACGGCGACGCAATTAGGCCGTGATCGCGATAGAAATTCAGGACGTCTAGAACCCGGGAGAGTTCTTCCCGCATCGCCTTCCGCGTGACACCGCGTACCGGGCCTGTCGTCGCCATATAAGCGAACTTATCAGCTAAACCGAGGTCGTGGTCGACAAACGATTCGGGAAGAACATACTCCGCCTCATCGGACTCCGCGCTTTCGTCCTCAACCTTCAATCGATCCCGGAGGTCAAAATCGCTGTGAGACTGATCGTAGATGGTGATTTGCCCGGCAAACAAGCGGTCGACATCGAGATCACAGTCAGGAAGAGGGATGTAGTACTCGCGTCCATGATTGGTCCCGGAGAGTGTGTCGATAAGGTTGTCAATCCGTTCGTCGTGAGAATCGAACTCATCTGTAGTGAACGTATTTAGCAACCGGTCTATATCTGTTTTCGACTGTTCTACAGCCTCCGCTTTCCCAAATGTCCAGCCATCAGATCGTAGTTCAGCTGATAGCTGAGCGACTATCGTGCGCAGCGTGTCCTGGCTGATTTCCTCCTCGTAGTGGAGGAATGACGCAATATCCTGGATGAGCGCGGATTTGTAGCGGTCGCGAAAATCAGGTGTTCTGAGATCGCTGATTACAGTGGCTAACGCCGCCTGCAGGTCTTCGATATCCGCTTCAACCGAGGATTCGCGTTTCGCAAACTCAGCGATTACACCGCCAAGTTCTGCATAGAAATCATCGACTGACTTCTCAATCCCATGGTCTTCAAATACCGTTTCGAGTTCGGACTCATCGTAGTCAACCGAGTCGTTCAGTTCACGTTGTAGACGCTCGGCATCTGACTGTCGCTGACTCTCATCAATTTCGAGATAATCATCCAATTGCTCACGGATGTCAGCAAACTCACCGCGCTGTATATCATCGAAGCAGGCCTCAACGTGACGAACTTTTTCCAATATTTTCCCTCGATTATGAGGCTGATCGATAAGCGTCGTCTGGAGACTTTCTAATAAGTCTACCAGTTCCTGACGAGGGCTTGATCGATATCGCTCTGTATCAATGACTTCCCTCCAAGCGCCCTCCAATCGTCGGGCACGCTCATCCGAAGTAGAAAAATCGCGGACTCGGAATTTACCTGATACCATAGTATACCTCCTTTATGAAGGAGTATGTTAAAAACAGGCTGGTGAAATCCCGCATCGCTGTCTGAACCATTGGCTGATGGCTGATTAGGAGGATTTCGACAGTTCTTAGATGGTAGCAATTGCGCGATTCGCGCCCTGTATTCCGCAGACTAGTATTATCAACCGTCGATGATTGCTATTACTACTTCGGCGGTTGCCAACGGATTGGTTCTGAATGCCCAGAGAAAGTGAGCGGAGTCTCTCGATTTTCGGAGACGGTGTTGAAGCGTTGTAGTGGAATCGGACGGCGCGGTGCGATGGCGTATCGATCCCGATGATTGGCCCGAAAAGTCCGTTCCTGGCCACCTCGGACCGATCGACGTGATCACCAGAATCGCACGCCGGCCCTAACCGCCGAAGTAGTACTATGGAGCCGGTGCTCAAGCACGTCGAATGAGTCTACCTACTGAACGGGACCCTGTTCGGTAATTCGGTAGGTTTCGTGTAGCCGCCGTCTATCGATTTTCCTATCGTCGAAATGGTAAGTATGGCTGGGTTGGCAGGTTAAGTATGCCAGCTCACCCTGCCTCACCAGCCGACGTGTTGGATGGGGCGCCGTTCGCAAAGATACTTCGATCGGCAAAGCGCCGCGTCATCGCGGCGCTTGACCTGTCCGTCCTCGACGAGTGGATGGACAACGGCCCAGGCCGCAATCCGACGTATCCGCGCTCGCAGATGCTGCGCGGACTGTTGCTGTGCACCGCCGAAGCGAAGTTCCAGTTTCGGGAGCTCGAGGAGTGCTTTGACTCGTTGATCGGGCGTCTCATCTGCCGGTTCGGCGATGAGACGCCCGTGCTCAGTACGATCTGGGAGTTTTGGAACCGTATCCAGCCGCACATACAGGATGTGTTCGATCACATCGTCCAGCTGCTCGATGACCTCGGTTTCTACGCGAATCGGTTCGTGTTCGACTCGACGCACCTCGCCTGCCCACGCACCGATCCCGACGGTGCGTGGGCGTGGGATCACGTCGCCGAGGAGTGGGTCTACGGGTATGGATTGCTGGTCGCGGTCGACTGCGCCAGCGATCTCCCCGCTGGCGCAGTCGTGACCCAGTACAAGCAGCATCCCGAGACGGCGACGCTCGAGTGCTATGAACGAGTGAGTGAGAACACGACGGTGACGGTGATTCTGGGGGATTCAGCGTATGACACGCTGGAGTTCCACGGACGGTGTCTCGACGATCGAACGCTTCCGATCTGTACGTACAACCCACGGAACACGAACGAGCCGCTGGACATCGTGTTCCGTGTTGAAGCTTTCGCTGAGGAGTACGGTGTTCAGCTACATCGGGATGCACTTAGGGACGCGTTCGCCGACAGAATCGTCGGCGAACGCTTTTTCAGTGGACTCAAAGAGGACGACCGAAAGCTCACGTTTCGCGTGCACGGACGCCAGCGCGTTGAAACTCACGTCGGTCTCGTGTTGATCGACCGGCTGATGACCGCGCTGGCGAACCGGCTGGATGATCCAACTGCGAACCTTCGGAGAACGAAGCCGTGGTAATTACCGAACAGGGTCACTGAACGGGTGCGGTATTCTCACACGCCCGGTCACTACCTGCCGTCTTCTCATAGTACCCTGAGCACCCCCAGAACTGGCGGTTCTTCCCTTTCGGGGATTGGAGCACCATCGGCCGACCACAATCCGAGCAGACCTTTAGTTCGTCCTGCGTTGCCACCGCGTTCTCGAGTTTCTCACGGAGATTCTGTGGCCACGTCTGTATCCGATACGTCCGCTTTGGCTTCCGCAGCGGCCGCCACGTCGACTCCTCGCCGGCGTCGGCCACGTTCAGCAGGAGGACCGATTTTATCGCGTCTGAACCAGCTTCACGACTCGCGTTGTCTTCGCGGTCGATCGACGAGTATACTCGCAGGCACTTCTCCCCGTCATCCAGAATCGACTCGTACACCCATTCATCTGTCCAGCCGTACGTCTTCCGCTCAAAATCGACGCTGACACCCTCAAGAAACGTCTCGAACTCGCGACGTGTAATCGGCCGATACGTCTGCGCTGAATCATCCGAGTCGTGCTCCTCGACCATCGCGTCCGTACCCACTCCATCGCCCGCAGCTACCGACTGTTCGGTCACACCATCGTCTGGCAAGTCGTCTGTCGTCTCGACTGGGTCCGAGGTGTCTTCTGGTGACTCCGCACCCGGCCACACGACATCGCGGAAGACGCTTGCTTTCGAGTCATAATCGGCGACGATCTGCACGGCACCGACGTCTTGGAGCTGCTCGCGAACTCGATCCGGGAGGGAGGCATACGCGGACTCAGACACTGGATAGCTCTTGATTGGGAGCGAAACGACGTCGAAGACCGTTAGCTCACGATGCGAAGCGTCTCCGAAGCGCATCAGATAGCCGGTCTGGCTCGATAGTTGTGTGCGGGATTCGCGTAACGCCTCGGCAATCCCCGGTCGCTGCTCTGAGTCTACATCGGCAGTCGCGAGCAGTGTAATGACGTCGTACTCTATCCGCCCCCGCGTGCTGTTCGGTGGCATAACTCATCCGCCTCATCCAGATAGTCCTGTCCCCTTGCTTAACACTCTTACTCTGAACAGAATAGGATCAGGTTCCCCCGCAACCGCTACTGGCTACGAGCGCCACCGTCTGCTATGGCCTCAGATCTCTCCTCGACATCAACGTGGTCGTTCTCCCATTGCCGCCGCTCTGCGAGTAGCTCGCGAGCAGCATCGGTGAGCTCGTACGAATTCGTACGGTCGTCGATTTTGCCCTTCTTGAGGAGTCCTTGCTCGACGAGCCTGTCGAGATTCGGATATAAGCGACCGTGGTTCACTTCCTCGCTGTAGTATTCCTCAAGTTCGCGTTTAATTGCCAGTCCGTAGGGCGAATCCTGATCACCGACCGCATACAGTATATCCCTCTGAAATGCGATTAGTTCTCGCATCACACCGATCTTCATTCGTACTCCCTTATATGACTGGGGGGTATGACCCTCCAAATTTGCCCCAACTAGCGGTCTCCCCTGTGATTTCTTTCGCGCCACAAGTGCAGACGCATGGCAAAACCGAATCAAACGCCAACGACTCCCGACGATATCCCGTTCCCCCTCCTCGAGCGGGGCGATGTTGTCCGCCTCAAGGACCCCTACGAGCTCGCACCGAGTCGGTATCTCGCTACCGACACCGAAGCCACTGCAGCTGCGCTCGCTGCTACGAGCATTGACCCCGATGACCTCCCCGACCATCTCGACATCGAGCACGTCCTCCACTCCCCTCAGTACGAGGAAATCGACTCCGCCCCACCCATTCGCACCTTCACGCACGGGATCGTCGCGGAAGTCGCTACCCGGTACCCCGCTCGTGACTTCGATCTGCCGGACGGCCGCATCGTCGACTACCAGAGTGTCGGCGGAGGCCCACCTCGAAATGTCGCTCTCTTCCTTTTCAATCCCGAGACTGGCCTCATCTTCCTTGACCGCGGCGCCGGCGAAACCGGCCGCCCTACTTTCGTTGACTTCCACATTCAGTACCTCATCCTCGTCCAGAAGCACAACGAGGCCTATTCCCACCGCGAAATCGACATTGGGGCTGTCTACAACCTCTGGGGAATCACCGATATCGTCGACACACTCGCGGGCGACGACACCGACGAACCAACCGAACCGCAGCCCTTCCTCTCTTTGACTGAGACCGGCCCCGCAGCGGCCGCCAGCGGTTCTTGGCTCAGCGTCGACCCTGATCGCCTCATCAGGTCACTCGCCGCCGAAGCCCAAGAACGGCTCCAGAACGAGAGTCCCAGTCTCTATGACGCGATCCACAACACGATCGAGTCCAACCGAGCCGACCTCTGGCGTGAGCTCTCCTTCGTCGAACAGATAGCACTCGCCGACCAACTCACCGAAATGTACAGCCTTGAGGACGCCTACGAAACAGAACAAGCCAGCGAGGCACCCTACGGTAGTGAGGATTGGCGTGAAGCCATCCTCAGCGGTTACTTCTGGCATATTCTCCAGAGCGCGATCATAGCCGTCCTCGACGCCGACCACGACGACCTTTGATCGAGTGCCTCCCTTGTGAGTGTCCAAAGATTCTGTCAGGGGTAGTACTACCCCTCGCGTTTCTCCTCGTCCACACTGAGTCGAACGGTGCGATCGAACTATGTCCACACAGCCCTCAACGAAAATCCTCTGCCACTGGTCGACGATGGTCGACACTGCGACCAACGTCGCCATCGACTCGAACGATCAGTCCCATCGCGTCGTCGTCCGGGAATGGCCTGACCGCCCCCAGGTCGACATCGTCCACGAGCAGCGCGTTGGCGCAGGCGACGACTGGCAGACCGCGGATCTCAAGGAAGTTCACCCACTCGTCCACCGAAGCACGACTACGCTCTGTACGTGGGTAAAAACGCGTTATGACCGAGGGATCGCGATGGCGAGCTACCGGAACGATATCGAGCATCGGGTCGTTATTCGTCCTATCGAACCCGCCGATGGTTTCGAGGTCGTTCACGAGCGCCGCGGGCCCAGCGAGGACACCTGGACGACCGTCGACGACCACCAGATCACCGCCTAGCCACACACAGACAGATGCCACGAGACAGATTCATCGGCGACAGCCCAGAGGACGCCCTCGAAGCGTTCATCGACGAGTGGTGTCGCAAGCACGAACGAGACGGCTACAGCTATGCCTACCAGGACAAGCGAATCACCGAGGATCCAGAGAGCAAGCCGAACGCCGACGCGAAGTTCCGGTTCACGCGAAAAGAGACGCTCTACTCGCCGACCTACCGGGAATACGAGGGCTATATTTACGAAACACACGACGGTCGGTACGCGGTCGAGCACTGGGACAGTTATGTCGATCGTAACACTCCGTCGCCGAAGCCTCCGGGGAAGACACCGCGCCGCCTTCGCGGGCGGCGACCGCGCGACACCCGCTACTGATTGGGTACGTCGAAACACCCGTTTTTGTTGCGGGCTGACTACAACACAAGACGACGGCCCCCGACCACCACACCAACACGGACGGGGACGCTGAACTACGATCCCGACTGGCCCGTTCCCTCGCTACCAGCGGTTTCGAGGACGTCCTCGTCACCGACCGAGCGACCGCCAAGAAAGTCCTCACGGAGAAGCGCCAGCAACTCATCTCCCGCATCCGTGAAGGCGACATCAAGTTCGTCCGCGCCCTCGCCGATGACCTCGATCGCGACGTCTCCGGCGTCAGTCGCGACCTCAATCTTCTCTTTGAGGCCGATATCATCGAGTTCGATACCGACGACCAACGCAAAATCCCCTACCTCAAGCACGACACTGTCGTCGCCGAACCAATCGCGTAGCGACCTACGGACTCGGGCGAACGCTGTCCGGGAGACTCGGGACACGGTCACGAAGCTCAGTGAGGCAAGTTTCGAGGATTGCCATCGGATTCGAGTCTGTGAAGGATGCAGACTCACGGTGCGGTGCTGGCCACGCTTCGTGGTCAACTTGGAAATGACTTGGGCCGAGCTTCTCGTGGGTTTTGTCTTGATGCCAGCCACATGACCACGGGGTCCCCGGTTCATTATACTGAATGCGGAACTCATCGCGCTTGGAATGGGGGCGCCACTCGAATTCAAGTGTCGCGTCGCCAGCGTCCGTGTTCTGGTCAAAAAAGACCGCGCGATCGAGGGTCGCTACGAGACGGACTGGCCGCATCGGACTTGGTTTGGCTTCTACGGTCGTCACGCCAGCTTCCCGTTGAAGTCGATTTGTGACTCGTTTGTGGACCTCGTATCGGTGGAGATGCGTGTCTCCAGAAATCGGTGGATTTCCCATTTTACTGTCACCGAGTCAGTTGGCGGAGGCAATACGACTCTCACGAGTCGCCTCAATCGTATCATAGAGCTGAATCGCCTGCTTAATGAGCATCGCTTGGTGCTCATAGTAGTCCCAATCCTCCGCGTCGTGGCGCCGCTGCCGGCGTTCGGATGCCGGAATATCATCACCGACGGTCGCCCGAAGTTCGTCAGCGGACTCCACATCGTACTCCTCTTTCCATTCGTCGATATCGTCCCGGATTGCATCTAGTTCAGCCGTGAGTTCGTCTTTTCGATGGTCGTTGACGAGGTCACGGATCTGATCGAAATACTGGGTGACTGGATCTGGATAGTAGCGGGTCTCGCGGCCCCGCTGGATCGTCGCGAGTTTATCCGCTTCGACCAGTTGCGTGAGATACTTTTCAGCCGTGTTTCGGGCAACACCAGCAGCCTCAGCTATCTCTCCCGCATTCTTTGGTTCACGAACCGTCATCGCAACCTCCCGAATCCGGGCGACCTTTGCCGTGTGATCCGTGGTTCCAGAGTCGCTCATACACGTATTCGGATCTCCAGCACCATTACTGTTTTGAATCCTAGTTCAAAATATTGAATTAGTCTTGTTTTTCGCCCGCATACCGACGAACGGGCCTCGCATCCATCGCTGCGACGACGTTCGAAGAGGAGATTCGCTATGATCGACTTCGAGTCCGCAATCCAGTCCACACTCATCCAGCTCAACGACGAGCATAGCCACACCGAGCTCGACCCCTACACCTTCCACCCGAGTCAGCTCGCGAAGTGCCCCCGTCAATGCTACAACTCAAAACTCGGTCTTCTCGACCATACCGACGCGCTTGGCACCTTCCACACGGGAACCACCATCCACGAGTTTATGTAAAACGAGGTCACCCCGGACCTTGACGTCGAAACCCAGAGCGAAGTCGCAATCGAGATGGAGATGGATGGGCTCACGATTATCGGCCATGCCGACCTGTACGAGCCCGGCACCAACACTGTCTACGACTACAAGTCGCGAGCAAACTGGTATCGGTTCAATCCACCCATCGAGCGCCATCTAGATCAGATCAATCTCTATATGAAGGCGCTTGGTGCGTCTCAGGGCCAGATCGTGTACCTCTCGAAGTCCGATCTCGAAGTTCGGACGTGGCCACCGGAGAGCGCCGGTATCGACGCTTTCGGTCTCGACCCGGGACGCGTCCAAGACCTTCTTGAGAAAGGCAAGCACATCGCCGCCACAATTATCGGCGAGGGCTACCCGACGAGCAAAGAAGACATTCCCTTCAAGAAGTGCGACTGCTGGCTCTGCGAGAAGGAATCCCTTCGCTTCGATCATATCCAAATGGATACCGACTCGACCGTAGCGCGCAACGCACTCGGAGTAGAAGGCGACGATACAACGGACTTCGAAGCGACTGAGGATGACAACAGCGGGGACGCTACAAGTAGTAGTGAAGTCTCCCAATCTCCTGCTGACGTCTGAACACTATCATCTACCGCCTTCATTCTCATCTGTCTCCGGCAAACCGCTTTGATGAATTCTATCGAGAACTCAGATTAGCTCAGTAACCCAAG
>NZ_JBGUBC010000006.1:0-174988 GCF_041821145.1 Halopenitus sp. H-Gu1 | reverse complement strand
TATTTTTTGAAACCGTGCCCTGTAGCCAGGAGGTCGACGGGTATTCGTTAGGAGCCTGTAGCCTGAAATTTGGATAGTGTCGTGGAATACACTTATTCCATGTGGCAGAGAAGTGCGGAGAAATGCCTGATGGTGAGATGGAAAGTAGCTCCCTCGATCTATCCGACATACGGGAGCTACTGGTCGAATCTCTCGGCGACTCCGTCATGTGGCACAGCGACGTCGAAAACAAACCACTGGAACTCCATCTAAGAGATCCTCTTCCATCGAAAGTCAGGGTGTACCTTGTCAATCTGGTTCCGTCGGGACGCGAAGGCGAGTTCAAGGTAAACGTCCGGCTCCCCGGCCACGAAGGAGGAGAGGAAGACCACGCTGCCCCTGACCGCACGGGGGGATACCTTACGATGCTCGGAGGGTACCATGAACATCACGAGGTCTTCGCGTTCTGGGATGATGATCTCCACGAAGAATACGGCTCAGTATCCCCACTTCAAGTCCAGGCAGAGACCATCGGAGAGGCCATGTCTGAGGGACTGGCAACACAGCAGAGAGCGACCGCAGGCTATGGCGGAGAGACAGTCATAGTTGCGCAACCGAATCGCGTCGGTGAGGCCCTGCAGATGCGAGACCGGCTCATTAAAATCCGTACTCTACTGCATGAATACCTTCCAGATGGGTGGCGGGAAAACGGTTCTCGGGCGCAGACTATTGAACGAGTTGTGGATGTCTTTCTCGAAGCAACTCCGAGAGATCGGCCCACTGAAGAACGGCGGGAGATGGCTCAACAGGTTGTAGCGGATGAGCTCGGTAACACCCTGGACACGATTCAGGATAAATTTCGAGGTGAGCTTTGGGAGGATCGTGATCCGGGGAGTGAAGGCTACCAGCGGAGATATCTTGACCCGATTCTGGAGGAGATCGAGAGTGTTTGGAGAGATGAAGAGACCCAGATCGAGAAGTTGCTGGAGGAAGACGAAGAACCGGACCATCCTCTCATCACATATCTCGAGGAAAGCGAGCTCCCTGTCTCTGTATACTTGTTCTCCGCACCTCCTGACCACTGGTGGACTGCCGCCCGGTACAACGTACTCCCCTTCACAGAGGACAACAGGGAATACTGGGAGGAACTTTCAACCGGTGATGTCGTACTGTTCTACTCACTTACCGAGCCAGAGAACACGGATCTCTCCGAACAATCTGAAGGCCTAATCGGAGCAGCGATACTCGGGGAGAAATACTCAAAGGACGATGATTGGTGGTGGGAAGACTCTGAAGACGCCGAGAGCTTCGAGTATGTAGCAAGATTCGACCGTGTATTCTACACAGGCCGCATCGAGGACATCGACTTCGACCTTGAAACCGGTATCTCAGACAAGGACGATTCCGTAGTTGACGATGAACTTGAAGCACTGACCGCAGACTTACTCGACGTCTCCACAGCTCACAGTCTCTGCCACGATGTATTCGATGAACGGATGCCGGATGAAGAACCGCTGGCTGCCTTCACCTACGACGACGGTTCCACTGAGACCATTCGGCCCAAGGCCTTAATCAGCGAAATGGCTTCCAGCCTTCGTGAAGCACCGCCTGTGAACATTTACTCCGAGTTCTCCGGATCCATAGACGAGGAACTGCTGGAGGGCCTCCATTTCCCTGACGGCGACAAGCAGATTCTTGACCAAATCGAAGCTGCGTTGCACGCCGGGAAACACATCATCCTCACCGGTCCACCAGGGACAGGGAAGACCGAGATCGCAAGAAGGGTAGTTAACGCACTGGACGAACGGTACTGGTGGCTGTATTCCGGATCACAGATCACAACGGCAACCTCTGATTGGTCGACATTCGACACCGTTGGAGGCTACATGCCAGATGAGGACGAAGACACCGACGGGGATCTATCCTTCTCGTCAGGGATCGTCCTCAACAGATACAAAGATAGAACGACTGAGACACCACTGAATGAACCGCTTGTCATCGACGAACTGAACCGGGCAGATATCGACAAAGCGTTCGGCCAGCTGTTCACCGTGCTTTCCGGTCAGTCCGTCCAACTTCCCTATACAAAGGAGAACAAGGAAATTCAAATCGGTTCAGCTAGTGGTCTGGATCAATTACCGGAGCCGCATCAATATGCGGTTCCTGAATCGTGGGTCATCTTCGCTACGATGAACACCTACGACAAAACATCGCTGTACGAGATGAGTTACGCCTTTATGCGGCGATTCTCCTTTATCCCGATTGATGTCCCAGATCTCCCTGATGAAGATGAATCGGACGAAGAGGACAGGCTCCAAGATATCATGTCGGAGTACTTGTCTTCGTGGGACGAGATAGAGCTGGAACCTGGAGATGATGAGGTGATAGCTGTTGCTCGGGTCTGGAGGAACACCAACAACCCTGTTGATGCTCGTGCTGTGGGTCCGGCGATCGTTCAGGATATCCTCGGTACGATAACTCAGTACCCGGAGTCTGGTCCGGATCTCGAGCAACGTCTCACGAACGCGGTTATCAGCTACATCTTCCCTCAACTGGAAGGGGTTCCTGAACGGCGGAGGATTGTTAACAGCATCATGGCCTCACCTGACGTCGACGAGGAGAGGCTCAAGGAGTCTGCCAAGGAGATCCTCCAGGTTTCGTTCGAGGACGATGAATAGAGAAGCGATCATCGACCAGCTCAGCCAGGATATCGTATCCTATGTGATGGCTGGGTCATTCGAGGAGCAGCAGATTGCCCGTGAGATCAAGCCTGATGACCTTGACGAGCGATTTGAGGACTACAGACTGCTTCTCGATCTCCACTTTATCTTGAAGGAAGCCGTCGTCGATTTCGTCAGAAAACTTCCCAAGCGCCTGCGGAGTATCAGCACCGAGACAAAAACAGTCTCCCGGACAAGACGGGGCACAGTGGACGGCCATATCAACTGGGGTGCAACCATGAAGAAACGCTATTCTCAGAACCCTTCAGACTCATCGCTCTTCGTATGCGACAACCGGTCTGAAGACTACGATACACCTGAGAACATAGTATTGAAACAGGTGATCTCAGTCGTATACGAGACCATTGAACAGGCTGAGCAGTATATCAAGCAGAAGTACGGCTGGGCGCAGGATACGTGGAGGGGAGAAGACGAGCTGATAGATGAGCTGAAACGGATCGTAGAACGGAACGTCCATGTCCGAAGGATTCGCTCCCCGGAGTTTTACGAACCCACTGAGAGGATGATGATAGCAGCGGAGAGCTCTCGACAGCCCATCTACCAAGAAGCAGCAAAGCTGCTGCGTACCCGTGAGAGGTTGTTTGACGGGGACTCTGGAGAAATCAGGGACCTTCTGAACAACACGTCCATCACGCCTGACGATGATGAGACCTTATTCGAGCTGTATGTGTTGTTCCGTTTCGTCTCGGTCTTAGAATCTGTCCGTGACCAACAGGCACAGTTCAAGCCGATTCGAGCAGGGAGGAAAGAAGTCGCAAAGTTCGGAGGTGACCCAGAGCTAGTGCTGTACTATGACCAGGCAGCTACAGATCGAGATATTTCTTTCGTCACAGAGGAGGACATCACGGAACGGCCTTTGTCCCGGAGCGAGAAGGTGCAGGAGATTGCTTACGAGGTCTCATGTGACTACTTCGGCGAAGAGTTTGAAAACTACACCAACCGTCCGGACGTCATCGTCCTCGAGATTCGAGATGAGTCCACAGACACCTATGAATACCTCATAACCGAGGTCAAGAATAGTACCAACACGGGTACTATCAGGACTGGAATCAAGGAGGCGCTCGAGTATCTTGCCTTCCTCCGTGTTGACGATAATTTCGTCTTCGGGGAAGATCCGGGAGACAATTACTTTGGAAGCGGGTGGAACGGGCTTCTCGTTGTCCAGGACTTGGAGAGGGAGACCACTCCGTTGGGAGAACAGTCCGATTCCGAGATCAAGATCTTGCAGGCCTCAGAATTGGAACGAGGCCTTGAGGAAGTTCTTAACAGAGCTGACTTATCCGTCGAGTAGAAGAAGCCGCTGTTCCTGGTTTACTCGTCGTTGAGGCCTTCCAGCGTCGTCTGCTGTGTGTCGTCGACTTCGAATTTCCCAGCTTCATCGAGATCGTAGTTCAGGATTAGACGTTCCGTGACCTCTGTTGAACGTGTCTCGTCGTCGTGCTGTTTGTTCATGAACTGTGACCGGCCTTTCTCGACGATGATGTGGTCTTGCAGGCCTTCCGGGACTCGCTGATAGGATACGGCCCACTTGCCTTCGGTCTCAAGGAGGGTGTCCACGAACCGTTTGTGGTCGAAGTCGCCGTCATGTCGGTAGAGGGCGTCTCCTTCGTCGAGGTAGGGTGGGTCGCAGTAGAAGAATGTGTCTTCGTCGTCGTACCGGTCAATCACTTCGGCGTAGTCGAGATTCTCGATTTGAACGTTCTTGAACCGGTCAGCGAACTCGTGGAGTTTCTCCGTGGCGTTCCTCAGTTTTCGGGCCTTGTTTCTCTGGTGCGCTGCTGCAAATCCGGACGCAGTACGGTACTTTGCCGCGTATTGGGAGTAGCGGAGGTAGAAGAACCGTCCTGCTCGCTCTATCGGGTCGTCAGGCCTTTCTCCGGAGTAGAAGGCTTCCTTCCATTCCTGGTGCTGTTCTCTTGCGTATGGAGTCAGGTCGAGCCATTCGACCAGTTCCTCTTCTCTCTCACGTAGCACCTCGAAAAATTGAACCAGATCCCCGTCCAGGTCGTTGTAGACTTCGGTGTGGCTCTCAGGCTTATTGACTAAGACTGCTCCGCTACCGCCGAAAACCTCAACGTAGCACTTGTGCTCAGGAAAATGTTCTATGATCCAAGGGGCTAGATATGATTTGCCCCCTGGGAACGGAAATACAGACTTTGTCACGACCGGAGCGTAGACCACGATTGACTATAATACTTCCTTCATAGCAGTCCCTCCCTTCTTTCTGGAAACCTTATATTTGCAGAGGAGATGAGGGGGAGAAAGCGCCTAAACCCGGTGTGAAGCGGTCTAAGAGGTGACGTTCAGGTTGCTGGAATACCATCCTGGTCCCATCTGCTCAAGGCTTCCCCGGAAGATCGTATTCAGTTCGATTCTCTCATCGCCGTCAGGCAGCACAGGTTCATCCCAGTACTCCACGTTGTCGACCACGAACTGCACCCTGGGATTATTCGCCAGCAGAAAGTTCACGCGCTCAGAAAGGATATCGTGAACAAACTCGCTGATCTCCTCTGGATCCTCCGCTCCTCGAAGATAGCTGTCGAGACCAATTACTGCGATATCATAAGGAAGATCGTCCATATCGTCGACACGGCGAAGAAACTCGACTACACTCATACGCTCATCAAATTCATCACCGTCGTCTAAGGCCTCTTCACCGACGACGTGATAGCCGATATCGAAGTTCATCAGATTCTAGCAGCCCGTAATCTGGCAAATGGTATAAAAGTAATCGGAAATCCAGGGGCTTTGGCAGGCCGTTGATTCTTCAGCTGAAATCCTCGATCTCCAGCTGGGTATCCGATTGCTCCTTCACGTACTCAGCTATATCATCGTAGTCATTGTCTCCCTCAATTTCCGAAAGCCTGCGAAGTGCGTTGATCGCTCCTTCATCAGTCCATTTCCCGAACTTCTTCGCTAACTGGTCGGTCTCAAAGAGGTAGTACAGGTAGTGGGCCTTGTCGATAGACAGTGGATCGTTCTTGTTTTCCAGGCGGTCGGCCCGTTCAGGTGGACTCAAGATGACAAGGTCGTCTCCTTGCTGTTCCACCAGATCTTCGTGAACCAGTTCGGCCACGTCGACCCCTCTCTGCCGAAGGTCCTTGTTCAAGGCGTTGAAAGAGAGCTCTTCTCCCCGGCCCAGGATATGAGTCAGGTAGACTGCGCTGAGAGGATCCATTTCCTCGCTGAGGATCTGGAACCGTTCTTCGAGAAGTTGCTCGTCGACGATCTCCTTGATGGCGTCAACGGCCTCGACGACGTCCATCTGTTCTCCGTCACGGGTGACATTCGGGTAGTGTTTCGAGAAGATCTCCAGGCACTTACCCATCGCAACCACGAAGATATCTCCGCCGGTCAAGCGGCGACCTGCTTGCTCCAGTCGGTCGATCTCATCCTCTGCTCGGAAGTAGATATCGTCCTCGAGTGACTTCCATGAGACTTCCTCAGGGTCTTCTTGGCGTTTCCTGCAGACGATGATGGTGTCGTAGTCGACGGTTGCTCTGCCGTGCCTGGTTCCTCCACGAGTCTCGCTGTTCACAGGGTAGAGAGCGCTGATGTAGAAGTCTGCATCCAGGACGGATTGAAGGGTTGAACCCCAGGCCTCGGTCTCTTTGTGGTGGAAGGTGAAGGCCATGATACCGTCGTCGGCCAGCTTCTGGTGGGATTCTTTGAAGACGTTGGTCAGTGTCTCGATGTAGTGCTCCTCAGTTCTCTTGTCCTCGACGTCTTTTGCAGGGTCGACAACAGCCTCGCTCTTCTTCGGAGTGCGTTCCCCTTGGAAGTGGTCGTAGGTGTCGCTGAGAACCTCGTGAAGCCAGACGTAGTAGAAGTCCGAGAGCTCAGCGTACATCTCGTTGTCGTAGTACGGAGGATCCGTGATGATCGCGTCTACTGATTCGTCCTCTATAGGCAGGTATTCAGAGGTACCACAGCGGAGCAAAGCGTTCCCTTCTTCTCCCAGGTCAGAGGCATCGTCTACAAGGACACCCTCGACAGGTGTCTGCATCTGTTTGTCTTGCGAGTTGCCGTCCTCGTCGATGTACTTCTCGACCGGGCTCTGACACCACTCCTTCGCGGCCTTCGTCTTATCGAACATTCCCTTGAAGGTTCCACGGCCGTAGTCGCTGCCCCAGATATTGCCTTCAACGGGTGTGTGACGGGCGATAATCGTATTGTAGTTGTATATGGGTTCAAGCTTGTTCGCCACGCGGTTGTACATGCAGAACATGTTGTTCGACTCCAGCATGGCGGAGAACGTGGTGAGCAGGAACTCCTTCACGTTCTGATCCTCGATATCGTCTATCTCGTCAAGAAGCCGGCTCAGCAGCAACAGCTGCCGGTTGTTAAACATCTGGTGGTACTTGTGATAGCCGTGGTTCCAAGCACGGTCACTGCTACCCTGATACCTGTCCTGCTCAGGGATCGGAAGCTCGTCCCATTCTTCCTCCAACTCCTTGCTAGCGCTCTCGTAGAGCTCTAAGTCGTGATCAGTGGGGTCTTTGTATCCTTTATCGTCACAGGAGCTGCAGTAATACTCGACCGCATACATTTTGGAGTCCGGTTTCCCGAACCGTTTCGTGGCGTCGATGATCTTGCTTCGGACACCGCAATCAGGGCAGGTATAGTTCTGGCCTGAAGCAATTCCTTCCTTGGGCATGAACTTGTTACCGCAGTCGTCGTTCACGCATTTCGTCTCGGTGCTGTGGTCGTCCGTTTGCTGGACGGTCCAGCAGTCCGGGCAGAGAACGTTCTTGTAGCTATCTTTGGAGGAGCGGGAGTTAGCAAAGTAGTAGCCCTTGAATAGGGGGACATCGTGGCCGCAGTTCAGGCACTCGATCTCCTTCACCCAGAAATAGTACATCGCGTCCGCCATGTCATCGCAGTCCGGACAAGGAGTCTGGTAGTATTCGAGGATTTCCTTACCTACTGATTCATAGATCTCGTCATAGGCCGCTTGCAGGTCATCGATGTCCACGGGTTCAATCTCCTTCTTCACCGTGAACCAGGCGACAGGGTTCAGGTCACTGCCGATGACGTTGCAGCCCATCCGCAGGGCCTCGACGATGGTGGTTCCGCCGCCCATGAACGGGTCGAGAACTGTTTTCCCGTCAAAGTCGACGTCTTCCAAGTAGTAGTCCCACAAGGCCTCAGGGTTATCCCAATCGATGTCGGGCAGTTCCTCGAAGCTCTCCTGACCGTTCTCCTTGATATGGATCTCATCCTCTGCAAGGGAATACAGGAGCATGGTGCGGAAGACCGAGCCCAACCGCCTGGCCCAGTACTTGTGCATCGTATACACTGGCCGGTAGTACCGCTTGGCGTGGCCTTCCTTCGATGCGATTTCGTTGACTTCCTCGATCGGGAATGAGATCTCGATAGGTCGACGACTATTATCCTTACTCATGAGTTGTTAGAGGCTGACAGTGATTCGTGGTGTAACACATTCGGAGACGCTGAGACCTCCATGCTGGAAGTTGGAGTACTTCCCTCCTGCAGGCCAGGTGTACCTTCCGAGAGGCATGTAGAATCCATCTGCCTCCACGACAAGGCCTTCTTCTACAAGGTCGTCGGCATTGACCTCTCCGACGCTTTCGAACCTTCCGCTGAAAGTTGCTTGCAACCGATTTTTCTGACGGTCTGAAATCTGGAAGGCATGGCCGGAGTCCAATCGTGCGTACCCGTGGTCCGAGGTGATCACCAGGGAGTCCGTATCCAGCTGGTCGATGATGTTGCGAAGGGCTGTCTCGGACTTTTCATACATTTCCTCGATCGAGGACAATTTGGTCCTCCCTTCCTGAATATTCTCGAGGAGTGCGTCAGGGTACCGGCACCAGATGATCCGTTCGTCACCGTCCAGGGATGGTTCTTGGCTCTGCACGCTCGCATTTTTGTACTCTTTCTTCAGGTCGGAGTACCCGACCCGGTTCCGGAAAGGCATCGTCTCTGAAGGAACAGTCGAATACGAATAACCGACCACCAGCTCACTCGCTTCCCCCTCCAAAAGCTGTACGAAGAGGGAGGCCTCTCGGACACTCATCGAGTCCATCATAACCAAGGCACCATCCTCGGGAACGGTCATGGAGGCCTGGTTCACACATCTGTCCGTCAAGATCTCAGTGTAGAACTCGCTGTAGACGTCGAGAAGCAGGCGTTCGTACTCCACCATTTGCGGCTCCCGGCTATAGTGCGATTCGATATCATCTCCTGGAGGAGCCCAGATGTTCCAGACTGCCTCCCAGACCGAGTCAACGGGATCCTCGGCGTCAACCAACCCGGTGAGGGCTTCAGTCTTGAACTTCACTTTCGATCACCACCTGAGCATTGATATGGGTCGCACTTGGCAGCTGTTCCAGGAACTCGATCAGCTCCTCCTTCGACAGATCGTCTAAATCGTAAGAGAGGTCGATATGTGTGGCGTTGTCCGTGTCTCCGTTGACCCGAGACTCAGCTACACTTCGGAGAACACGGGCGCTGTTACCCTCTAACTGAACCGTCTTCGTCTCCGTCTTGGTGCTGACTGTTTCGCCTCCGCTACGTGTTTCGGTCTCAGTCTGTCCGACAGTCGGCGTGGTTCCATCTCCGGCACCGATACTGCTTCCCGTCGTAATCCCTTCTGAACCTGTAGTTCCTGGGTCGGGTTCGGGCTCTGGCTCCGTCTCAGTGTAAACCGACTCATCCAGGTTGTCCGGATGGTGTATAGTCAGGTCATCGTTGAGATCTGGCAGTGGATCTCCCTTCTGAGTCGCGTAGAACTTCGCCCGATCGCTTTCCAAGACGATCTTCGCATCTCGGTACAGCTGGCCGAGAGCGGAGTGAAACGCACTGTCCTCCAGAATCACCGGCATCCTGCGGAACTGCCTGAAGTCGTTAAGCATTGAGGCCACGTTAACCCCGTTCTCCGCATCTCGCACCTCCTCGACTATCTTCTCCCCAATGTAGGTCTTATCACGGCCAACCTTGCTCTTCACGTCTTCCACGTCGGGGCTGACGGACTTCTTCCTCATCCGGAGACCGCCTCCCGAGTCAGTCCACTTGACCCAGCTACCGTAGTTGTCCTCAAGCTCGTTCCGGAGCTCTCGGCGTTCGTCCCGGATGATTTTCTCCAGTTCACCTTGTTCGTCGTCGACTTTCCCTCTCAGGTTCTCCGCTCCCAGCACGCGGGCTGCCTTACTGATCAGGTCGTCGTCCTGCCGTATCTTCTGGCTGGGCGTGACGAAAAGAACCGTGTTTTGGTAGGTGCGGCCCTCAAAGAAACCATTCAGCTTCTTCTCCAAGGCTCCGTTCGACAGGTAATCCAGCATCACCACGACCGATATTTCCCGTGAGTCCGAGACATCGTCCTCTGGGTAGACAACTACGTCTCCGCTCCAAACATCGTCCCGTACCACTTCTGCCAGCTTCTCTTCGAAAGCATCTCTTTCGCCCTCTAACACCCGTTCCTGTTCCCGGGTTACGAGAGCGGTGAGCTTCGGATCCTCGGTGATGTAGTAATTGTCTTTCTGGCCGTCCCGGTCCAGGTAGTGAGCGGTGCCGTACAGGTTCTGGAGGGACATATCCAGCTTCGACACCGAGTTTTTCCCTGGTTTGTACGTACCCAGCAGGCACTGGGTGACGGAGGCCATCTGAGAGCGCTCGTCCAGAGTGTAAAGGAGGATGGTCTTCAGCAGTTCCTCCCCGTAGTCGATTTTCTCAACTGAGTCGAGGTCGGAGACGTACCGGTTGAACAGTGTCTGGTTGATTCCTCGGAACGCAGCTGCTTGGATGTCACTGGTGATGATGAGATCTGTCTCTTGGTACAGTCTCCTCACCGTGTCAGCGAGGACATTCATCGCACCCCGGACGTTCTGCCGTTCCTTCCCGCCCTCGTACAGGTTGTCGAGCAGATCTAGGAGCTCAGGATGGAACGGGTAAGTCTCCACCATACGGTTCTCGTACCGTTTCTCTTCCTCGATGTCGATCGGGTAGTTGTAGTTCTCGACGTAGTCCTGGACGATATCCCGGACCTTGTTTTCGTTCAGTTCCTTGCGCCGGGTCTCGAAGAGGCGGTGGAGGATGATCCGTTCTCGGTCGCCAGTGGCGTTCAGGTCGACGGCGTAGGGGTTGGTCCTGTTGAGGATTCGTTTGAAGTCGTCGCTCTTGTCTAGGAGAGTGATGAAGACAAACAAGTCCTCGTCAGGGTCGTTTGCCACTTCCAGCAGGTTCTGGATGAAGAACTCGTTGCGTTCCACCAGTTCCTCATCTTCTGAGTCGCTGAAGGATTCCCACCACGTCTCGATTTCGTCGAAGAAGATGGCGACGGGTTTGTCAGCGCAGAGATCCTCGATGTGATCGGTCGTGACGTAGCGCTTGACGTCTTCAGAGATGTCTTCCCGGCCCAGGTCTTCGAAGACAGGCTCCCAGATGTAGTCTGCGTCTGTCTCGCTGGTAGAGAGGATGGTTGCATCCGCAGAGTCAGGGAGATCGAGACCGAGCTCCCAGTCATCGAGCCATTCCTGACCCATCTCCGGACTGTTAAAGAGGTGGTACAGGGTCAGCAGGCCGTGCGACTTACCGGCTCCGTATGGCCCTGTGAGCGTGATCCCTCCTTGACTATCTCTGCCCCTTAGTTTGTTGTCGACGTGGTCGAACGCGGTTTCGAGGGCGTTCGAGGGATATGTCATGGAGAGCAGGCGGGAAGGGTCGTTTTCCAGCCGGTCCTCTGAGCCACCTACCTTGTGAGCTTGGAGAACTCCCTGAAATCTGCCTTCCTGAACTTCCTCACGAGGAGTCAGGAGTTCGGAGATTGTCATGCTCTTATGTTCTAACCGAGGCCTACTTGATGGTTGTCCAAAGAATGGATATGTAGATCCTATCACTGTGCTCACTTTTAGTTCCACATTCACTGCGGTAGGCGAGCCTATAAGGTGTGTTAGGTATTAGCACTCAATGTTGAGCGGGTACAGCAAGCAACAGCACCCACGCCTCTCCTATCAAAGTATAAGACAGAGGGCTGTGGAATCAGTGACGCAACTCAAGGTGGAAAGCGTTGAAGGCCGTCAACTCACGGCGAGATCTAAAAGAAAGCCTCCAAGTCTGGACCTCCGACTCCTACGAGGATGTCAAGGAGGAACAGAGACTCGAAGAGGGCCAGACCTATCTCAAGTCATATCTCATCGAGTCAGATCGTGATACCCTCTCAGACGACTTCATCGAGAAGGAGGATCTCAACATCAAAATCCTACCCACCGACGACGAAGGATTTCTCCATCTCCGAGCGCGAGGCTACTCTTCTGACGGACCAACCGACCTCTACCTCGACGAACTTGACGACCGATTCTGGGTGGTCCACACTGTTGGAGGCCGCGAGGCTACCGACGATGTGGTTGAAGACCTGATTTTCCCAAGGTTCACCCAGATGGATCGTCCCTGGCTTCCAAACGAGTTCCTTGAACAGATTGGAAGCAGGCCGGAGAACATCTTCCGTCGCTTCTCCCTCAAGTTCGAAGACGAGTTTAGCAAGGGAGAAAAAGGTGAAACACCGGACGTCGGCGGGCTCTCGATGCAGCTCTGGGGTGACAACGCGGGAACGGTACTTCAGACTCTGAAAGAAAATGAAGACCTCCGCCGCTCCACTCCCTTGTCTACGGTCGGTATAAAGAGAGAAGTCGGTGATGAAGCAGTCATTGACGACATCACTTACTACTCCAAATTCACTGCACGAGGAGATTCTGTTGATGGACACTTCAAACAGGTATACGACCTGAAGAACACCTATAGCGAACTTCTCCACAAAATCGAGGACGAGTACAGCATCAAATACAGTACTAGCGAACGTGGAGGCCACGTCGAAGGAACACCACTTCTCATCGCCTTTGACAGGGAAATCGAGGAACTGGAAGATTTCATGGACGAACTGTTCTCGTCGAAGAAGCCTTTCCGGCTATGGGGTGTACGGAACCAGCTGGAAGAAGATTACTACAGGATATCATCAGTCGATCTTCACACCGGAGATAAACTGAACCTGGAGGTATGCCCTGACTGGGTTCGCATCTACCTCCCAGAGGATAGCTGTGGAAACGTCGTGCTCAGGCTTTACACCAACGTCCAGCATTACTTCGATTCAGAAGCTAATCTGGAGGAGGAGAACGGTGGCGCAATTATCTGACCACACCAAACTGATGAACGCCTGTATCGCGTTTGCTAAGGATGTCCCAGAGTGGCCTTCACCGCTCCACAACGCCGGATACAGGCTCGATAGGATTGAACCGGACTTCCTGAATTCAGAGGAGAACGACGTAAACCCAGATCTTCTCCTCAGCTCTAACAGCGCTCTCCACACCCTCGTTACAGAGTGTAAACGAGGACACCTCAGCCAAGAAAGACTGGACAAGTACGCTGCAATAACGCCAGAAAACCTGCGTAGCGAAGTGAACCATATACACGACGTCAATCAACTCTCGAATGAGAGCCTGTACGTTGGCACGGAGAAAACCGAGGAGAGTTTTGACTACTTAGACATCACTGATGCAGGTCTGATCCTGACGAACGGCGGATACTTCAAGCGAAACGAGTTCGAAGACGACGACCTCAATAGAGAATTAGAGAGCGGAGATATCCCAGGTCGGTACCCGACACAGTACTACCCGTTCTCTGCAAACGACTCCCGTGCCGTAATCGCTGAAAAGGTCGCTCAGCACCTGATGCACACCGCGTCCCAGGGCGAAGGAATTGATGGCGAGTTTGAGGCCCGAGAGATAGCTGAGGATATACACGAGTACTGGGACACGATCAGCCTCTCTGAAAGAAGCGACCTGACCAGCAAAGTAGAAGATATCTTGGAGCTGTTTGAGGAGAAGAACATCGATGAAGACATGAGACAAATCGAAGGGAGCCGGTCATACTATGTCCGGACGAGCCAGGCCTTCCAGAGAAAGTGTCAGGAAGTAATCCAGGACCTCTCGACGGATGAGGATTTAGACGAGTTCTTGAGTTAGGTCGGTAGTTCAGAAGCTGCTGAGTGAGGCCTGTCCTTCGTCCCACAGTTCGTAGGGCATCAAGGGTTCGTCTTCTTCGACTACTTCGTCCAGGTACTGTTGCTGTTTCCCGATATCCGAAGTCTGGCTGAACGGGTACTTCACGTCCGGCTGGCTTTCATTGAGCAGGCCTTTCAGGGATCTGTCGTGGTGGTCCTATACATCCAGGTACTTCTTCCCGACAAGTACGTAGACTTCGTCGCCTTCGGTCCAGTCCAGCTTCTCGTCCAGGTTCTTCTCGACGACATTCAGCCACTCGTCAGTGTAGACGTCCTTGATGGTGGCGTCGTAGTTCCAGAGACTGGTTTCTTCGTGGACCACTTCACTCGGCCATCCGGTACCGGCTTACTGCATTTCTTTTTCTGGCATATGTCTCGCTTTTTGAGGATGTCGTCGGACCCGCATTCTGAGCAGGAGACCTCGTCAACAATATCGTAAATATCCGGCTACCTCATACCTTCTGTCATCCCGGATCTTGAAATCGAAACTCTGGGCATCTTCCCGGCAGGTGAATGTCAAGGTCTCTGGAGTGCATTTACTGCAAAGACAGTCAAATACCCAGACACAGCTCGCTCCGCAGGGAGACTGGTAGGTGCATCCACATTTCCGGCGCTCCATCTAAGCAGCATCACCTCCTAACAGCCATGCTTTCCAAAGACCAAACCGCCGGCGATAGGTCATTATTCCATCCCTCGTCGGTGACCGGTCAAACCAGATCGGATTGAACCTTCGACCAATCAGTATACTGGCTTGTCACAGGAGAGTTAAGATTCTTCAGACGACTTCAATTGCCACAATTTTGCGTTTCCTACTTTTCGAGACGTTATTTTTCCCCCTTCCTCTAGCTCAGTGAGCTTAGCATACGCTGTTCGATAGGCACACCCGACATCATCAGCAATTTCTTGAGTACCGGCTGCTCCATTGAGTGAGTCGATAGCCGATAGAAAGTCCTTAGCCGGATATCTTTCAGTATATTTTCCGGTTTCTTCATCGCGGTCCTTCGGCATTAACTCATCCATTGCATCTACCTGCAGAAGACCCTTTATACCTCGCCTCCATTGCAGTTGGATGCAATGGAGAAGGTTTTTACCAATGCAGACTAATGCATTGGTACAGGAGCTCAGCCCAATGGGCATTGTATGACAGAATGCCCGCGTGTTAGGGCACGCAGGCTGGGCTTCCTGATAACCAGGAGGTAAGCCCATTGCAAAATTCAGAAGCCACACAGTATGAAAGTGCCGCTAACGAACTTATTGAAGATATAAATCAACTGGAATCGATTGCGCTCGGGGCAGGGGCCGGAACTTGTCAAGTGTGCGGCGAGCGGATTCCGGAAGGCAGCCCCATTGCAGTGTGTGCCTTCCGGCTGGCCGGCGCGTCTCACTGGCGGGTCGGCCAGTCGAAGTGCGACGATGACCGGCCACAAGCGACCGAGGACTTCACCCTCGGCGTGCGCGAACTCCTTGTGGATGGTCGCGTCGGTTGCGTCTCGGACCAGGCCACGCAATCGTACTGGCCGGTCCTTCTCGCACCGCGCGTGCGAGCAATAAGCCCAGAATCAACGACGGACGTGTTCGACGTCCGCTGGCTGCCACCGCACGTCCGCGAGTCGCGCCTCGCCCGTACGGGCGATCCGACACCCGCGAAGCTACCCGAACCAACGCCGACCGAACCGAACCCCGCGATCACGCAGGATCCGCAAACAGAGCGCACGCCAGATGATGACGCCGAGCCCGAGCCCGCATCCGATCCCGGACAACGCACACTCGACGATCTCGCGGCCGACTTGATGGAGGAGGATGCGTGATGACGGGGTTCGACACGTCGGCGATCGACGTCGAACTCGACCTGCCACGCTCAGTCGAGGAGATGACGCTGCCCGACTTCTACGTGGGCCTTGAGGTCGGGCTGCTCGCCCCTGGTGACGGAGTCGTCACGGATCGTCACCACGCTTCCAGTGATCGCTACGAGGCGGATGACCCGCAGAATCAGATTGAGGGGCAGATCTCGCCGTTCACACTCTCGGGGTGGCTGCGACACGGCTGCGAACGCGTGCTGCAGATCGCGGGCGTGTCGGCGTGCCACCCTGGTGAACCGAGCGCGGACTACCGGCGTGACGAGGTGTACGACCGGGACCTGGAGCAGGGCTACCACGAGAAGGGGTCGTGTGTCTCAGGTGACGACGATGCGGGCTGCGTGCTCTACGACCTGTTCGGCGGCTTCGGCGACCAGCCGGGCAAACTGTTGCGCCGTCCGATTCGGTTCTCGCCCATCCGCAGACAGGTGGACGTGACGAAAGGTGAGGCGGAGGCGCACTACCGCCAACTGAGCACGCAGGTTCGCTCACGGAACGATGCGGATAGCGGTCTCCCACTCCGGTACGCCGAGCGCGACGTCGTCGGGAATCTGGAGGGAACATGGCTGCTCACGCTCCGCGAGGTGAAACCGGAGTTCGTGGGCCTGCTGCTTGAAGCGGTCGCGTTTCTCAACACTCACAGTCACGAATTCGCGTTTCAGCTCGGTGGCGCGCGGAATTTCGGTGGCGGGATCGCGGATGCCTGGGTCTTGAACCCGCTGTACACGAAGGCCGAGATTCGCCGGGTGTTCAATCGCGCGCAGCAGCCGACGACGGCGATGCAGGAGAAGGATGAAGTGTGGGCCCAGGAGTGCCGTGATGAGTTCGTGCGCTCGCTGCAGGCGCGTCTCACGGACGGTGAGGGACTCGGTGAGCCGCTCGACGTGATGAGGGGTGGTGAGGCGTGACTGACGACGAGTCATCGGTCGATGACGCAGAGTCCCCGGTGGACGAGCCGTTGCAGCCGCCGACCGAGGAGGCTCGACCGCTCATCGAGCGCCTGGCCGATGTGGACGCGACGACGTCGACGGCTGCCCTACCCGACGAAGGCGAGACCGGGACGCATGGAGAGATAGCGATGTCGGGCGAGTGCGCTGATACTGACGGACTATCGGTAGATCCGATGCTGGCAGTTTACAGACACGATCTGCACAAGGCACGCTGGCGGTCACACACGAATGCGGCGGAGACGTTCGCGGGCGTGCGGGTGAACGAGTCGGTGCCGTTCGGTGCGGATCGGGATTCGGCACTGTTGAGCCGACCAGATGGTGAGCCCGAGCAGACGGTAGCGAATCACGCCTCGCCGCTGCGCATCTCGCTACTGACCGGCGAGACGAAGGTGTCGGTTGGTCACGTCGAAGGGCCGGTGCATCCGGCAATGGTCGAGTTGATGCAAATCGAGGAGCCGGTGGCGATGCACGAGGCGTGGCTGTCGTCGTCAGTGGTGTCGCTGTTCAACGAGGCGGTGTACTACCCGTACACCAGTCTGAAATTCCACACGCTACTGGCGGCGGCGTTGCTGGATAATTACCGTGTCGGGTACGCGTTCGACGAGTTGTATCTCGTTGTTGATCCGCCGACAGGCGTGACGGTGACCGACCAGAGCCCAGCACAGGCTGAGGCCGAATCGAGTGTCCACCCGCACCGAACGATCCTATCGACGGCGGAGTTTGCTCTCCGTATTACTGGAGAACCGGGCGAGCGACCGGCAGCGCGTCTCGGTCCGAGGCCGGCACGATCGTTCGCGGACGTGTGGTCGCGGCTCCCAGAACAGCCGGTCGATACGGATGCGGCGCGGGTGTGGCGTGTGCTGGATGCGCAGCTGCGCCGGATTCGGTCGTGGTCGGTCGCGCTCCAGTACATCGAAGAATTCGTGCCGTGGGCTCGGGCGATGCCGTTCGCGGATTACGGCCCGGTGACCGATGCAGGAGGTGACGGCCTGTGAGAGTCCGTGTCAATTCCTCCAAGAGAAATGGAGGGGGATTGCGATGACGCAGATCCAGCAGGTGCTGTTCGAACTGGAGACTGACTACCTCGGAAACCCGTACTACGTGTCGAGCCACGCCTTGTACTCGGCACTGGCACGACGCGTGGATGCGGAGACGCGGCAGTCACTCCAGGTGGGTCACGGCGTGTTTCTGCCAGGCGAGTACGGGTCGTACCCGGACGCACACTCCCAGTCTGGCGGGGTGCCATACCTTGGTACCGGATTGCGACCGGTCGATGCGTACGAGGACTTGTTCCTGTTCCGCGATCCGGCCCAACGCTGGCTGTCCGACTCGCGGCCGCGTGACGCGCACAACATACACGACCTGGCACTGCACGGCGGGCGGGTCGCATTCGCGTCGACGTGCTCGTTCGGGCGGCCGCCGTCGGCACGGAACACCAAGCGCACGGTGACGTGGTACCTCCAGTACTACCTGCACGCGGCTGGGGAGGCAGGGACGACTGATGCACGGCCTGACGTGGTGCCGCTTCCCGATGAGGTACTGGACGGGCTTCGTCTCGGCGGTGCGCGGAACTACGGGCTCGGAGAGACACGCCTCAAAGACACGCAGACCGTTGACCTCGAAGCACTGGATTACTCACGGCTGGAAGACACCGACGCAGAGACGTTCCAGCTGGAACTCGTCTCGCCGTACGTCTTATCGAGTTCGTATCCCGGTGCGGACGACCAGTCGGTGCCGTGGTGGTGGACGCCTCGGCCGGGTGGGCTGCGTCGACGCGAGGAGCGGCTCGTCAAGAATGACGAGATTTACGAGTTGACGACGATCGATCACGGACAGGTCGTAGGGTTCGCCGGTCCGAATCCGGTGCAGACGGCGATGAATGGCGTGTTGCGCGTCGGGACGCATTCCCGATTCGGGTTCGGGGAATTCCGCCTGCGGCCGACCGGTGAGGACCGCGTCCCGGAACGTGAGGCCGGACGTGCGGGTACGTCCGAGGGGAGCAGGCCCATTGCGCATGATACCTGCGAGGAGGCGTAGAGTCTGATGGCGCAGTTGGAGTTCGTGCCGATGGACATTGAGACGACGGGATTGGAGGTCACTGATGAGGTGACTGTCGTCGGGTTCGCGCTGCCGCTTGGCTGCCGCGTGTTCGTGCAGGCACCGGGACAGCCGGAGGCGGATGAACTACAGGCGACCGTGCAGGATCGCGTCGAGACGCACGTGAATCTCTCGCGGCACGACTCGGAGACGGCGCTGCTACGCGCGGTCGGTGAGTTCGTGGCGAAACGTTTGCATGGGGATGACGTGTTGTTGGTGGCGTATAACGGCGAGCGCTGGAAGGACGGGTTCGACTTGCCGTTCTTGCGGACGCGCTTGGCGTCGACGAATGTGGAGTGGCCGTTCCGCGATCTGCCGTACGCCGATCTACTACCGGTGGTGACGCGGCGGTTTAATCTCGTGGTGAACGGGGAATCGCAGGCAAGCCTGTCAGCGGCGTACGGGACGCTCGTCGGTGGTGGCCTCAATGCGGTGGATCCGTTCTCGGATAGCGAGACGGCAGTCACGGCATTCGAGAATGGCGAGCTCGATGACCTCGTCGTCCACAACGTCGCGGACATCCTGCGAACGGCGGAGCTCGGGGCGTTGACGGAGCGGTACTGCAGTAAATCGGATTACCAATTGAAGTCACTCACACCAACGATTCACGACACATGACGCGACAGACAGCACATCGAACCGGTCGAGAGGTGACCTGCAGATGAATCCGGATGAGATCTGGAATTGTGATGATCGATACCAGGCGGCCGGGCAGGAGTCTGCCGAACATCTGTGGCCGAAGCCCGAATTAGATGACCGGCGAGAGAAGCGAGAGCAGCCGTGGTTTGACGGTGACTACCGGTTTGAGCGGACGGTCGCGGATTGGGTGCCGGATTGCTTCATTATTGGCGGCCCCCTGAATCGATGGTTTGAGTTCGTCGCTCGATCCGACCAGCCATACAGGGTCAAGACCCGAGCGGCGCTACGACTGGGGTTCGTGATTTACTGGGTGTTCCACATCGACCACCAACAGCAGCTGGAGAAAGCACGACGACAACTGATACCTGAACTGAAGGAACCGTTCACCTTTGGCGTGTACGATCCGCGGAACGGGGTGTTAGAGCTCGGTGACCCGATCACATACAAGAACTACGAATTCCCCGTCGAACGGATGGCCGAATTTCGACCGCAAGAGATTCTTGGGTATCGTCCCGGCGCGGCACGGATCGGACGGACCGGTGGTGGGTTCGATCTTGGCCGGTTTAGTCTCGGCGGGTGTCAGTACCGTCTGATTGCACGCGATTTACGTGGAACGTGTTTCCGTGCAGTCGCGCCCGGGAAGTCTATTGACGCTGCTCCGTGGGGATTCCCGACAGAAGCCGGTCTTGAACAGCTTGTGGAAGCTGGCCAGGTCACGCGGCTCGAACCGGTTCCGCACCGTGATGACGATGCTGACGAGGGGCGGGGAGACTGGGACGAATAGTTACGCCCAGTAGCAACTGGATATCGATCAATGGACATTTCTGAGAACCATCTGGCTTTGTTGAATCCCTCAGCGTTTGATAGTTGAGAATATAGGTTCTTTAAGTGTATGGTGGAAGCAGATCAGTCGTATGCCCTCTTCGAAACGCGTCCCCATGGCCGCAATGTTCGTCCTGCTCGGTATCGCTTCACTCGCGTACTCGGTGCTTGTCGTCCAGCAACTCCTCCTCGGCACGGGCGTCGCGTTCTCGTTCTTCGTCGTTGCGGCCTTCCTGTATTACGGAGACGCGAACCGGCAGACACTCGCTCGTGCGACAATCATCATTACGCTCATCTACGGCGTTTTCACTGTCCAACTCCCCATTGCTGTCATCGCGGCCTGTGTCGTCTACCTGACTGCCTGGCTCACCGGCTCGGACAGTCCCCTTGAAGCACCCGACACGCAGATCTTCCCGGTCAAATTGGCGGCTACCGACGAATCCAACGACGACGAGTGAACAGCTACCTACCGGGTTCTTCGAGTCACTCGGTGGCTGGATGCGTGGTGCGTGTTTTGTTCGGGATCCACTCTGGATCGAACGATTCCTGTGACCACCTTTTTTCGCTACGATCTTGTGAGATGCTTGTCCTGTATTTAGCACGGACTCAACGACTATTTCAACAGAGCCAATCATCCCCAAGAATTGTTTTCACACCATCCTTCAACGAACCGGCTAGCAGCAAGTGTGCGGAGTGGGCATCTGCGTGGGTCCCTGAGAGCCCCAACGGCGAGGAAGTGCAAGAAGAACCTGGTCTCCGGGTGCTCCTAAGAGACACCCTGACACGCAACGCTCTTTAGATTACTCGGCATTTCTCACTCTGTGCCCTCCAACCGTACAATCGGTATCGTTGGTCTCGCGTTTCTCATCGGCCTCGTAGTGGGCGGCGTTGGTGTGAGTGCAGTCCTTCCTGTTGATTCCGGCAGTGTCGATCCCGACCGGCCTCCGTACTCTATCTCGTCCGGAACTGGTTGTATCGAGCAGTCCGACGACTGGGCGTTTACGGCCCCTGTTGACCCAGGCGAATCTTCAGACCGGACATTCCTCGTGCGAGCGAGTATCGAACACGACCAATCCCGTGAACTTGATGCACGACTGGAACACGCGGGCGAGGGTCGCTATCTGTTCGTCTTGACGACGGGCCAGGCCGAGAAGTCCGGCACACCTGAGTGCTCAGATGGTGTCTACGGATCGACGGTTGATCTGGCCGCAACGCTTCCCGGCGACTTCGAGTCGGTGACAGTCGTTTTCGACGGCGAACAGGTTGCTACTATCGAGAATCCCGGTGATCGGTCCCCGACATACCAACCGCTGTCGTTCTGAAGACGAACGGTCTCTATCACTTCGAGGGTGACGAGGGCCGAGGGGCACCAAAAACTCATTTCCTTGGTGTCGAAAGTCGAGGATAGTGTCCCCGGATGTATGACGTGCTGATTCACGATGCGACGGTGGTCACTGTTGATGACCGAAATCAAATCATCGAGAATGGTACCATCGTCGTTGACGACGGCGAACTAACCGCCGTTCGCCCGACACGAACGGAAGATGTAGACCTCAGTGCAGAAACTGTCATCGACGGTTCCGGTACCGTAGTGATGCCGGGACTTGTGAACGCGCACACTCATCTCGAACTAACGCCGCTTATCGGTGCGTTTAGCGATCTTGGTCTCCTTGAGTTGATGGGCAGTATGACTGCCCTGTTCGGCCGCATAAGCGAGGGCGAGTTCGAGTATCTCGTCGACGCAGGGTATGAACTTGCTGCACTGAACTTCCTTCTTGGCGGCGTTACGACGGTTAACTCGATGGATCTCCGACCGAGTGTGGGCGCAGAAACGTTCGGGGAAGCGGGTCTCCGTGGGTTCTTCGGGCCGGCGATCACGGATCTGTTCTTTGACGTGCCGGTTGACGAGCAGTTCGCACAGGCCCGAGCGTTCATCGACGACCACCACGATACTTACAACGGGCGGATTCAGGCGACAATCTGCCCGCACGACGACTGGTCCTGCACACGGGACCTGTGGGAACAGACCGCGGCGCTCACCGACGAATATCCCGATCTCCTCGTCCATACGCACTTGCTCGAACTGGACGAGAGCAATACGATGGCGCGAGCGAACGGCAGCGAAGATTCGCTTGCACTTCTCGACGAGGTCGGCCTCCTCAATGAGCGTTTGATTGCTGCTCACTTCCGTGTCGCCGACGAGCAGGACATTCAGCGGACGGCTGCTGCTAATGCGTCCGTTGCACATTGTCCATCGGTCTTCTGTTATTGGAACCCGGATGCGGAGATGCAGTGGACGCCAGTGCCGGAGTTACGTAACGCTGGGGTTGATGTCGGGCTCGGGATTGACGACCATTACTGGCACGATTCGTACAGTATGTTTGGCGAGGCTCGCCAAGCGCGACTCGCGGCCAATGTGAAGCGCACGGCCGGCCAGTACTCGTCGATGGAACTTGTTCGGATGCTCACCATCGAGGGAGCACGTGCACTCGGCGTCGGTGACGAGATCGGAAGCCTCGAACCCGGAAAGCGAGCTGACCTAATTCTCGTCGATGTGGACAAGCCGAAGTTCACACCGCTCACAAACATCCCTGCCCACCTCGTCAATAACGCTGCCCCGGCTGACGTCGAGACAGTTCTCGTTGATGGTGAGATCGTGATGCGGAACCGAAGCCCCGAGACGATGGACGTGGACGCGGTTCAGCAGCGTGCGGAACAGGCCGTAGAGCGGTTTGAAGCGGAGACTGGCTGGGAGTTCGACGTTGGTGGGAGCGAGCCGCCAAGTACGAGCGAGACCATGCGAGATCTCCCGAAACGTGGGCCGGTACGACTGTTGTCTCGGCTCGCTTTGCAATCAGCGCGCGATGCGTTTCCCTTCCGAATACGATGACAGAATCGTCATTCCCGTCAGGATACGTTCCGTTCGATGAGGCTCGTAACTCCCTACCCGTTCCGAGTTCAGTTTGCGTGGCGAAATCGATCGAACTGGAGACGGTTCACATACCCGGTTCTGACCCGGCGCTTGTGTTTATTCACGGTGGGCTCGGATCGTTGTGGAACCCGTATCCGCAGCTGGCTACGTTCGAGGGCGAACAGGAGTTAATGACGTATTCACTCGCTGGGAACGGTAACTCGTCGGATCGTCCAACCCAATCGCTCGACGGGCATATTACGGATCTTGTACAGTTGCTCGATGAACTCGGTATTGACCGACCGATACTCCACGGTCACAGTTACGGTACCGCGATCGCCATCGAGTACGCCAAGCGCCATCCGACGGCCGGTGTGATTCTTCACGCTGGCGGGGATCACGATTTAACGCCTGCGTGGGAGAAGCCACTCCTCCGGCTGTTCCTCGCTCTCCGTCTCTATCGCGTCCCTATGGATGATGCTCTGATTCGTCAGTTAGCTTACCGTGTCGGATTCCACGAAGACACCTCACCGGCCGTCGTTGAGGATTTCCTCCGGTCGAACCCGCTCCCGCATCGGCATTCAGCCTGGGAGACCGTGACGGACGCTTTCTGGGGATACGACGGGCGTCCGGACATCAATCGGATTGACGCGCCCACGCTCGTCATTCACGGTCCTGCGGACGGTATCGTTCCACTGGATGTCGCACGTTGGACAGCGAATCGAATCCCTGAGAGTGTCTTCTGTCGTATCGAACGAACTGGCCACGTTGCGATGATTGAACGCCCCGCTGCGTACAATACACTGATCCGAGCTCTCATCGAAACCATCCGGGAAGACCTCAATCTCGAATCGGTTGTTCGAGAATGTGTGGCGGAAATCGATAATTGAGCCAGTGGTTCAGGACATTCGGTGATAGAGGGTCCATCCAATGGCGATAGCAGCGCCGAGTGCGCCAACGATGAATGGGATCGTGGCGTCGGTTTCGCCAAATCGCCACCCAAATACGACGTATCCGATCACCCCAATCGCTGCCGCGATGGCCCCAACGTACTGAAGCGTTTGTGATGATGATGCGCGTCCCGGCATTAGTTGCTCCTGAGGCGGGTGCGGGGTAAATGCTCTTGGAGAGAACGCTACGTACGGTGTCGGACGGAGAGCCAGGCGAGGTTTCCAAGGTCTGTGATGAGGAACGCACCGATTGAGGCGTAGAACGGTGAGACGCCAACGTATTCAGTTCCGACGAGATAGAGGCCGACGAATTCGATCGTGACGACGAGACAGGCGGTGAGCACCCACGCGATGGCTTTCCACGTCTGCGTGTAGCGTGGCCAGTACTCGTCGTAAGCTGTGGGGACACCGACTGCGAGCGTCATCAACAGGAGGAAGTCTCCGGCCGAGCCTCCTCCGCTAACCATTGATTGGAACGCGTACGCTGTCGGGACGGCGATGAGGATCGCCACGAAGATCGTGAGATTTCGCTGAGTCGTTGCCCAGTTATAGATCCTGGAGACGGTGTTTGTGGAGGGCATATGTGGAATGGTGATAGCGGGATAGGAAAGAGGTACGGTTAGCTTTAACGCGTAATCGCGCGATAGAACGACACCGAGTACACCGCGAAGAAGCCGCCGAACAGCATCCCGCCGACGACGATGAGACCCGTACCGACGACGATCGGGAGTGAAGGGTCGGGGATGGCGACCACCGTCGTCGGCTGAGGCGACATAATGAGAGACGCAGCGGCGAAGACGACGCCGGCGAGACCGCCGATGATGGCACCGAGGAGTGAGTACCCGAGTGTACTCACAAGGTGATGGCGTACCACCGAGATGCTTCGTTTGAATCCGTCTGCTACGCCCATATCTTCGAGGACGATCGCCTGTCCGTAGAACTGGGCGAAGAAGACGAGGAGGAGATACACCAGGAGCACGATGGCGACGATGACCGCGATCACGGCCAGGACTGCGGTGTTGGCTGACTGGAGGCCACCGCTCTGGAAGAGAACCGCACCGCCGAAGATCGCTCCAAAGAATGCGATCATCCCGAGGGCGAAGTTGATGGCCATCAGTGCGAGGTACGCCACGAGGATCGAGACGTAGTTGGATTTGCCGTCGTCGACGAACGTCTGAAGGGTAGTTCGTCCATCGAGCGCTTCGTCGGCCATCCCGATCAGTCCGCCCTGGAAGAACGGCAGCACGACGATGAAGACGAGCGACAGCCCGAGCGAGACGATGCTACTGAGGATCGGGTCGATCGATTGCAAGGCCATCTGCGGCACCTGAAACGCCATCACGATCAACACCGGAACGAACAGGATCGGGTTGTCGAGGAGGGCACTGGGCGTCCGGCGCAGGGAGCTCAGGACGGGCGAACTGTTAGTCATTGGTCTTGGAGGGGGTGATTTCGAAAGTGGTGATCGTACCGAACAGACCGGTTGAGGTATCCTCAACTGAGAGGCCTGCCGCTTCGACGACGTCGCGCGGTTCTTGGGTCCACCGACAGCCGCTCTTCGCATAGTGGGCGTCGGCCCGCCACTCCTGGAACCGGGCGATCGGTCCGACGTCACTTCGGCCGTGTTCGACGAGACGGATCGTTCCCCCAGGCTTGCAGACCCGTTCCATCTCTCGGAGTGCGGCGACGGGATCCGGGAACGTACACGTCGACAGCGCCGAAATCACCGCGTCGAAGCTGTCGTCTGGAAACGCAAGATCCTGTGCGTCCATTTCCCGAAGCGTGCCATCTCTCCCGAGATCCGCGAGGGTGTCGTCGGCCTTTGTCAGCATCTCCGGGCTGATGTCGATGCCGACGAGTTCGACCGTCTCGGGGAGATACCGAAAGTTCGTCCCGGTGCCACAGGCGACATCTAACACCTTGCCTTCCACGTCACTGAAGCGGAGGCGTCGATGTCGCCCGGTGATGGCCCGGTCGATCCATTCGAGCCGATGCATCCAGTCCGCGAACTCGGCGTACGATGCCTTGATTTCCGAGACTGACATCGGTCTGTTCGAGGCCGGGTCAGAGTCGGTTCGCTGTTCTTCTCGATCGGGTCGTAGTCGTTCCGTGTGTTCTGTCGTCGTCATTGTGTTGTGGGTATTGCTGTTGTTCGTCGGTTTCAGGCGTGTTCGGTGAAGAACTCGATAGTCCGTGTGATGTACTCGATGCGGTTTGCCGTTCGTTCGATGCCGTGGCCTTCGTCCTCGAAGAGCAGGTACTCGTGATCGATCTCTCGTTCAGAGAGCGAGGCAACGAGCTGTTCGGCCTCGCTTTGGGGAACCCGCGGATCGTTCCCGCCCTGCACGAGGAGGAGCGGCACGTCGATGTCGTCGACGTACGTGATCGGCGAGCGCTCCTCGTAGAGATCGGGCTTCTCCTCGGGCGTTCCTTCGAGTTTCCGCATCACCACGTCACCGAGGTACTGTCGGGCGTTCTCGACGGTCGTTTTCCAGTTGACGACGCCGCAGACGCTCGCGCCCATATCGAACGCGTCCGTCGCTCCGACGCCCATCAGCGCCATGTAGCCGCCGTATGACGCGCCGAGGATTCCGACCGTGTCCCGTCCTCGATTACGGAGATATTCGGCGGCCGCGACGACGTCGGTGAGGTCGTCGCCTCCGAGATCGCCGTCGCTCGCCTTCCGGAACTCGCGCCCGTAGCCGAGGCTTCCGCGGAAGTCCGGGGCGAGGACTTCGAAGCCGGCGTGGACGAGCGTCTGCGTGGCCATATCGAGCCGGTTGTAGTGCTGTGCTTCCGGGCCGCCGTGGGCCTTGACGATCCCACCGATCGGCTCTTCGGCCGGTTGGTAGAGTCGTGCGGCGATCGCTTGCCCGTCGAACGATTCGTAGCTGATCTCCTCGGGTGCGACTGTCCGTTCGTCGACACGGCCTTCGCCGACGAGCGTCGTTCCGTTCTGGCGAAGGTCACCAGCTGTGGCCGAACTCAAATGTGTGTAATAGACGTCGCCGTCGATGGCTTTGACGTCCATATTCATCCCTGTCCGCTCGACGGTCGTGACCTCGCCCTCGCTGAGGACACACAGGCGACGGTCGCCGCCGCGGGCTTCGAGGAAGACGATGTTACCGTCGGCTGTCCATTGCGGGTCGTACTTATCGCGGTTGTTCACGTACCGGAGTTCGTAGTCGCCGTCGCCGTCCGCGACGGCGAGTTCTCGGTAGCCGGTCTGGTGGTTGGTCGTGAAGACGATCCCCGCGTCGGACCACGCGCCGTAGCCGTCGTCTGTGAAGGCGAACGACTGCTCAGAACTCGATTCGTCGATGAAGATATCGTCTCTGTCGAGGTGGAGGTCGACGAGTCGAAGCCCCGAATCCTCGAAGGTGCCGGCCTGATAGACGAGGCGCTGCCCGTTCGGCGACCAGGCGTATCCCATGACTGGTTCGTCGGCTTCGGATCGTTTGGTGATGTTACCCTCGTCGAGGTGGAGGGTGTACAGATCCAGTGACCGGTCTCGGTTCGAGACGAACGCGATCCGATTCGGGTCTGTCGGATGCTGTCTGGCCTTGAAATTGAGGAATTGGTCGTCGAGAACCGACGTGATCGCACCGGTTTCCAGATCGACCTCTAGGAGGTCGAACTGTTCGGTGCCGTTCTCATCGCGGTAGGCGAGAAGTGACTCCCGGCCCTGCAGCCACTTGGGGGACGTGATGTCGCCCTCGGCGTCCGTGAGTTGCTCGTCGCGTGTTCGCAAGTCGTACGTTCCGTCGTTGTACGCGGCGTAGACGGCTGTTCTATCAGGGGTTTTCGTATAGCCCGATACGCCGTGTGCCTCGGCGAGGGATTCCACGTAGTTGGAGGGCTGTTCGACAGATCGCTTCTCGTCAGGCGGGTTGGGTTCGGTCATTGTGTCGAGTGTCGTTTCGACATATGGAGTGTCACCCTACCACCTCTTAATAATTATCGAACAATTGATATATTACCAGCGTCGTTTCAAAATCCTAATTGAGCGAATAACTGGCTCAATAGCGCATATGGGGCACAATTAGCTATTTGTCTCCGAGACAGGCCTATTGGCCAAACGAGTCTTTTGAAAATGTTCCGTCACGAACGCCGCTCGGACTGGTCTCTGCGTTGCACGCGCTCGGTTCTCGTGACCGCCGCATTCGCATCAAGATACAGGCGAAGGGACGTCGTCTCACGCTGCAGTTCGACCCGGTACTCTTCGGGATCGGTCTCGACCTTTTCGGAGGTCCACCGGCCGTCGATGAGATGCGGGTGGAATTCCCAGAATCCCGTCCCCAAGATATCGACGCCGTGCTCCCAGTGGAAGGCAACCGACTCCGGGTGGTAGGCTGCCGCGTACGGAAGCGGAAGTCCCATACTACGCAGACATTGTTGACACTCGCTGTTCGCAGCAAAATCCACTGGAACTGCACTCCCTGTCGGTTGGTTTGACGCGTCTAGTACCTCCGTTTCCAGACGCCCAGCGCAGTCCGGACAGACGCCTTGCCGCGTCTTGAGTAGGTCACCAGCCTGTTCCCAGATCACGGTATCGATCAGATCAGCCTTCGTGTGAGAGCGAACTTGTGCTGGCCTGACTCTATACGCGAACGCGGGACGTTCGCAGTCCGAACACCGGATCATAAAATACTGATCTTCGATCGTGGCTTGAAGTGCGCCTTCGCCACAGAACAGGCAGTCCCCGTCAGTCTCGATCGTGCCGACATCCGATGGCGACTGGTAGTTCTCGGCGAGAATGAAACGAACCATTTGTTCGCCGGCGTGGGTGAACGCGTAGCCGTCTTCGTGCTTTCGGAGAAACGTGCCGGTGAGTTCTCCGAGGTGGTACGATAGTTTCGACGTGTTGTCCACCTCTACACGGTCGTAAATGTCCGAGAACGACAGCGAAGCGACGCCGGTTTGTCTCTCGTCGTGTTGTGCGAGTGCGACCGTTCGGAGGATGTCGAGTCGTATCTCGTCAGACAAGAGCCCAAAGACCTCGTCTGCAGTCCGTTCGGTCCCCATACAGGGTAACAAATCGCTGCGGTATTGAAAGCACGGTCACACGTGCAACCCGACATCTCTCGAATGCCGGTACATATCGATGACAACCTGCGTTTCCCCCGCACACGTTATTGAATACCCTGAGTTTTCTACTCCCTGATGTAAGGGATCGCCGCCCTATTTAAATGAGCGTGCGAGATTGAGAGGGGTATATAGAATTGAGATCAGGTCTGTCCTATCGACTGTTTGTCTTCGCCCGGAATAGATACTCGCTCCCACCAAAGATGGCGTAGAGAAAGAGGGCGATTGGAGAAAGGAAAGCTGCGTAGAGGGCGAGGCCGAAAATCGTCTGGAGTGAGAGGACACCCTGTACGGCACCGACGATGAGCCAGCCGAGAATTACGAGTATGAGTACCGCGAGCGGTGTAATCAGGCCAAATCGGAGGAAGATGGCGATGGGTAGTCCGACGGAGGCGATGACGAGGACCATCATTCCCAGAAGATACCCGACAGTGTCACCCGAGAGATGAGCGAGGAACTCACTGACGCTCCATCCTGCGATGAGTAAGCCAGCGCCGAAGTACAGACAGAGTACGGCAATACCAACCAGAGTGCCGACGAGCGCTGCAGCGGAAGTGGATGAGTGACTTCGGGCCAAGAGAGCGACCATACTTCACACCACAATTGGAGTGGCGATAAAAGCCATCCACGAGCTCCTCTACGACTGTCTTCAGAGGAGGCGGGGCAGGATTAAGACAGATGAGTAGAAAGATATCGATATGAGCGGGACGGAGCAGCCGCCGTCTCCGGACGGTCTTCCGATTATTGGGAACGGCGTCGCGTTTTCTCGTGAGCCGGTTGATGCGATGGAGTCGTGGGCTACCCACGGCGATCTCGTTCATCTCCGGTTTATGGGCGAGTCGATGTACCTGGTGACCCATCCGGATCTCATCAAGCAGATTCTCGTCGAGGAACAGCACAAATTCACCATCGGGCCGGAGCAGCAGGAGACCTTCGCGGGTGTTGAAGATCGCGCAATGACGACTGCGACTGGCGACCGATGGAAACGACTGCGCAGGGCGGCACACCCGGCATTCACTCGTGAGAGTATCGCCAGTTACGGCGATCGTATGGCGTCCGTGACCGCCCGGTTCGTCGGCGAGTGGGACGACGGGGAGCAGGTCGATCTGCACGCGGAGATGCGTAGATTGACGGTGCAGATTCTGGGGGAAACGCTACTGAACGAGGATCTCCGAGGACGGGAGAAGGTAGTGATCGAAGCCGCGGACGCGCTCGTCGATCGAACGAACTTCCGACGACCCGGCCAGCTGCTTCCGGACTGGGTTCCGACTCCGACCGACCGCCGGTTCCGTCGGATGGTACAGCGGCTCGACACATTCGTCGAGGATCTCATCGACGAGCGACGAGACACGGGGATTGCGGCTAGCGACGACGTCTGCGCGACGTTGCTTGCTGCTCACGAGAATGGGAACCTGACGCTGGCGGAGGTCAAGGAGAATCTGGTTGCGTTCCTGCTGGCGGGCCACGAGTCGCCGGCTGGTGCGCTCACCCGGGTCTGGTACTTGCTTGAAGACCATCCTGACGTGTGCGAGATACTCTGTGAGGAGTACGACCGCGTTGTCAGTGGTGATCGACCGACCATCGAGCACTACGATGCACTCGAATACACGCAACACGTCGTCGCAGAGACGCTTCGGATCTATCCGCCGACGACGGGTGTCAACCGGCAGGCGACCGAGTCCGTGACGCTGGACGGCTACGAATTGCCTGAAGGGGCACGGTTTCTGATTCCACAGTGGGTGCCCCATCGGGACGAGCGGTTTTGGGATGACCCGGAGGGGTTCGATCCTGACCGATGGATCCGGGAGACGGATCGCCCGGAGTACGCGTACTTCCCGTTTAGCGGTGGGCCACGCGGCTGTATCGGGAACGATTTCGCTCGGCAGGAACTGACTTTGGCGCTGGCAACGATGGTCGGCCGTGTTGACCTCGACGTGACTGCCGACGAGCCATTAACGTTCGTTCCGTCAGTTCAACTTCGGCCTGCGACTGACATCACTGCGGAGGTTCGTCGACGGTGAGTTGCAGTGGCTCGATATGTAAGGAACTGGGTGCAGACCGTCGATACTGTAACGGGCTATCTTCCAGTTTTGTTTGAACCAGCTCATACGTTTATTAGCCGGGACTATCTCGTTCAGCACAGTGGTGCTGAATGACAAGTCCTGATAGAAGCCGTCTCACAGTCTTCGTCAGTATTCTGGTCGTCTTTGCCGTCGGTCTCCACATCGTTTCTCGAATTATCGAGGTGAGCCCGATCGCACTTGCACCAGCGTATATGTTCTCTCCGATGGTTGCGGGGCTTGTAGTCTGCCTCCGTCGAGATATTCCGCTGTCGACGGTTGGGTTGCGAATCGGACGCGTTCGGTGGCTCGTTGTGGCCGCCGTGGGTGCACTACCGCTCGTCGGATTGACGCTCCTTCTTGCGGTGGCAGTCCCTGGCGTCGGCTTTGATCCGACCGTTGACCCGACACCGGGGATCGAACTGCCGTCGGGGCTCGGTGGCGTGATAGCGACGTTCGGCCTCGTGCTCGGGCTGGGTACGACGGTGAACGCACTTTTCGCATTCGGTGAGGAGTTCGGATGGCGAGGGTACCTGCTCTGGGAACTAGCTCCGTGGGGCTTCTGGAAGGCGTCGTTTGGGATTGGTGCCCTCTGGGGAGTCTGGCACGCGCCGGTCATCATCGCTGGCTACAACTACCCTTCCTTCCCAGTGATTGGGGTCGTCGCCATGACGATTGCCTGTCTGTCGTTCTCGCCGGTATACACGTACCTCGTTGTTCGCGCGAAATCAGTACTCGCAGCGGCGTTGCTCCACGGTGTGTTCAACGGTTCCGCTGGCATCGTCGTTGCCTATGCGGTTACGGAGAATGCTACTCTCAGTGAATTAGTTGCGAGCCCGGTCGGTGCAGCTGGTGTGCTTGCGTTTGGACTCGCTGCAATAGGAATCGCGCTGGCCGGCTCCCCATCGCTAACCCGCGAGTTCGCCGGCGGTCGAGACAAGATTTAGTTACCGGAAGAGGCGAGGCAAACCGATTCTTGTTGAGTCTGGGTGGCACAACCGGATTGAGGAGCACGAGTCGATCGTTCACGACTCTCGCCCTGAGAGCAAGTCAAAGTGGAATCTGTAGGAGATTCCAGTACCAGCAGAGACTACAGAGGGTGACGAGTCCTGTTGCGACGAGCGTGAGATGGACTCGTGTGGATAGCGACCACTGTTGATGGTGCCACGACCGAAGGACGGCCCCAGCTGTGGCAATCGACAGGATTGCCGCGATACCCGGGAGGGCGAATAATAAATCGAATCCCGGTGGGGGCTCGTATAGCCATCGTTCAGTAACACCGTACAGACTGATGACGGCGAACGAGAATAGTAGTACTGCGGTTATGCCAGCGACCCATCGCCATCGTGAGAGCGTTTGTGGTGGAGATTCTGCGTTTTGATACCGCCGCCAGCCTGCTGCAAGCGGCCAGCCGACGACGCCGGAGAGAACGAGGACGCCCGAGAGGAGCGCGAGTGGCCCGTGGATCCGACCCTGCTCGTACCATGGAACTACCGCACGTGGAGACCATGGATCGCTGGCTTGAAACAGATGCGTCGTCCCCTCCGCAGACGGTTTGAAGACAAGTGTATCCGCGCCATCGCTACGCCGAAACACGAACGGATCAGTTTCAATCCACCGGTGGGTCTCCCCCCTTCGATCCGTGACGAGCGTCCCGTCGTCGGCAATCCGGACGACAGTGGTCGGGCGTGTGATTCCGTAGAGGGTTTTCTCGAACGACGAGGTATCTGTCACATGGAGTGAGCGGTACCGTCCGGTGACGCTGTCCGCTCGGGTCGGTTGACCTCCGTCGCTCGGTTCGTGGGCTTGGACGGGAGCAACATGATCGAGAAACGCCTCTGAGATTACGGAACGGGCGTCGTTCGCCTCGGTACCGTGAACTGAGACGAACAATCCGACGTCTTCGGTAGGGAGATACCGGAGGTCGGTACTAAAGTCAGGGACACCGCCTTGGTGACCAACGACGAGTGTTCCGTCTCGACGCTGGCGCTCCATCCCAAAGGAAATACCTGCGAGCTGTTCGTGCGGCGTGTACCATTGTTTATGGAGATCTTCAACGGCCTCCGCCGAGAGGAATTGACCTGTATCACCGGTCCCAGTCCCGAGAAGAACGTGCAAGAGCGCAGCCATGTCAGTGGCTGTAGCAGACATTCCGGACGCTGGCGGCATTTCAGAGTACCAGTTCACTTGCGACGCAGCGTCCGTTCGGCCACCGACCAGCTCGGCAGGTAGCGGATCGAACGTGCTCCCGTTCATACCGAGCGGATCAAACACTACCTGTTCGATTGCATCGGCGAACTCCGTCCTGACGATATCGGCCACGAGTTGGCCGGTGAGCCCCGCGTTATAGTTCGTGTACAGCGGAACGGTTCCTGGTTCGTGGATCTGATCCGGGTCGTTGGCTTCAAGGACGTCCGGAAGTGGTCGAATCGCGTCCGGTGTCGTTGCCACTTGTCCCGGGTAGCGTTGTTCGAAGCCTGTCGTATGGGTAGCGAGATGTGCGAGAGTGATTGGTTCGTCGTACGCGTCTTGGTCGGGGATCGAAACGGAGTCGAGTACCTCATCGACCGGAGCGTGCGGATCTACGTCACCGGTATCGACGAGTCGCATAGCGGCGACAAACGGGGCGACCTTCGAGACAGAACCGATTCGGAACAGGGTAGTGTCCGGTTCAACGGGTGCGTCAGAGTTGAGATACGAGTGACCGAATCCTTCGCTCAGGACAGTCTCACCGTGAGCAACGACCGAAACGGTTGCTCCGTCGGCATCGTACTCGTCCAGTGCTCGTTCGACCGCGTCACGGATGGTTTCCGGGAGCGCTGATTGTTGGGTGTTCGTAGTTGGAGTCAATCGCGTACTCCTCGTTGCGCCGGTCACTGCGGTTCCAGCACCGACCGCGGTGCAGGACGCTGCGACGCCAGCCAAAAAGCGGCGTCTCGTAGTTGTGGAGGGCATGTAGCGGACACACGCATAGGTGTGACACTCAGGGGTCATATATTCCAGGCCGAGATAACGTACTACTGTTCGCCAATCCGTTTCGCTTCATCCGCGGGCGGCAAGTCACCGAACCCGACGACGGCCACATCGAACTAGTAGTAAGGCCCGCTGTATCCGGAGACCCCAAGATCAGATGCTCCTGACCGTGGTCCATCATGCACGACGAAGTCCAGTGATACACCGCACGGACTTAATCGATCAATGCCATGAACACGCTGCCAACGAGGATCCCGAGAACGGCGAACAGTTCCGGCACGATCACTTCTGGGACAATCGGTGGCAGCCAATGAACACCGCCGAAATAGCCGACGGTGTATCCAAGGACGGTCCATACTGGGATGAGCGCAATCATTCGCCGTCTGTGGTTCCAATTGTCAGCATTCCGTGAGAATAGCCGAGTCCTGAGTTTCCGGCCGATGGAGGGCAACCCGAACATATCCGCGAGTTACCTCTACGAGGATAATAAAATCCCCGTGTTGAGGGAGTCTTTTGTTGCCTGGCGTGGAACGTTTCTCTATGGCGGCGTCAACGCGTTCTGTACTAGGTCGGTCGAACGCTGAGCGCCCTGATGGTGAGTACGCGTTGGTCGCTGGCCTCTACGTCGCCTCCTTCGTCGCGCCTGCACTTGTTCTCGCTTTGTCGCAGGCCGTCGCTGACGCGGCTATTCTCTACATCGGCTTGATCATCGCCGTGACGGGTGTGACCGCTATCGCCGGTTGGGTTGTATGGTGGACGCCCGGGCTTGCTGTCACCCTTGGCCGTCACGACGCCGTCTGGTTGCTTGTCGTGCTTCCGTTCAGTTGGTTTGGTGGGGTGTTCGGTGCGACTGCTATTGGTGTTGAACCGCCTAACATCGCCGCCCCACTAGGAGTGTTGGGGACCGCTGGCGGGATGCTGCTCGGCATTATACTGGTAGCGATGAGTCGAACGCGGCACGCGAACGCTGCTCTTGAAGAGGCGGTAGAACTCACAGAGTGGGAAGCACGGTGGCCTCGCCGGTGGCGGCGGATTGCTGGCGGCGTTTCTGTTGTGGCCTTCACCGTCAGCACCCTCGGTATCCTTGCTGCATTCGTGTTTAATTCCGAGTGGGGGTGGCGATTGTACTATCTACTGTTCGTCGGCGTCGTGCTGATGAACGTGTTGAATCCGCGGACGTTCCGCGTGACGGATACCGGACTCGTCGTCGAACATCCGTTGCAGCGTCAGTTCCGACCGTGGGCTGCGTACACGAGCTTCGAATGGTCCGACGACACGCTCGTAATCAGGTCAGCCGCGTGGTGGCGGCCGTCACATCGGTGCGATCGAGATGATATTGTTGATGTTGATGCCGTACGATCTGGTCTGAACGAGACGCCCCTTGGTGGTCAATAACTTTTCGAGCGGGAACACTAGTGAGGTGGGAATGGGGAATGACACCGGGTAGTTGAGCGAAAAAGCCCGATGGTGGCTACGATCAATAGAATCTAACCATACCAGTGGAGGGTACGAAAGGTCTGGACATCCACACGATGTCTTTCCCTTCGGGAGAATGGCTATATGATTGAGTTGTTCCGTCTCAACCTGCGCATTAATCAATCCGATTCAATTAACTTTTCAAGATTACTATTCCTCTGCAAGGCGATACGGATGCAATTAGGTCATCAGGGACTAACGATTCGCTGACGAATCCTGTTCACTTGGGTGTGAATCCATTCGAGGGACGACCAGACGACGTAGATAAATAGCCCGATAATGATCCACGCTCGTATCAGACCAAACCAGTGTGCCGGGCCGTGCATACGTTGTTTTTCGGATTCGGAATATTTGTGTCTTGGGTGATTCTGAATCGGGAGTCCTGAAACAGATTCATACAGATGGGAATACCGACACAGGACATAGACTCGTTTGCCGGATGTGTCACTCGCCAACCAGTCGAATAGCGAGGAGTCCAAGGATAGTGACGGGGATGATGTAAGAGAGGAGGATTGCCAGAACCCCAATTGCAGTGAGTAGTGGTCCTGATCCACCAGATCCGGTTTGGATGAATACGAGGATGACGAACCAGAGCGTTGTTAACTGAATGATGGTGGAGTCATCCATAGCAAGTATCCGTGTGTGAGATTGGTGCTGACAAATCCCTTTTGATGACTCGCAATCCCCTCTAAGCTGGGAAACTGAACATCCCCCACAGGATGTGTTCTCCCTTGCGTTTAGAACGGGTCGCTTCGAGAGGTGAAGTAGTGACCCAGACCAGACGCTACTCGTTCCTCAGATTTATCTTAGTTGTCGTGTGTGTTCTCAGGTATGGCCCTCCACCCGATACTATTCGCATCGCCGATTGTACTTCTCACGATGGCTGTGGTATTTGGTGATGCGCATCGTCGGGCGCTTCCAGGGCGAACGAAGATTTCCTGGACCATCGGCGTTGGCATTTTGAGCCTCATCGGATTCGTCATCGTGTTCTCATTCGATAGTATGTTGTATCGACAGTATATGCTGCTGCTTAACAAGCCGCTAGTAGTCCGATCGCCGTACGAGTTACTGATGTGGCTGCTTACCGTCGGAACCGCGTTCAGCGCGGTGCTTTGCCTGATCTACGCGGTCGGAACCCGGGGTGGCAGCCATCACACAGCGTAGTTTCCTGATGCAACGTCGCACACTTCTCGGGCTGGCTGCCAGCACTGGTATCGTTGGCGTCATCGGGGTCACAGGAAGGATCGCTAACCACCCCTCCGACCCACCAGCCACTGACGCTGAGGAGCTGGTTCCCCCTGCGGAGGAATGGAACCGTCCTGTTGTCGCCAGCGACACGACGACAGCAGGGAGCGAGGAGTACGGGACTGTCCGGCAACACGCGTCAGTCCTGGATCTCGAACCGGCTGGGCGGTACGCTCTCATCACTATGTATCGACTCATTCCCGGTTCGAACTACGATGCTTCGAGCGGATGGAAAACGATCTCACTGACGGTTGAGCACGCTTGGCGCTCGGGATCGCTCGTATCCCATCCCGGAGATGTCGTTCCCGCCGACGATGGTGAGGCCGATTCGAACCTCTATTTAGATACCGATCAGTCGGCAGGGCGGTACCGATGGCACCTGACTTTTGACGCCGCAACGGGGGATTCCCGCACCTTTCGCTTCGCCACCATCGTGGACCGTAACGAGCCGCCCGAGGAAGGCGAGTCTCTCGCTGATGCGACGTTCGGAGCGGGTTTCACGAAGGGATTTCTCAGAGGCTCCGAACGGGATATTGCGACGTCTCACCTCGTGATCCGAGGAACGGGCGAGTAGTTGAACCGGGGGTATCAACATCGGAACTGAGTCGTTCTTTCTGGCGTTTAATCAAGGTCGGTAGCTTGCTTACGAGAGGAGTTTGGATTCGTTCAAGCGGGGGCGGCGGATTGGAAAGTCGGGCGGCCGAGCAACCACCAAGCCGTCACGAGAAAGATGACACCCGTCGCGCCGGTAATGGCCAGCGGCGTCGGGTTGTCTGTGGGGGAGATGAGTGGGCCGCCGACGAACGCGCCGAACCCCAGTGAGATGAGTCCGATGATGAGACAGACACCGCCGAGTGTCTGCAGCCAGGCTGACTGTTCACCATCGGTGGCGCGAAATTTCCGAGTGATGCCTGCGCCACTCACAGCGAGCACATACAGGAATAGCGGGAATGCGATCGGGTAGTACGGGGTGAGGAACGGGAGTGCTACTTCGACGAGATCATAGGCGACGATCAGGAGATAGGGCGGGATTTGTGTGGGTTGGAACGGAACGAATTTCAGGAGATACAATGCGACGATGATCGCATAAGCGATAGCGACGTCACGGCCGAGGAGGGCTTTTCGGAGTGTTCGACGGGAGACCATAATAGAGTGTAGACGGGGACGGTAGTAAATCTCAGGCGTCTCTCGGAACGAGAGAACAGCTAGTCCGCATCGTTGATGTAGAGGCCGTATCGGTACAGCGTGTCGTCGTACCAGAGATGATGGCCGTTCGAAGCAGTCTCGACGTGTTCGAGATCGAGCGCGTCGAGTAGATTTACGTACTCCGTCGAGAGCGGGGTCGTTTCTCGATACGTGTCTTGCGCGATAACCTGTTCGAGTAACTGACGAACGGGCGCGTTGAGCTCTTCTGGATCGAGTCGGGAATCAACTCTGGCGGCGAATGCGATGTCGCGGAACGCGTCTTCCGTGGCTGCGACTTCGATTGCGAGTGTCGTGTACGCTGGTTCATAAAGTCGTTCCGTCGTAACGTTGACCCGGTAGGCCCAGTGGCCGTCAGAATCCATCACCACAATTTGCCCATCGAGGTCGTCGGTAAGGCGGCTATTCAGTTCGTATGGTCGCCGGAGGACGTAGGCATCATCCCGAAGGAGATCGGCACTCCCGCTTTCCCCGTTTGTGACGGTGTAGCTGTGAAGGATTTTGATGACGCGGCCGACAGGCCGGGCGAGTGAATCGACCGTCGGGACGTCCTCAGGAACCTGATCCTCAGGTATAGGAGTGACGCGGACGAATGGTCGCTCCATTCGCCGTTCGCCAGTGACAACGATTTTCGTCTGGTAATACCGTTCGTCGTGAGCAACGAATGCGTCCTCGGGAAGAGGCTTGTAGCCGTAGGTCGTGTGCCGACCGTCGGGGAGTATTTCAGCTAACGCACGGTGGGCGGGCTGGTCGTATACGTCTTCACCGGGATGGTAGAGGACGTAATCAACGAGCGGTTGTTCAATTCGGTCGAGTGAGAGACTATACTCTTGTTTCGGATCTGTGGAGGAATCTGGTGTGAGTGATGCACAGCCTGCGAGAGCTGTGGCTACGGTTGTTCCGGCGAGGTGGAGGGCCGTTCGCCGATTGAGGACCATACCGGCTGTTCTGAATCCCGGGTTGTCAATCTGTCGTCAGCAGTCCAATTCGATGCCACTGATCTGATGACGGCTTAACTGTTCTCCATCGAAGCTGGCAGAGTCACGACCAGTACAAGTGCAGTACGATTACGAAGACCAAGAGCAGGGGGATGAGAGGAGCCGCGGCTTTGAGCGGAACCAGAAGAAGAACGATGGAAGACATCACCACGAATTCGAGCACGACGAGCAGGCTCACCATTTCTGTCGACTTCGTCATCGGCTTGGGGATGGATTGATGATCGAACAGTCGATTGTGTGTGGGACGTAGATACTATGGGAGTGCTCTAAATATGACAGCCTCAAGGATCGGCCCTTCCTATTGGGGCTCATTCAGATAAGAAGTTAAATATGTGCCATCTGAAATCGAGGTATGTCCCTCCAAAACGATGGTAGACCCTCCATCACTTCGAGTCACCCTGTCGTGCTGGAGATCGGGATTGTCACAGCACTGTTAGTAGGGGTGTATCTTTGGCGAGAACTCGTCAGTCAAGTACTGACAACTGTGTTCGGAAGGCCACCAAGTGTAGGTGGGGTGTTTGTCAGTGGGCTGGTCAATGGTGGTGTTCTCCTGTTCGGACTGATTGGATTCACGGTCGCGTACAGTCGGTTCCGGGAGATTGATCTTGGCCTACGCCTTCCGTCTCGAAAAGTAGTGCCGCTGGTTGGCCTCGCTGTTCTTACACCGATCATTTGTGTCGCTCTCACCAAACTCGTCGGTGTTGTGACTGGCGTTCCGTACAACGCACTGACAAAGACGTCAATCGCTGCCGATGCATCCGTGCTGCCAATCCTCCTCATCGCCGGCCTGGGGTTGATCATCGGCGTCCCGATGCTGGTCGTGATCTGCCAGGTTCTCATCCAAGCGAGCTTTGAACAGGTCGTCAGTGCCGACACCGCGATTGTCCTGACCACCGCCGTTGCGGGGTTCGTGATGGTGAGCAACACCGGCGGACTTGCGACGGTTCCCGAACTGGGGAAGCTCATCGGTGCGATCGCATTCACGCTCTCACTCGGCGTAGCAGTCTATGCGAACGAACGTCTTGAGAATGATTGGCTTCCCTACCTTGGCTTCGCTCCCGTCGTATTCGTAACTGCGATCATCGTCTTCGCTGGTATTGCGGAGGTTGGGACGGTCGCTGGTGGGTTGTTTGCAGTTACGCAGCTCGCTGTACTCGGTATCGCGGCGTACACGTATGACCGAACCGCATCTCTCCTTGCCCCGGCGCTAGCGTATGCAGCCCTCTTACTGGCTAACAGGATCGTAGTGTTCGTCTTTGAGGCAGGGATGCAGAGCTGGTGACGTCCATTCCATCTCTAACAGAGGAAAGAGATTTGGTTGGATAAGCATCGCCAAATCAAGCATGAGGGGACAACAGATTAAGCAGTGTGAGATTCAATGCCCTGATCGCACGACTGCATCTATGACAACGGAGTACTCTACACTCGACGTTCTTCGAGGAGCATCAGTTGTCGCAGTTGTTCTCCTTACGGCCATTCTTATCGCCATCCTCCCCGCCCCTGGCTATCGAACGTCTCGACTCGTACTGTTCCTCATCACGATCGGCCTTGGGTGGGTGGGGGCTGTAGGAGCGGTGTTAAACCGGTTCAGGTTCTTGCTCATCGGAGCTGTCGGGCAATTCCTTCTCGGCTTCTGGAATTTCACGATCGGCTTGTTTATGTTACCGACTGGGATCATTCTTCTTCTCACTGCTCTCCTACTCCGTGAGCGTTCAGATACCTGATTCGTCTCCCCAATCCATTTTATCCCCCTCCTCAGTAATCCGGTTGTGAACCTCCTTCCGTGGCTGCTCGACTGGCCACCCCGCCCTGCCTCCATCATCGCGTTTCTCCTCTTGACAGCGTTCAGCGTCGGTACCTTAGTGCTGTTCGCCCCGGTCACCGACCAGATCAATCCAGACGAAGCCACTGTTGAGGCTACCAACGTATCCGTCCATCTCAATGACGACATTACGATGCCAGACATCGAGAACGGTACCGTGGCAACATGTATTGCGAGTGGCACACCCGGTGACCATCTGACGGTTCGTGCCGACGTCCTCGTGGAAACCCCAATGAAAGGTGGTGAGGACTCCAATTATGATGTTGAAGTGAGCATCGGCAACAGTTCAAAGACTACTACGGAACCCGTTCAGCAAACTGGTCGAGAGCGGGTGAACGTCTTCTGGGTCGTCCGTGACGATGAATCACTTACAGTTGGCGGGACAGCCGACATCCACATCCGGCTACGTGAATCAGGCACTGTCGTCGCTAATTCGACTCGAACTGTCACGGTCGAGAAGGACAGTCGCTCGTACGACTGCGAGTCCTAAGTCTGCACCCGGCAGGACTAGACCCGATGGTTACCTACCGGCCATCAAGTCTGTCGATCCAACCCGCCGCTAAAGACTTAACACTCGATGAACCCTAACCTGGGATATGAGCCTCAACATCTGGGAGGTGTTTCAGACCTTGTTTAGATGGGATAGGGAGACTGATGAGGAACCCGGTGAGGAGGCTGATGAAGCTCGTTTTATCCCATCGCCGCTGGATCTTTCCGTGCGAGTCGCACATGGAGGGTCGGACGATACCGTTGTGCGAGAACTCTCTAAGATCGATGAACAAGCGCGTGAACTCGAAAAGACGCAACAGGACAACTAAGTTCTCTATAGGTGGTTCGTCGGAGCACAAGATACAGGCCACTGTGGTATGTTGTGGACCTTATGGAACAGTCTTGCCCTGAGAGCGATGCGGAGGAGGACGATGAAAACAGAATCAACGAACGATTGGATCGTCTCGTCAACTTCCTTGCGACGTACCTCCCGTGAACCGCTCTGCAATTCGGTTGAGGTGAGCCAGCTGTTCGATTCTACAACGGTTCCTCGCTATCTCTTCACGCTTCAGTCAGTGTACTCAGCTGGTCAATGCGATCGCCAAGCGGAACGTTGACTGATAGCGGGTTCGGGAACCGTCGACGGGTTGGTTCGATTGCGTGAACGTCGGCGTATCGATTGAGGGCGTCTGAGAGCGCGGATTCACCTACCCGTTCGGCGGCGTATTCGTCGGCCACTCGGATTTGTCGCCGGGACAGCCAGAATCCAAAGAGTAGCACGACGACTGAGAACCCGAGTAACAGCCATCTTGACCCTACGCCGGTCAGAGACGCAATAAGGGCAATACCAGCAACAATCACAGTACTCACCCTGATTTCGAAGACGTGAGTGTCGAGTCGCCCTGCCTCAATAGCTAGGAGTGCAGTTGCCGTATCATCGTCAAATACGTCTAGGAACGTGCTCGTGAGGAACAGCCGGCGATAGTTCGGTGGACCACGAACGAGGGAATCGGCTGTTTCTTCGTCGTCTGTGTCGAGAATTCTGACATCTCGGACATTAAGGTCAGCTCTGGAACAGAGCGTCGCAACGCGGTTAGCGACGTCTTCGGTCGGTTTCTGTGTTGAACGGAGTAGCGGAATGAGCCACGGTGAAGCGTAGAGAAAGATGATGGCGATGGCCGCAAGTCCAACTGCCAGGACAAGGGGAGAAGATTCCGACGGGAGTGCTTGAAGCGGGACAATCACGACTGCGAGGACGGCACTTAGACCGAGTACGTAACGCCCCATCTTCGAGAGAGCTGTGCTCGTGTTCAGCTCCACCTCTCGTACGTCGCGGACACCACGTATTGTGGGTGCGTAGGCCGCGAGCCAGACGAAACCTGTGGCGAGGAAGGTGATGAAATTGGTGAGGATATTGCTGAGGAAAACCGGATTAGTGGGAAAGAGGGCTCTGATCGCAGGGCCAAATCCAAGGAGGACCAAGACGCCGTATGATAGCAATGTGAACGGGAAGAGAACGGCCCCGTACAACAAGCGGTACTTTCCGACAGGGTTCGAGAGACGGCGGACTACCGCACTTCCCACCGCTCCAATGAGACCTCCGACGAGAACGAGAGCGAGAAGTGCGGCAACTGGGGGACCGAGCGACGGTGATGAACTCTGGAGGGCGATCATACAGAAGTTATCCTGTAATGGGTGCAAAATTGTGTCGGACAATTCTGGAGACCAGAATGGTTGCTCCCTCCAGATCTAGTCAGGGAGTCGTCGGGCAGGATTCCATCGCGCCGAGTGCAGTGCTGATCTGACCCGGTTCGACCGTGAAAAAGAGACTGAAACACTGGTTGGCTCCCCAGTCGTCGACGAACGATTCCGCATCAGCCGTTGAGTACGTCGTTTCGAGTTCGCCGTTGGTCAAGGAAACCGATACCAGATACCGAGTTTGATCCCCCATCCACTCTTCGATAATCGTTGTACCATCGACGATGTTTCCTGTTCGTCCTTCGAGGTCGTGCGTGACGTCGTATAGCTCTTCACCTCGTTTCTCGACCGTTACTTGGATTGAGATCGGGTTCTGCCGGCGGTTCATCACCCCAATCTTTCCGAGTCCGACCTCGGGCCTCTGCTCACCAACGCAGCCGGAAAGCGTGGCCACGCTCGCACCCAGTGTGGCTAGAAACGCGCGTCGACGCATACTGTCGAGTTCAGAACCACTCTCTGATTGGTGGAATGATTTCAAGCGTCGCGGCTGCGAGATAGACGCCGACAGCGGTCACACCGATACCGATAGCGACCGTCCAGGGAGAGATTGACGAAAATACGGCCTGTACGCCGGCGATGACAAGGACGAACGCAATACCGAGTAGCAAAATTGTCCCGATCACATCGAGGAGGGCATCCTTGACGGCGTCTCGAACAACGGTGTAGAGTGCTGCTTCATCGAATCCAGGGTCGGTGGTTTCTCCCCCGTCTGTCATCACCGGTGTCCCGGTGCACGATTCCGTGTCTTGCCGACGTTGCGTTCTGGGGACCATATCGGGGTATCTTCTCACGGTAAGTGAAAAACCTCTCCCCAGCAACCAGTGTGATTCTTAGGAGTGGCGTCTCTCGACTCCATATCGAGTAGATACTAGTATGACGAGGTTTGACAGGCATACAGGATTTCGCGCGGTATTTATCGCCGTATTGGTGGGTGTTATTCTGCTTTCGACAGTTGGATCGCCTGTCAGTGCTCGCCCGCCGCCACACGCGGTCTGTGGCGTCTGTAGCGACACACTCGTTGATGCGGCCGCCGATAACGACATCGCCATCAGTATGGCGGAGAGTTCGCTCACCATCGAGATTGATGAATCCGGAACGGGGCACTGGACTGCCCGGGTATCGCTCACTGGGACGGGTGTCGAGACGCTCCGCGAGAACCAGTCACTCCGCGACCACGTTGTCCAGCGAGTGTTTGACCGTGGATACGTCGCAGTCGAGGAACCACAGTCACTCACCACGTCGATGAACGGGAGCACCCTGACTGTCGAGTACGACGTTCCGGGTATGGCCCACCAGAGTGCGGGCGGGGTCTACGTGGTCGATTTCTTCTACTGGCACGGTGGCGAGGCGCGGTGGTTCTACCTCGCTGCAGACTCGATGACGATGCGCGGGCCGCCGGGGACGGTCGTGTCGCACGCACCGACCGATGCTGCGATTGCCGATGAGGCCGTCACGTGGGAAGGAAGCGACCAGCAGTACGATCCCCTCGGGGGTCGAAGCCACGTCGTATTCGCACCGAACAACGGTATCATCAGTGGGGCTGCGACTTCGTTCGGGATCGGGGTCGACGTGGCACAGTTGAAGGCTCAGGACCTCGCTGCTGTCGGCGTTCCGTTGGTGCTACTCACTGGTGTCGTTGCACTCTTGGGGCGGTTCGGACACCGGCTGGCTGCACTCTCACGATCACGGCGGATCGCGCTCGTGGTCGGACCATTGGTCGCCGTCGGGGTTGCCGCAGCGACTGTCGAAACGCTCGTCGGAGTCTCCGGTCCGCTGTTCGAGCAACTTGGTGACTTCCTGTTCTATTTGGTCTATGTCATTGCAGCAACGGGTGCAGCCCCGGCCCTTGTGTTGGGCGGGCCGCTCGTCCTCGGGCAGATCGTGCTGGCGAGACGTCTCCTCAATACGGGCACGGCTGCAACAGAAGCGGGCACAAACGAGGCGGTGACACGGCTGCTCCTCTGGCCGACAGCGGCGGTTCTCGCTGGCCAGTGGCTGCTCTTTCCTGTGGCCGCCGCGGGCGCGGCCGGATACGACACCACGTATGGTCTGGTCAGTTTGGTGCTTCCGACGCTGTACTTCCTCCCACTCGCAGTGACACGCCAGCGAGAGACACCGCTTACCATCGGGTTCATCGCCGGGCTCGTGCTTGCGCCAGTGCCGATTGTATTCGCACTAGCACCCCACACGGGGATGGCTCTCGTGAATAGATCACTCGCACTGCTGTACGTTCCGTGGACCCTCGTCGTTGCAGCGATTGGAATAATCGCATACGCGTCGGGACATCGACTGGTCGTCATCGAGAATGGGTAGTGTCGGCTGAGTGGTCGTCTTCACAACAAGTGACTAGAGACTACGGATTGAGGCACCCTATCTCGGTAACGGGATAACAAAGAAGCCGGAAGAACCCGCAGTCGAACGTATGCCCTCCAGACGAGCCGTCCTATTCAGTCTCTCAATTGGGTTCGTCCATGCGGCAGTTCTGCTCATGGTCGCTGTCAGTCTCGGGTATTCGGTTGGTCCGTCAGAGTATTCGCTGGTTGGTCTCCTGTGGCGATATGGTGGTTTAGTCGTCGTAGCTGCCGTCCCCGTCTGGCTCGCCCTCCGATTTCGCCTCATTTCGCCCGTGATTGCGCTCATCCTCACGACGGCCTACGTCCTCGGGATGGAACTTACACCTCCAGGACCGACGTTTCGTGACGTCGCCGAACTCGAAGGCCTCGCCGAGCCGACCGGTATCACAGTCGTTGAGAACGGGCTTTACATCGTTCGGTATATGGTCAACGCATCAGTCTGGACGGTCGGCTTCTCGCTTTTGGGGATCGTGGAGTATGTTGGTCGGAATACCTGGCGTGTCCTCCCGACGACCACGCAGTCAGTACCATGGCTTTCGATGCCTGCGTCTCGTCGACGGGCTGGGACTGTCGCCATCGTCGGTGGGTTACTGCACGCTTTTGTCATGGTGTGGTTTGCTGCTCGGCTTGGAGTGACGATCTCCGGCGGATTCGAGTGGGTGTTGTATCTGTTCGGTGCCGTCGGAATGTGGCTACTGGCAGCGGTGCCGCTCTATCTCCTGGTTCGGCATCTACTGGTGACGCCTTCGGCGCTGCTAGCGCTGTTCGTTCTGTTCGACGTCCAAGCGGAGTTCACAGCGACTGTCGAGGACCCACACGCGCTCTACTTCGGAGCGTGGTTTCTGTATCTCGCTATCCTTCTCGTCGTGGCCGGGATCGAGTACGGACTTCGTCGCCTCAACCTTGTTCAGCGATTCACCATCGGGATGTGAATCCAAGAAGAGAGTCGGATTCTTGGGAGATAGCGAAGGGCGAAGCGGTGGCCTCAAACGGAGATCGGTTTCAGCAGATGTGAGAGATACAAAGGAATCACGAATCATTCAATACAGTATTCACATATGTCTCTCAACACACCAGCGTATGGAGGATAAGGAAGATGACCCGAGCATTTGGTAAGTACTTGCTATCTCTCTTTGTCTCGCTATTTTTCGCAACTGTCGTAGTCCTCCCCTTCGAGAAGAGCCCAGAACCCGGAACCCTACCGAGACTGGTTTCAGTGATAACATTCTTCACGGTCTTCACACTCCTATTTTTGCTGGATAAAGGGTATCTGAAACGCTGAATACTGACTGAGGAGGCACTAAAGTTGTGGACAGTAAGCACGTCAACCCACCATCTGGTTCATCAGTGTCAGGTTGGAACGAACGACTGCCGACCCAGCCTCTGGATGCAGCACGCCAGTATTAACGGTTGATGAGGATTGCATCAGAGTTTCTACAGACAGTTTGGTAAATCTCTTCGGGAGGTCTAGGCGCTGAATGTGTACCAGAGCAGCATCGCACCGAAGAGCCCGAACATCGCACCGGCATACAGTGCAACAGCTTGGCCGTCCCCCGGTGGGAGGACGAGCCAGAGAACTGGACCCACAGCGAGCAGTCCGAGTCCGAACAGACCCGCGATGAGCCGTTCGGAGCGAGCGATGGTCGAGCGTCCGTGATCCGAGACGGACGCCGTTGAGTCAAGCAGAGTGTCGATCGTCTTGGTGTGTTCGGTCGGGGCGACGATGATCCGCGGTGAGGTCGGCACACCGCGTGAATACGACAGCCAGTATACCGTGAACGCTCCAATGGAAATTGCTCGGGACTGACGAATCGCTTCGAGTGGCACATCGGTGCTATCGACGACGAGGGTGTCTGCCTCTACGTCAGCGACTCCTGTTGTAGGGAACGCCGCCGTGAGGACAAGCGGAATCCAGCTTCCGATGAAGACACCAAATGGCGCATCGGGATGGAGTCGCGTACTGACCAATAGGGCGAATGCACCCAGAATACTTCCGACGATGAGTCCGCGCCGTGAATACCGTTCGAAGAAGGGGTCTGTGAGGTTTGTCCTGAGTAAGGCAGGCAGGTAGCGACGTGAAAGGAGTGCGAGTAACGTGACAACGAGAATCCCAACTGCTTGAGCGAACTCACCCGCCAGGACCGCCGAGGCGACCAGCCACGCTACCAATCCTACGACAAGTACTACGACACCACCGAGGATGCTCGGAAAGACGTACGCGAGGCCCAGTAGGAGGGATGAATCAGTTACGTCGAGTTCCCAATCTATCGTGGTATCACCCGAACTGAGAGTGAATTGTGTCACGACGATCACCTTAACTGAGCACGAGGGCGGCTGCTGCACCGAGCAATACGATCCCGAGGCAGGCGGCTACGAGAACGGGCCAGAAGACCCGCAACACTGTTCGATACGGCGTGGTCTCTGAGAGAACAAGTGGATGTGAGCCGGCTGTGAGTACTGCGTTCACTTGGCCGGCGCGCGTGCTGACCCCAGATTCACTTTGAACGTCACCGAACACCGTCACCGGCTCTCCAGGTTCAAGTCGGCGTTCGATGTATCGCCGGTCGTTGCCGACGTTCAATTCGACGAGTTTCAGGTCCCAAGTTCGCTCTTCAGACCCGACGTCGTCAGTCCGGTTAATGAATTTCTGAATACGATTGGGTGGCCGTTCACCCCCTTCGACCTCGATCGTCACGCTCGTACCGAGGCCGAGTCTAACCCGTGACGGATCGACGAGCACACTCCCAGTATCGTCTTCGAGTAAGAATGGAACCGCGGCTCGGCCGGAATCGATTTCGACCCATGCCGTGCCGTTGTTGGTCGTTCGTTGCTCTTCCACCTCGTACGCGAGGGCCAGACACTCGGTGCCGGTAAACGGGCTGACGAGCCTATCCTCGTACTGTACTGCTGTGCCTGAAATGCTAACTGAGCCAGTCGTGCCGGTCGAGAGCGAAAAGACATCCGTCGACGCTCCCCCAAGGACTTGCCGAACAGCTCCAACCTCACGAAGTGCGAATCCGATCGCAAGGAGACCACCGCTGACGAACCCGATAACTAGCAAGAGTCCGAGCGGTGATGATGGAACGCCGACCACGATTCGAAATCAGAACGCGTGCACCTGTGTGTACCGATTCAAATTCAGGTACGTTGACTGGATTTACGGCGTCCCGTATTCGTCCGGGTTTCTCGCCCAGAAACCCGGAGCAATACTTTTCAAATTACTACATGAACTCCGGGTATGGCCGTCCTGAAAGCTCTCCGTCAGACGCCTCGTGCCCTCCAACGAAACCCGATACTGTTCGTCCCCGTCCTCGTTATCATGCTCTTTCAGATTCCACAATTGCTCCTCCAGGCAATTAATCCACTCATCGCTAGTATCGTCTCTCTTGTTCTCTCGCTGGTGTTTATTTTCATCATGCCATTTTTCCAAGCTGGTATCATCGGGATGGCTGACGAGGCCCTTGACGGTCGAACGTCACTCAACCGCTTTCTCACAGACGGCAAGTCGAACTATATCTCGATACTCGTGGCGTACCTCCTTTTGGTCGCTGTCAATTTCGTGATAGGGTTCATCGCGTTCTTTGTCGCCATCTTCGGTGGTTTCGCGTTGTTCACTGACTCCGCTGGCGGGGTCGGTCTCGCTGTACTCGCCGTTATCGGAGTAATCGTCGCCATTCTGGGGCTCGCGTATCTCTTGTTTATCTTCTTCATCCAGTTCTACGGGCAGGCGATCGTCCTCGATGATCTCGGTGCACTTGATGGGATCAAACATAGCGTCTCAGTAGTTCGCCAGAATCTCGTGAGTACGCTCGGCTATTCCGTGCTCGTGGGGGTACTCGGCGGCGGTGCAGGCTTGGTGTTCGGCGGTGCGTCGATTCTCATCTCACCTCGTACGACCGAGGTCGTGACGTTGCCACAGGTCTCCTTGGCCGGTGCAGTCGGTGTGACGGTTCTCATCGTCGTCCTTGGATCACTGTTCGGGGGGTTCTTCGGCGTCTATTCTGTCGCGTTCTATCGCGCGATCAACCCGGGGGATACCGGTGATTCTTGATCGAAAAACTGCCGTCGCAGCTCTTGTTCTTGCAGTTATCGTCTTATCTCAGTGGCCCGTGGGTGATAGTTCTCCACTTCAGCTTGTAATCTACGTGTTTGGTGCCATCATTGTGATTGCGTTGGGGATCTCAGAACGGGCTAGAACCAGCCGGCTGATCTTGGGAATACTCGGAGTACTATTCTTGATACAAGGAGTCTACGAAGTCATCTCAGGCACTACTTTGGTTAGTATCGTGGTCGGGATTCTCTACGGAGGTATCGGTGCCGCAGTACTGCTCTATCAGTCCGGGTATGCCCCATGGGGGACTCCTACCGGCGATAACGACCGTACGTACGCTAATGACTCCTCTCAACAACGAAGATGATTCAACTATGACTGAGAATCGGGTCGTGTTTCACGGAGGCTGGCAGACGGTACTCGGGTTCGCAGCCGCATTTTCGATCGTAACTGCGATTTGGGTACCACTCACGACTATGGTTTCTGACCTCTCGGCGTGGATCCAGTTGGCGACAGCAATCGGAAAGTACGCAGCAATCCTCGGTTCCGTCTGGATTCTCCTGCGGATTGACGGCGTCCAGTTCTCCGAACTGGGTCTCTCGCGCGATCATCTCGTTGGTGCACTGGTCGCGTTCGGTGGATTCTGGGTGGCGATGAACCTGTTCGGCCTGGGTACTGCAGCACTCACCGGAAATCACTGGGCGATCCGTCTGATTTGGCAACTTCCCGAGGCAGCACCCGCAGTCCAACGGTACGCACCACTCCCAGCGACGTGGCTCGTCCTGCTTCTGCTTGAATTCCTCGTGGTTGGCCCAGTAGAGGAGATAGCATTTCGTGGGTACTTCCAGTCGAAGATAATTGCCCTACTCAGCGACGATACCCTTCCGTACATCGCCTTAGGGATCGGGGTGACGAGTCTCGCGTTCGGCGTGATGCACACCCCTGCAGCAATCGTGGCTGGACGGACACTTGATGGGATTCTCGCTGCTGCACTTCTCCCAACGATTACCGCCGTCCTGTTCGGTGCGATCTATGAACTAACGCACAACGTCTATTTCGTCGCGCTGTTACACGGGTTTGGAAACACGTGGCCGCTCGTGGTCGAGTGGGCTAACTGGTCTGGAAATACACTCGTCGTGTTCTGGATCGGTGCAGCAATCATCTATCTTGGGACGACACTAGCGTATCGGGTTTGGATAGCAGAGCTCGCTCACGTACGAGCAGTCATAAGAAGAGACGCAGGATGGACTTCACGTGAGTGAGTTCCTTATCCTCTGTACTGCTGGAATCCGATCCAGATCACCGACGCAATCACAACGAGTCCGAATGCAACGGCGAAGAACGCGAACTGTGTGTCTAGAACACTCGAAAGCCCGAAGAGATCGAGCCTATTGACGTATCCGAGGCCGAAGAACATCCCCACAACTACCCCTGCAGCTGTAAGCCTGAAACCGAGTTCCCTCAAAAAATTGCCCAAGGACAGGTCACGAGACATACTGCGGGAAATAGAATAGCGGATATTTGGATGTACTGTCTCATCTCCAATACGCGGCTCTTGATCTTCCAGAATGTATGGTTTCGCGCCATCGTGGTCGGCTGCCACCGTGCGTCTGAGCGGTAAGCGCTCGGAGACGCGATTTTCTGTGCCCGGTACTCCACTGGTATTGTCACCGGCCTCCATCGGGATACCACACCCCACGACCAGGCGTGTGGTGGTGCCAACGGTCGTCTTCGCGGATGAATCGGGGATTTCGCCACCTGAACCGACCGTTGGCCGTATAGGAGAACGGATCGGGCATCTCCGACGCAGTCACAAGCGAGTGCTGGCAGGCCGTAAACATTCGACGCGCCTGGTCGTTCGCCGGCGTGAACCGGTGTTCGGCGGCGTCCTCGACCATATCCACGTCACGCCGAACAGTGAGATTCGCGGTTTCTCCTGGTAGTGGTGCAGTCTCGCGCAGGTGATTGTCGAACGACGCCACGAGTCGAACCTGATCAGCAGTGTACCGACTGTCGCCACCGACGTTACTACCGGCGTAGATCGTCCCGCTGATACCGAGCACGATATTCGTCCGATCCGCTCCCGGAGCCAACCGGACAGTATCCCGGCGGACGAAGCCAGCCACGTCGTTGCGACCGTGGACGAAGGAGGACCCGAGCGCCATCGCCCGGTCGTCGAATCCGTTCGGGGGGGTCGGCAGGTCCGCGTCGACGGTGCAACTGAACCGTGGCGGATTCAGGATTCCGTCGATCGCCTTCGGGAGTTCCTGCGGAAGCTCGCTCCCCTCAAACAGGTGCGTAACGAGACTGTTTCCATAGGGGACGGCGGCGGCGAGGCGAGTCTCAGGACCCCAGCTGTCGCTGGCGAAGCCGTACGACCGACCGTCGGCCGCACAGAGATCCATGAGTGTCCCCTGTGCGTCGCGGCCAACGACAGCGACTGGGGTGGAGCCTCGCAACGCGGAGAGCGGTTCTTCCCCGTCCGGGAGGTCGGTCGGGAAGAGCGCTATCTGACCACCGATAGGATCCTCGACGGTGAGGGGGTCCGCACCATCCGGCAGAGGGACCCCGTCTGCGACGTACAGCGGCATTCCGTCGAATCCGTCAGGCTGCGTCATGGTCGGAGAGGACTCCCGGGAGAGGGCGTTACACCCGGCGATGCTGCCAGCGGATCCAGCGGCTATTGTCGCAAGGAGGGCGCGACGGGAAAGCGGGGGCATACGGCCGCTGGTACTCGGTTCCGACACCTCAATCTGGTGATTCGACCCGATGTTACGGTAATTTCACGGAATCTGAGCCGGTGCCGTGCTCGATCTGCTCGTACAGGTAGTACGAGTAGACGACGGTGACGCCAGCTGTCAGGAGGGCCGGTACGATAAGGAAGTAGACTGCGTAGTCGCCGAAGAAGAGACCGACGAGCGAGATGATCGCGGTGAGTTTGAACAGGCGGCCGCCGAGCCGGTGCGTTCGGTCCCACACCTCGTTACTCGACAGCGTCCACGGCGTTCGGATGCCGATGAACCAGTTACGTTCTGCGTGAGTGAGTAGCACCCCGACGTAGTAGAATAGCCCCGCGACCGCGGTGAGGACGAGGAGCGTGAAGTCGAACTCGTAGCCGAGGTTGAATGCGATGACACCCCCGTGGATAACGGTCATGAACACTGTGAACACGACAACGAACCAGTCGTACACCGGACGGAACGAGGCGATGTTTTCTCGAAGCGGATCGATACGCGGGATTGCCGCGAAGACGACGAGAAGAACAGCGGACAACACAGGGAAGAGTGCGAGTGCAACGGGCTTCGACATCGTTCCATCCGGCTGTCCCGCGGCGTTCCAGTGGGTCGCCATCCGTGCTGGCAGTTCTGGCGCGGCGAGGACACTCATCACACCGGAGATGACGACGACGACCGCCGCGATGAGAAACCGTCGACGCGAATTCATGGCCGGTGATACACACTCGTCCCTGATGAACAGGTTGGTTCAGCGACTCTCGGGCAGTCCTTCGTCCACCTGAACGGCCAAGTATATCCGCGTGAACCGGATCTCACGCAGGGTATTACGGGAATCGGCTTTGAATACGTGGTATGGTCACCACACTCGAACAATACGGCACTGGTGGTGGAATCCCAATCGGAGCAGGGATCGGTGGAACTGCGGCGATGATCACTGGACTGCAATCCGAGTTTGCAGTACTAGCTGGATTCGGTGCCGCCGGCGGACTCGTGGTCGGCGGCTTTGCAGGCCGATTCACTGACGGAAATCTAAACCACGATAACTGGCAGTATCGGGTACTCGCGTACACACTATTTGTCAGTCTCACCGTCGGCGTGTTTCTTGGAATACTCACGGCGTGGATGGTTGATGGCTCCTACACCATTGGCGCGGTGGCGGGGAGCGCAACAGGTGGTGTGTTCGGCATCTTCATGAGCGGAATCCTCATCTCCGCTAGTCGGAAGGAACGCACGTCTGAATCCACAGCAAGCACGCGCTAGCGTGACCAAATATGTCGGTACGCCATCTACAATCAGATCTGGATGAGAGCCCCATGACCAACTATATCTGCCGAGCAACCGACAGTCCCCGTGAATTGGACCGATGCCCGCTATCGAGACCTCCGCCCTGACCAAACGCTACGGTTCGACGACTGCAGTAGACCACCTCAATCTCGCCGTTCCCGACGGTGCCGTATACGGGTTCTTGGGTCCGAACGGAGCCGGGAAGACCACAACGATGCGGATGCTCACCGGATTGGCGACGCCGACTAGTGGAACGGCGACTGTCGCCGGCGCGTCCATCACAGATCGAGATGCGCTCAGACCGCACATCGGATATCTCCCTGAAGAGCCGCCGCTCTACGAGCAGGCCACCGCCTACGAACAACTGGAGTACGTCGCCGGCCTCCGCGACCTCCCTGAACAGCAGACTCAGAATCGCGTCGACGAACTGCTCGACCAGCTCGATCTATCACCGGACGATGCGGCGACTCGCATCGCCGACTACTCCAAAGGAATGCGGCAGAAAGTGGCGTACGTCCAGGCAATCATCCACGACCCGGACGTTGTCTTCCTCGACGAACCAACGTCCGGACTCGACCCACGGGCCGCACGCACCATCCGAGTACTCATCAGTGAACTCGCAGACCGGGGAACCACGGTCTTTCTTTCGACGCACATCCTCCCCGTCGTCGAAGCGGTCGCCGACACTGTCGGGATCCTCTACGACGGCCGGCTCGTCGCCGAGGATTCACCTGACAACCTAACCCAGCGAGCCGAAACTGGCGACACTCGAACACTCGAAGAGGCATTCCTTGAAATCACGAGCGTCGATCCAGTTGAGGACGATGCGGAGGCGACGTATGGCTGAGGCGAACTGGCTACGGCATACGATCCGAGTTGGTGTCTTCGAGTTCCGACGCTCAATTAGGGCAATCTGGGAGGATAAGGCCCGCGCGTTCCTGATGGCCGTTGGCCTCGTTTTCCCGTCGCTCATGCTCGTCGGATTTATCTATCTCTTCTCGGATGCGATTCGTAGCGCGGGCGTCGTCTCACTACCGCCGATTGCCCGCGGGACGGTCGCACTCTTCTGGTTGTTCGGCGTGTTTATCGCCACCCAGCGGGCCGTCTCTGCGCGTCCACGCATCGACGCTGAGCCGCTTATGCTCACGACTGTGTCTCCCCGAACGGTTGTGGGTGGACTGGTACTCGCCGAAACGCTCCGCGTGCTCGCGTATTTGGCCCTCCCGGTGCTTGTGCTGACAGGCGGCGTAGTCTACCTGTTCGGCTCGGTGAGTAGCATTCTCTTGATCCCGCTTGCAGCGGTTCTTCTCGGGCTCACCGCTGTTCTTGTCGGAATGGTGCTTGGCTACGCGGTCGCTTTGTTGATTGCCACGTCTCCGTTCGTCGCCCGGCACAAGACAGTTCTAGGTGGGATTGCCGTTCTCGTGGCGATGGGCGGCTACCTTCTCATAACGCTTCCACAGTTCGGCGGCATCGGTCAGGAATCCCTCGCCGTTCTCCCAGTTGGATGGTTTATTGATCTCGCCGTCATCGGAACCCCGGTTCAGGGGTCGATGGTGCGGGTGGCCGTGGTCGTTGGAGGAAGTTTCCTCGTCGTGGTGGGCGGCACCGCGCTCATTGAATACGAGGCGACGCGTTTCTGGTTCACTGATCCAGTGAGTGGCGACGAGGGGGATAAGACGGAATCCGAACGTATCACTCCCGAATTGGACGGAACGCGGACTGCGTTAGCAGACGCGATTACACCGGTCGGGATTCCAGCGGGCATCTCGCAGCCGACTCGGCGAGTCGCCCAATGGAGCCTCTTGAGAACCCGACGCGACCCGCGTCGACTCAATTTTCTCTTGTTGCCTGTCGTCATGGTTGGAAGTGGCTTGATCAGCTCTGGGATGCAGGCAGCGTCACCGTGGACAGTCTTCACGCCTGCTGCTGCCGTCCTGCTTGCTTGGATGGCAGGCGCGACGTTTGCAATCAACCCGCTCGGAGAGGAAGGTGCCGTCCTTCCCGTGACGCTCATCTCGATTTCGGGATCGGACTACGTCCGCGGGCTGATGCTTCCCGGCCTGTTGTACGGGCTGCCCCTCGTCGTTCTCGTGACTGGTGGTGCAGCGATCATTGGACCGTTCGAGCTGCCGGTCGCGCTCGGTCTCGTTGGGGTGGGTTTCCTTGCGACGATGGTCGCCGTCACGACTGCTCCGGCAGTCGGAGTATGGTTCCCGCGGTTCAGTGCGATCAGTATCGGCCAGAGCCGGGAAGTGATCCCGCCACGGTTGGTGACGACTTCTCTCCACTTCCTCGGTGTGACAATCCCGGCGACGTTTCTCACGGTACTTCTTTTGGAACCACAACTCGCTCAAACTCTCGTTGCTGGCATCGCTGGGTTCATTCCCGCAGCACTTCTTCAGTTGGCTTCCGGTGGAGAGAGCGGTATCCTCTCAGATGGAGGAACCTGGTTCCACGCACTCGGGACAGCCATCCAGTCCAGCGGGATTGAATCGTTTCGACTCACCGTTGCCGTCCTTCTCATTCTTAGCGCATTCATCGTCGCCGGTATTTCCTATCGGGTAGCGATACGTCGATTCGATAATTACGCACCTCCGATGTGACCGCGATCAACTGTCACGTTCACTTTTGTGTGTCTGGCTTCTCAGCGTAGAGCTATGAGATATCGACCGTGGATTGGCGGCATTACCGTCGCTCTCGTCATTGGAACTGCAGTGAAAATTGCATTTGATGTTGATTTACGACTTGCAGGCCTGTGTGGCCTTGTGTGGGGAATTACCGCCTGGACTGCCGTTGGGTATCCAACGGAATTCTCTGTCTCGTTTCGAGGGTTGGATGGACGCGATCGGTGGCTTGCTGGGATGAGTCTGCTGCTCATCGCTTGTGCCTTCGCTACGATCGAAGTCGTTTCAGTACCGGGAAGAGCAGAGCTGGTTCTGTACGCAGAAACGCTGGGGTTGAGTATCGGGCTGGCGACGCTCGGTGCGCTCATTGAAACCCACAATTGAACATGACTAGGCAAATCGACCTACCGAGCTTCAGATGTCGTCTCAATAGGATGCTTGCCTCGGCAATAGCTCCGTAGAAGTGCGTAGCCGAGTCCAACTGTTGCCCCGAGGCTTAGCACACCTGGCCCGACACCGAATGAGATCTCCGTCGGCGTGTTGGTGAACGAAAACAGGTACGTGATCGTTCCCGGGGTTCCGACCGTGAGTGACGTGACACCAAGCAGGGACAACAAGAGGGGGCCGCCGATCGCTAACAGGATTAGTACGCCGAACGTTGCAACCCCCGCCCCGGCAAGCGCGTCCCAGACGAGTGTCGTGATCGAGAGCGACCGCGGACGATCGGTCCTCAGCCCGAGGATTCTGACTCCCGCTTCGTGATCGACAATCCGGACGTGTGCGGGGTAGCTCAGTACTATGAGGGTCATCCAGATGTCTGCGACCGCTCCTGCGGCGTTCAACGTGAGCGGGACGATCAACCAACCCCACTCGAACAGGATCATCAACGAGACGCCGAGAAGAGTCAACACGACGAGCGGCGTCAGGAGAACGACGATAAACTGGTTCCGAGAGAACTCATGATCCGTCGTCGCGTACGCGTACGGGAGTATGAAGTGCGCGACGCCGACGCCGTAGCGGGCCTCCCCACCATAGTATCGGATGGCGAGTCCGTGAAGCCACTCGTGCGGGATGATGAAGACGGCACCTAGCATCACGATCACCAGTACGTTCAGTGCGTCAGTCCACCACCCGATACCTGAAGGCGCAAACTGGAAACTCACTGCCTGCCCGGTTGTGACTTGGTAGAGCGTGCTGAACACCGCCCAGCCGACGACCATCCCGAGCGTGCCGATCGCAGTCATCTGGATCGTGAGCCCTCGCGTTAATTCGAGGTCTGCCAGTGTCGTCCCAGCGTCGCTAGCGCCGTCGGTGGGCATACTGGACACTCAGGAGAGGTGTATTCTTGAAATTCGGGTAGTCTGCGATTTGAATGTGGGCCTATTAGAGCCAGGACTCAAATCTCCCACCGACCACTGCCGATGTATGCGAGCCCGAGACTTCCGACAAGGATGAACCCACCGAACACGACATCTGGAAGCGAAATCAACTGATCCCCGAATTTACCGCCGAGAATCAGCAGTAGTGCAATCGTTGTCGGCAGGAGGTTAGCGGCTAATTGCTGTATAAAGACACGAAGTGACCAATAGCCCGCCTCAAATTTCGACTTGATAGCTTCGCCGATTGGTCGGTTACCGTCTGGATTCTCGCACGGACGGAGATTGTCGATTGTTTCGAGATCAACGGTCACGAGTTCACCAGTGTGCACTCGCCGTTCATCAGGTTCCCCCACTCGTAGTAACGTCACACTCGCCTCCCCACGGCCGACAACGCGGTATACACCGGCTGGAATATCGACATCTGTGGCCTTGTAATGAGCGTAGAGATCAGGGGAATCCATTATTCTCTAATGCCGTTGATTAGCTGTTTTGACGGTCTGTTCATAGACGCGAAGACGTTGATAACTTCGTATCCTCGTAATAACTCTCTGGTGATTCAGGCGGTCACGGACGCGGTTATTGGCACTTTGTCTGGTCACTTGGAGATGCCGGGACACAGGGAGTTCGATGTGATAGACGGATTCTGAATTCATCACGATTTGTTGTGAATGACACTGAACTTCGTTGTTCGAACGAGACAGAGTGGATAGAGAGTCGATTCTGGTAAAGGGGATAGCCGGCTAATCCTGATGACCAATCAGCATCCGGGGTAGACGATCGAAGGCTCACAGGTGGGATCGGCTTCCTGTGGAAGGGTCGAATAGGAGCCTGCTGACTCGCGGGCAGTTAGTGCGAGGATGGCAGCGTCAAGGACATCGTCGAGACGTCCGGACTGGATTCGATGGTGCCATTGGCTGCTTGTTTCCCGTTCGTCGACGAGGTCTAACACTAGCTGGAAGGATTCGCCTCCGTTCTTGATAAGACAGTCTTTCCGGGCTTTGAAGCCTTCATCGCTTTTCTTCGACGGGAGATCGTCGCCGTGGTACGCTTTGAAGCATACCTCTGGGTGACTTTCGTACACCGTCTCACATACAGCCTCAAATTCATCCAGCAGCGCGTTCACTTCTCGGATTCGCGGAATGAGTCCCCAACTGTGACTGCCCAGTCCACTAGTATTTCGCTTAACGGCCTCGTTGTAGTCCTCAGTAGTGACCGCGTCACGGTTGGGTGTCCAGAAAACGGTACTGCCACGCGAACCAAGGAAGTCCTTGGCCTTCCTATCGCACTCTCGTTTGTTCTCGTCCGTCAAGTGAACTGGGATATCAACTAAAATCTCGTTCGCACGATCGCTGTACTTATGCCAGACATTTAGTAACGATGGTTCGGTAGAAATTCTCGTAGTATGTGGTGTTGCCTCGACAACGACCCACAATCCGCTTGCCCAGTCTACTCCTATGTGTGCAGCCATGAGAAGGAGTAGCTATGACACCACTTAATTTTCAGTTTAATATGACCGGCCTCTGAGCGTGTTCGGATTGCTGAACCGATCTCCGTCGACGGGTATCACCGAACTCATTGAAACGAGAGGCACGACATCACTCTGTGTCGTCGGATGCCACCCTCATACGGAAATTCTCCAGAGCATCATCGTGTTGCTTTTTGGCTTGACGGAGTCGTTCGGTAGTCTCGCGGATGTCTTCTTCCTCGGCTAGTTGCGCGAACTCTTCTGCAGCAGGTTGCAGTTCGTACAGTTTTATCTTCCCCCCGTCTTCCGGGTATAGGAAATACTCCTTCCAGAGGTCAAGTTTGGCACCTTCAGTCAGTCGAGTAGCGACAGTTCCGTGGCTTGTTGCGATTGCGGTATTGATTTCGCTGAATCGTTTGGGTCCTTCGGCGAGTTGAGCAAGAATATCGATTGATGCTTTCTTTGTGAAGAATTCCTCGACTTCGATTTGATCCAGCTCAACAGTCGGCGTTTCTTTTGGTTCGTGATAAGCACCGATTTTTGACTCGTCCTCGTCTCCGATACCGATAGCGTCCTCTAGTTCGGGGGTTTGGTCCGGGGGTGGCGTCTCATCTTCCGATTCATCCGAGGGCTCGTCAGTCATGTTGATACCTTTCCTTTGGAGGCGAGTCTTTAAACTGTACCGGGTCAAAGTAGTAAACACTCAAAATTAGAATGGCTGTAGAATTGAACGACGATCGGCATAGTCAGAACGGTGGTGGGCAGGATGGAGTCTAAAGACCCTCTGAACCCACGTCAGTCAGCGATAGCGACTGCGGAGGAGCTTCGGGAGGACCTCGAAACGATCGCTTCGAGTGATCTCCCATTCGCATACGATGCTGAACAGATTCTGGAAGCGATCGACCGAGCCAAAGTGGGAGCAAACAGATGAGTCGAGAACGAATCAGCAGACAGGTTCTCGACGAAAGGCTCCCGGCAGTTTTGCGAGAGCAGTTGCGACGTGATGGGTTGCCCCGAGATCACCTCCCATCTTGGGACTACATTAGAACCCATACGCGGTATTCGGCTGAGGGTCTGAACATCAAGTGCCAGGAGTTCTACGATCAGACTCTTCACGAACACCTCCGAGAACACGGATTTGGTGCCCGCTCGAACGGAAAATGGCCGGCAAATAATGAAGAGACGATCCAGTCTCTGGAGTATTTCATCACAAAGCAAGAAGACAATAGGGGGCTTGCTGATTCGACGATTAAGGCAATCCGTTCTGCCATCAAGAAGGTGTATGAGGCAATCCACGAAGAAGAATTAGATGTGGAAATGCTGGATCTCGGGTCGTACGCCTCACACGAGGAGCGACTAACCAACGTTCAGCAAACGGTCACCATCATCGAGTATATGGATCGAACGTTGTCAGACGGGACGATGCAGAATTATCCACATTACTTCTCGGAGTACTACCGCATCGTGAAAAATGCGTACCGCGTCGATCTAAATCCGGTTGAACAAGCACTCGATGAGTTCGAGTGGGTCAGAAGCAAAGGTGAGGCACATCCGATTACGGAGGAACAATTGAATGACGTGTGGAACACCGTGAATAATCTTGAGGAGTGTCCGGTCCAGGGCTACGACCTGGATCGATGGAAGATGTGGATGAAAGTCCTTATTGTCTTCTTGGTTGCTGTCGGCCCCCGCTCAAGTGAAGTGGAGCAGTTAGATGTAGGAACGCAACTCCACTTCGGAAACGACCCACACGTCCATTTCGATGAGCGTAAGAACCTTCGACAGGACGACGCACCGGAGTACGTTCCGATCATGATGGGATCTGACTTCCTTCAAGCATATCGTGAATACATCCAAGAAGTGGGTGGGAACGGAAGTCTGGTCCCGAGTCCACAATCGGAATCCGGCTCACGCACTGCTGATACGCTGAATGAGTGGTTGAAGCGGCTATGTAAGATTGCCAACGTTCGGTTGCCGGATGGTACACTCCCGACGATCCAGAACTTCAGGCAACTTTGGAAGACGAACTACAAGAAAGCGCTTCACAAGAATCGCAACGAGATTAAATTTGTCTCGGACGAGGGCGGGACGGACAATCCCAAAGTGGACGAAGAGAACTACATTGACGACGTCGTTAACCGACGGCATGTTCGGGAGTTGGGACGAAAGTACTTCGAGGACCTACTAAACATCGATGAGCTACCGAAGGTTATGCAGGAAGAGCTTGACCAAACTGAGTATCTCGACAGGCAAACCTCCATCTCCGATTACTAACCACAGGTATAGGCACTTATCAGCTACCGTCCCACAAATCCCTTCCCTGCTCACCCACTAGAATCAACGTTTCATCCCTAGCGGCCGCTGGTACTTGGTCTGAGCCATCACTCAGAGCATAGGACTCCCCAATCGTTGCTGATCATTAATTTAGTCAATAATTTGATAACCTGATTTGGTTGAATTCTGAAGGCACGGGAAGAATATAGAGCCTCGCCGTCGGGCGGATTTTGTTCAGGTCAGATCAGCCCGGAAAGCCCTCCAATTCGAATCCCCACGCCGTACTGCAGTTTTGTAACTTCTGGAGTTGGTTCGGTTGTGATCCGCGGTAAATTCCAAACGAACAATTCCAAGATTATGACAACGAGTGGGTATTTCTGGGACCGCAGCTCATCGCATTAGATTTCGAGGCCCAAAGACCGCAGTTCTTCGAGTTCACTTTGCACATTCTTGAGTCGTTCTTTCATCTGCCCCTCGGCTTCGAGTGCGGAGTCAAAGAGACGTTCCTGACGCTCTTCGATCTTCTCGACGCCTTTCGGGCCTAATGCCTGTCCGCACCACATACATTGAGCTTCTCCCCTTGGCGTGTCGCGCTGACAACGCGGGCACTGGACCGGCCCAATTGCCTCGATCTCGTCTTCCGAAACGTCTACACCGTGAGCTCGGGCTACTTCACGAGCAGTGTCCTCTCGGAATACGTCGATGTATCGTCGAGCCTCATCGCTATTTTTGACCCAGCCATGGTGCTTCTCTATATGATTCTGTGACACGTTCTTCCGCGCCAGATAACTTGCGGAGGATTTTCGCATCCGGGTAAACACCATCTTCGATGGCTTTCTGAGATCACCATTATCGACTGCTCGCTTGACGGGTGCTCGGAGCATCTTCAGTTTCATATTGTAGCTCACGTCCCGCCCAGTGTCTAAGTCCGACCAAAGCGGCGCATCAGGATCATTACCCCGAGGGTGAGCCTCTAGCCAGCGCCTGAGGTATGGAACTGAGGAGATTAGTACAATGGAGCGACGTCCTCGCTTCCCATCGACCGTGATTTCCATCCCGTACTTGTGATCGCTAACGTCACCGACAGCGAGTTCTTGGAACTCCTCAGACCGTGGACCAGCGTCCCAGTCTACGGCGACCGCTGCCTTGTTGCGAGCGTATTTCGCGTTATCCAGGACGGGAACGATGTGTTCGTCCCACCACCACATCTTCGTCGGGTCTGGTTTTGGATCGTAGTCCCTGGGGAGATCGGCAGAGATCCACTCGACGCTCGATGGTTTCTCCTCTTTATAGTCGCCTGCTGTGAAGTGCCCACCAAACATTCGAAGTGCGACTCGGTGGTCACGTTTCGATTCTTCGCTATCATACGTCGCGTTGATCCAACTGACGTATTTTTTCGCGGCATCCTTCTCCTTCTTGGATTCTCCGATGATGTCTGCCAGATCTGGCTCAGGTAGTTCATCTGGGGAGTACTTGTACGAGTCACCTGCCATCATCGTACAGTGTTGGAGGAGTTTCGTCCATCGGCCCACAGAGTAGTTGTGTACCCCGAGTTCGGAAGAGAACTTGAGGAGGGCGTCTTTATCCTCTGGTGAGAGATTCTCCGACCGCTTAATCCGCGTGTGGAGTGTTTCGATCTTGGGTGGCAACCCCGACATACTCTAATTTAGAACGGGTAGGCATTTGAACTCTTCGTATATTGCCGGGAGGCGGCATACTTCTTCCGCGCGGATTGGATTCGCAATACGGCGTAAGGATTCGGGCCTATATCACCGTATTTTCCCGCGAGATTTGAACCGGCTACAGCACGCACCCTGTGCCGTCGGGCGCTTCAATACATTGTAGGGGCCGTAGCCCTTTCAGTCCTTCCCCTATTTCGAGAAGAATTAGGGAGTATGATACCCCCAGCATGCTGATTTCGGACATTGAGGTAATGCGTTCACCGCAACAAGCGCGAGAGACCCGTGACGCCCGCGTGCAAGCGCTCGTTACCTAACCGAGAGGATTGGGCCACCTTCTGTGGGATACTCTCTAACGCTTTGAGCGGCTTCGAGAGCGAGGCTGTGTCACCTCTATGTTAACATACTATCCTCTCGGAGCCGTCTCGCGGTCGTGGGCGGCGGCGAGTCGGTGTGAAGACCGTTGACCGGAGTCAGCCTTGTACACTCGATATATATCACCTGTCTGTCGAATCTGGCCGAGTGTGCTATTGTACCAGTAAGACTAATGTGGTCTTACGCGTTGAAATCGTACAATGAGCGTTCACGTCGGGCCAGCCTCACTTTTGGAAACATTACCACAGTCAGTCGAGGTTGATGGGGAGTGGTATATTATAAGCAAAAATGAAGAAAGCCAGCCTGTCATATTCTCGTCAGAGTGTCCACATTTGGGTGGGACAGTTGAAGTTGTAAATGATGATTGTCTTCGCTGTCCACAGCACAACTGGGAGTTTGATGTGGAAACCGGGGATTCAACGACAGTTGAAACAGAGTCCTTGACAGCGTACAATTTGACGCAACGCGACGGGGAACTTTACGCTGACATTCCGCAAACTGACAACGTTATTGAATTTAGCGTTTCAAATGAAAACACTGCCCGTCCAAATATTTCTCTCCTGTCTCATGCTACCCTATCAATTGAATACGACGGATTCAAAATTCTGACTGATCCGTGGCTTGAAGGGCCAGCATTTCTCGATGCTTGGACACAGTATCCCCCGCCGACCTGTGATGTGGATTCAGTAGCAACAAGTACGGATGCTATTTGGATTACACATGAACACCCAGACCACCTCAACCCCCGAACTCTTGAGCGATTCCCAGATGAAACTCCAATTTATGTGCCCGAACTCAACTATCGGCGGCTCTCAAATCGTCTCCGAGAGTTAGGCTTTGAGAACGTGCATAGTCTTCCGACTCATGAACCCTATCAACTCGCGGAAGGTATTGAAGCAGTCTGTTTTGAGTCAAGTTCGACATTCAATGACAGTATTTTGGCAATAAATTGTGGCGGTTTCAAGATCGTCAATGTGAATGATGCGGGGGTTAACTGGGATGTGAACGAAGCAATTCCACAAGCAGACTTGGTGGCGACTGGATTTTCATTTGGGGCTTCAGGCTATCCAATCACTTGGAAGCACCTTACTAAAGAACAAAAGCGCCAGATGATTAAGGAGCGGAACGAGGGTCAACTACAGAAATGTGAACAGTTGGTAGAGATGTTTAACGCAGATTATTTGTTGCCCTTTGCGAAATTCTTCGAACTTGCACAACCCGAACACAAACCGTATCGAGAACTGATAGAAAAGAATCGCCCGTCCGATGTAACTGAACGGCTCTCTGAACGCGATGTGACCGTTTTAGACCTTCTACCGGGCGAAACATGGTGTGGAAACGATAAAAATATTGACCATCGGGCAAACCGAGAACAATTCTTTGATAAAGAATTCAGGGAACGATACCTACAGGACACCTACGAATCACAGACTCCCGTTGTAAATGAGCCATTCGACATGACTCATGAAGAATTGGCCACTTATTTCGAAAGTTTGGGAGAGTCTGATTTAGCCGCCAAGATTGGCGATTTTGCCCTCACACTCTCACTGACTGGTGAACAAACCCTCAACGCTCTCATCCGGATTCAAGAGGGAGAAATAGAATATAAACCGACCGAGAAACTGATTCCAGTCGGAGAACTTGACGCAAGCCACCATGTCAGTATGTCCTGTCCCGGAAGCCTTGTACAGTTTGTCGTCCGGAACGACCGATCATGGGACGATATTCATATTGGCTACTGGTGTGAGTTTGACCGCCAACCAGATGAATATAATCTCGGGTTTTGGCGTCTACTCCACGCACCTTGGGAAGCACGTGAAGATGTTATGCGTATAGCGGAAGACTACGATATTGAAACTAAACTTGAAGGAACCACTATGGCTGACCTTGTAGAGCGGAATGATGTGGGTGACATTCTATCGACGTATGGTCTGCACTGTGCTGGTTGCCCAGAAGGTCTGGGAGAAGATATTGTTGAGGCCGCTCGGATTCATGGACTTGGCCCAGAGCAGGCTCGTCGCCTAATTAGTGAAATTGAAGCCTCTGTCACCGGGGAGAAGGCCGTGAGCGATTAAACAAGTAGTTCCCTGTGGACGAAGGCTGGGAGATTAAAAAGATACAATCCACTTGGCGCGCTATCTGGTGTGTTACCTATCTTCTACGTGAAGTGAGCCGTCTCCTTGCATAAATCCGTGTTCGTTTTCCATATCCCACCTGCTCCAAGTTCTCCGATACTGAATCCATTCTCCTTCCTGGCCTATTCTTTCAAATCCATGCTTCTCAAACAATTTTTGCGAGCCGGTATTGTCTACATGAATTTCTGCTGAAAGTTCCTCTCGTTTGTCCTCAATAGCCTTCTCCAAGGCTTCCGAAGCAATTCCCTTTCCCCAGAGCCGTTTTTCTCCAATATAAATTCCAACGTCCCCATCAGCCGCAAGAGCGACAACACCAACTGGCCCGCCCATATACTCAATTATCAAATCTTCTCGGTCTTCAGGTCGGTTTTGAAACCATTCTACATGGTCGTGCCAATCTAATTCTTCGTCCTGATTTCGGAACCAGCGGTAGATCTCGGGGTCATTTCTCCACTGATAGATACGGTCTATATCTTGACGAGTTGCCTGGCGAAGCGATACGGAACGAGGCATATTCAGAACAATACAGTGCCGGGGCTTATTATTGCTGTCTCTACACCGACCGAAGCACAGAATCACCTACTCACTCGTATCTATTTGATTGCTCACTGGTGATCCTGTATATTTCAAGGGGCGAGAAGGAATTTCAGGACTCCGGCTGTCACTACTTGACTAATGACGACGACCGCAAGGTGGAAGCGTACCTACGCATGTTCTAACGCGGTTGGCCGTTCGTTCTGACAGTAGCCCTATCAGCGATTGTTTGGTCGCCATTTCGCTCACAGTATTCCTATCACCAATCGTTCCAGAATGGGGGATAGAAGGCCCACAAAAGCCATTTACGGGCGGATAGCATATCATCTATATCGACAGCCGAACACACCGCTATCGGGGAGATCTCCAAGGATGAATTGAAAGGGAAACTGACCAAGGATTCCCTTTGTCGGTGACGCCGGGTGTCGTGGGTAACACCAGACATGTCTACTACGAATCCAAGCGGCAAGAGCCTATCGAACAGTCCAATCAGTCGCAATCATGCTGTCGCCAAAACAAAGCAACTCCTTCTACAAGGCCCACAGGACGGCGAAGATTGTCTTGTACAGGCCCCGCCGACTGTTCATCCAGAGGAACTCATTCCCGGACTCGTCGCCGCTCACGACCTTCAAATTGTCTTCGTCGCCCCCACAGATTCCCAATTAAATCGCATGAAGCGGCGTTGTCGTACACTCAACCTTTCGACGCGAGAGATTAGTTCACAATATCAGAAGTGCCCCACTTACGCGGGAAAACATAATGATACGGTCAAGGAGAAATTGAAGAGCGCCACGAAGCAGATTCCTCTCGGTCTACTCCACAAGACTCGAGACTTACCATGCTGTCCCAACTGCCCATTCACCACTTGGAAGCGACCGGAGTTTACTGAACAAGTCGTTCTTGCAAATCCACGGCACGCCTATATGGACAGTGTTCTCGAAGACCGCGTTGTCTTCACTTGCTCTCTTCGCGGAGACGCGTATGTAACCAAAATTGAAAATCCATCGAGGGCGCTTGACGCCTACCTCGACAGGAATACCCAATTCACTGGCTACTGCGATTTCATTCAAAATCGAGATTCCGGCCGTGTGCCGTCCATATTGGACTACGAAGACGGGACGATTGACCCGTCCACGGACGACGAAGAGTTCGGCTATGCTATCGACAAAGACGGCCACCATTTAGCGCCACAAGCCGTCTTTGGGTTGCTACACGCCGAGGAACTCGACAATGGGTGGGAAACTTCGTTCAAGTATGAAAGGGACATAGTGAACAAACACTATCCGAAGAATCGTCCACCGGTAGGCGGCGACCCTTTTGACATTGGTGGGGTCGATTACCACCGAACGCGCGTAGTCCGACAGCCCGGTGAGACACTCAAAGAGGATACAATCTACGTGCTCGACGCACCGGATTTCACCAAGGCCAAGAGCGTCGTCGCGTTCGGCGTAGCCCCGACGCTGTGGATGTGGCGACTCTACTATGGGACAAATTTCGACCACCAGCGCGTGTACTCTGACGACGAGACCGCCGAGTTCCTTCGGAGCGCTATGAGCGTCGAGGTAGTTCAGACCGCGACGAGTCGGAAACCGTATGAGGGTAACAACGTGACACCGGGACGAGACGCGAGTATCGCTGTGTGGGCGACCGCCGAGTTCGGAAAGCCACCTATCGTCGTCAGTACGAAGAACGCGCTCGGACGCTACCGATCGAAACAGCCCGCATTGCTCAATGCCGACGCCAAGAACGGGATTCAGTATCGTCGTGGTGGTTCGGTTATTACCGGCAAATCCCCGCTTATCATTCTCAATGGGTCACCACGTCCCCGAAACGAAGAGTTCCAACTGTGGGGTGCGCTCGCGGGGAAATCGGTTCGGAACCCGAATCAAAACCAGTCGTTCGGGGAAACTGGTGACGAGATTCGACGCCAATTCTGTGAGTCTCGCGTGGGGAAGTGGGCGACTCGCTTCGACTGTCGAAATGCTACGGTAGTCTTGAACACGACCGCTGTCCCTGAATGGCTACAAAACAATCGACTCGCCACCCACGCTTCCCCGATGAATATCCTCTCCGCAAACGCAAGGGGTCGAAGAGCGGTCGCCCGGTATATTCGGGACAAAGGCGGTAATCGGGTGACGATGAACGACATTCAGACCCAAGCAGACGTTTCGGAAAATACCGCACGACGAGCGAGAAACTCGCTTATCGAACAGGAATGGGTCGCCAAGCACGCCACCAAGGGTCGTAAGCCAGACGAATATTCGTGGGTATCCTAATTCAACCTCAATCCCTCTTACAGTAGTATAGTACGGTAAGAGACATTGAGGTTGAAATTTCGTCGTCATACTCCGACCATTCCCAATCGGGGAATGAAATTTGAAACACGAACCCCCGAAATTGGTTTGGCACTCTTTCTGGTTATTCCCGATCTCGGAATGACCCCCGAAACAGGGAATATCCTATCAAATATCAGCCCAATTAACTGAAAGTCGCTCTCGAAGCAGGCCCCAGTTCCACACACCAGTAGCCGGGGGCCAGTCACAGTACCCCTACTGACGTACTTGTCGCACAGGCGAGTGAGCGTCGTCAGCACCCTGTGGATACCGAGGGTCAGGGGGGTAGGGGGTGGGAGAGACTGGGACGGTCGTTGGGGCGGGCCAGTGGGGGTCTGGACTGGGGGTATCCCCACGGGCCGTCCGGTGGGGGTCGGGGGTTCGAGAGGCGGCGATTTGTTCAGAGTACCGAGGCTCTCCCTCTGAATGTCCGTCTCTCGGGGTCAGGTAAGGGGAACCTTTGTACGCTGACAGATGGTCGCTTGGGGACGAGAATAACTCCGTTTCATAGAGAAAGAAGATACGCCACACTCTTATTAAGTTTTTAATCGTATTTAACAAGTGGGGCTTCCTATGAAAAACTGACAGCCGTCTTATATCGGTGGGAGATTGGCGGTGGTCTACTCGGAGTCGGAACCGTCTATGAGTCGTTTTTGCGCCCGGATTAGATTGGCCTTTTGTTTGCTCATAGTCTCTTCCTCGTCCGTATCCTCTTCAACCAGAGACACGGCGTCGTCGGGACTTTCGGGGATTTTCACGTCCGGGTTCTCGTCGCTCATGCTTGCATTGTGAGAGTGCGAAGGGGAATCCCTTTCGGCGGCTGGTTTTACACCTCTTCCAAGTACCCACGCCGCTGTTCGGCTCGTTGTGCCTCACTTCTCTTGTCGTAGTGCTTGTCCAATACGTCCTGACCAACGTTCATACGATCGCTAACGACCTTCTCGGGTACGTCCACCGATAGGTGGTGAGTGATACTCCCTCGCCGAATGGCGTGGGGAGAGACATTCAGTGGGCACTTGCTATATCCGTCGTAGTGCGTACCATCACACTCTTCCATATCACGTCCTTTCGGACAGTCCCCCGCGTAGTAGCACGGTCGCGTTATCTCGTAGACGGCGTCCCGAATTGACGAACCGACCATACGTCCCTGTCTGGTCGTGAGTAGTGGCTCGCGCCCTTCCTCGTCCGTCACGTCGTGGCGATTGTGTTTGATGTAGGCGTCAAGGACACTACACACGTCACCACCGAGAACGACGTGACGCTCGCCCTCGTCACCATTCTTCAGAGGCGTACCTTTCTTGGGTCGATGGTAGACGGTTAGCACCTCTTTCTCGTCGTCGTAGTCTTCACGGTCAAGAGCCTGAAGCGCTCCGAGACGCATTCCAGTATGCCACAGCAGTTCGAGGATAACGTGGCCCCGTGAAGCGTACTCGAACCGCCGTAGATATTCCAATATGGATTCGGCTTCTTCAACCGTCAGGATACTCTCGCTCTGTTCGTCTTCCTTCGAGAGCGTCGGCATAATGATTTTGTCGTGTAGTCCCTCGGGGACAGCGTTGTACGACTCACACCAACGGATGAACACCCGTAGAGCGTCAAGATTCCCTTCGAGCGTGACCGGCTTCAGGTCGCCGTCGTCTCGTCGCCACGTTCGGAACTCTTGAAGATTCCGACCGGTCAAGTCATTCATATTGTCGATACCCTTCTCGCCGCACCAGCGAATGAAGTGTTTGAGACGGTAATGGTACCCGCCGAGAGTACTCTCTGACACTTCGTGTTTCCGGGCGTCAAGGTACATTTCCTTTGCGCGCTCCGGCGTGATAGGTTCGAGTTCCTGTTGCATTTCAATCACCGAAGCGCCCAATCGGTTCAGGGTCGAAGTGCGCGCCACCGTAGCACAGTACGTGGGGAGCAACGAGACGGACAGAGAGACGCTGTCCCCCGTTCAAATCGGGGAGGCGGCATCCTGTTACCGGTCGAACGATGACCGAGAGAGGTGACGCTGTCCTGCGAGTCCGGTTCACCGTGTACGATTTCAACCGGTGACTGGACACACCCGACAGCGTGTTGCGTTCTGCAATATTTGATAGGGTCGAGGGCAACTTGATCCCGTGATAGAGACCAGATGCCGTCTCTCTGTGGGAGGTGCGAGTTATCAGAAGAGTGGCTGTTGGGCGCACACGTTCGAGCAGGCGTTCTACCCTCGTCCGAACGTACCACAGTACCAATGAGAGCCACTCGGCACACAGCAATACTCGGACGAGACGGTCGGTGTGAGTACCGGTGAGGGGTCAAGAGCCATCCAGTCTCGAACGAGTGGCTCACGCCAATTCTGCCAGTGGGGGTTCGACACCGCTTGCAGAATTCGATCCGATCGTTACTCGGGAGAGGGGTTTAAGTAGCGAACAACGGTGGCCTCGTACATGGAGACGATTCCGAAACAGGGTTTGGGAACGTGCGAGCATACGGTATTCGGACATGAATATTATTGACACCGAAGCCCATCGAGGCTTCTTCGATGTCGTCGCAAGCACCGACCGATCGCAGGCGGCGACGATGGTACTGTCACCAGGACAGTCGACCGGTGGCCCGGAAAACCGCCATCGAAACTCGGATCAGTGGCTGTTCGTCCAAGCCGGCAGCGGTGTCGCTACGGTCGGCGGCGAAACGTATCAAATCGAAGCGGGTGATCTTCTGTTAATCGAACCCGGCGAAGCTCACGAGATTCACAACGACGGTGAGGAACCACTGACGACGATCAACGTGTACGCGCCTCCGGAGTACTAGCGCCGGTCACTTCGAACAGTTATCTAGACCACGCTTCAGGAAGGTATTCAGCGAAGAGACGCGGGACCGGATTTGAGTCAGGATCGACACGGGAACCGGTCCCCGCTCGTGTTCCGTGCACAGGGAGGCCTCCACGGTGATATCGAGACGTTTCGGCAGGGTCTGATTCGTCGATCCGGCCTCAGGCGCCAGGCACGCCGAATGCGATGATACCGAGACCGAGGATGCTATTCAGTATGATGATGATGATCAGTGCGGCCAGCCACGCGACCAAACCCATAATCGCCGCGTCCGTCCAACCACCGGGATACCGCCACTTGATGACCCAGATCCAGGCGACCAGGGCGACCACGGATCCGATGAGCGGTATCAACGATCCGATTGCCCAGGCGATAGCGCCGATTACTGCTGTAACGACCGCGTACGAGTAGTCGTCGACGTCCACGATGACGCGGCCACTGATATAAATTGCCAGTCCACCGACCAGGAGCGCGACGAGGAACGACACAACGGTGCCTAAGACCATATGTGAATCATCAAAACCAGTACGATATAGTATTCGGTACACATATCAGATAAATTTATTATTACGTTCATCAGACGCACACCCCACACAGCGACGGAGAAGTTTCCAAAACGGAAACACCGGGCGCTCCGTTATCGCCGTCGGTGTCGCGGGGGGTCCAACAAAAATTCGGTCATTCGATTGATTGTGAGAGACCTCTACTTGTGGATCGTGAACGGGGCCGTCACAGGCATTCCACTTGTTACGTCGTCGCCGTTCTCGCGAGTGTAGCGAGCGGGACCGTCTCGTCGAGGTGCACGATCCGGAAGGCGATATCCCGATATTGTTCGACATCCCCACAGTCACTGTCGGGATCGATCGACAGTCACCGACGTCGCGTCGCGGCCACCCCTATTACGGCGACGAAACATGGAGCGTTATATGCCTGCGGGCGTGTGTTCCGGTTGAATGGACTCGACTGAGAACTGTGCCGTTTTGTATGAGGCGTGAGCATGATCCCACTTGCAGCCTCGGGCGAGTCCAACGTATTGATCCTCGTTGCAGTGATTCTCGCGCTCGGCGTCGCCTCTCAGGTCCTCGCCGATAGATTTCGTGTCCCAAGCGTTCTCTTTTTGATCCTTGTGGGTGTGGCCATCGGCCCGGAAGGGCTGGGAATCGTTACGGCGGACGTCTTCGGGTCGTCGCTGTCGATCATCGTGGGTATCAGCGTCGCGATCATCGTCTTCGAGGGAGCGTTTCACCTCAAGATCGAGAAGCTACGTGAGGCCCCGTCCGCGGCACTCCGACTTGTGACGGTCGGGGCAGCGATCTCGTTCGTCGGGACGACGCTTGCTGTGCGGTGGTTCCTTGGAGCCGAATGGGGGATCGCGGCCCTCGTCGGGGCGCTGCTCATCGCAACGGGACCGACGGTGATCACGCCGATCATCTCCGTGGTGCCGGTTCGTGATCGAGTGAGTGCGGCATTGGAAACGGAGGGGATCGTCAACGACGTGACGGCAGCGATCTTCGCGGTCGTTATCTTCAAACTGCTCGCCTCACAGGAGGCGCACCCGACCGCGTATTTCGTCGATTTTATCGAACGGTTGAGCGTCGGCATATTCATCGGACTCGTCGTCGCGGCAGTGCTGTGGTTCCTGCTCGTCAAAGTTGACCTCCCGGCGGGCTGGACGCCACAGAACGCCCGAATCATGACGCTCGCCGGCGCGATCCTTGCGTTCAGTCTCGGGGAGACGATCGCTTCCGAATCGGGAGTTGCCGCGGTCGCGGCCGCGGGCGTCCTGCTTGGGAACGCACAACTCCCGTTCGAGAAGACGATCGAGGAGTTCAAAGGCGACATCACGATCGTCGTACTCTCGTTCGTCTTCATCGCGCTGGCGACGCTGATCGAGTTCGACACCTTGCTGTCGCTCGGCTGGCCCGGACTGCTCGTCGTCGCCGTCGTGACACTCGTCCTCCGGCCGGCGCTCGTGTTCATCTCGACGCTCGGCGAACGGTTCACTCGAGAAGAGAAACTGTTCATGAGTTTCGTGGGGCCTCGTGGTATCATCCCTGCAAGCGTGGCGACGCTGTTCGCGATCCAATTGCAACAACCGGCGCCACCGTCAAACCCGGAGGGTGCAAGCATCCTCGCCGGCACGGTGTTCCTCGTGATCTTCGTGACGGTCGTCTTCGAGGGTGGATTCGCGAGAAAGATAGCTGAAACACTACAGGTCATTCCGATGCGTGTACTCATAATCGGCGGCGGACGAGTCGGACAGGAACTCGGCGAACGTCTCGAAGAGCGGGGAGAAAACGTCGTTATCATCGAGAAAAAGGAATCCGCCGCGGAGACGCTCCGTAACGACGGATTCACCGCTCGAGAAGCCGACGGGACCGACATCGAAGTGCTCCGTCAAGCCGGGGCGGAACGCGCGAAGATCGTCGCTGCAGTGACGGGTGACGACGACACCAATCTGCTCGTCTCCCAGCTTGCGAACTCGAAGTTCGACGTCGAAGACGTGATCGCCCGCGTCAACGAGCCCGAAAACGTCGATGCGTTCAACGAACTCGGCGTCAGGACGGTCTCGGAATCGTCGTCCACGGCGTGGGCGATCGACAACCTCATCGAGCGGCCGGCGCTGTCGAGGTGGATGACCGAGCTCGGCAAAAGTGGTGACGTTCAGGAGATCGAAGTGACGGACGAAACGCTTGCTGGCCGGACGGTCGGCGACATCAACGACGACCTTCCGGAAGGATGTATGGTCGCACTCGTCACGAGGAACGAGGAGAACACCGTCCCCGAGTCCGACCTCAAAATCGAGTACCACGATCACCTCACCGTCCTCGGCCGAACCGAGGCGGTCCACGAGGCGATCAGTCAGCTCCACCCGCACGATTGAGCGACGTCGATCGGAAGCCCCGATATCGGACGATCAGTCCGTCACGACGCGTCTCGTGAACTCGCGCAACTCCCGGTTGAATCGCTCCGGTGCCTCCCAAAACGGCGAGTGTCCGATCCCCTCGTAGAGTGAGACGTCGGAGTCATCCACCAGGTCGGCGTGTCGTCTCGCGGCGGCGGGTAACACCACCCGGTCCGCCGAGCCGTGGGTGAACAGAGCGGGGACATCGAGCGCGCGAAGGGTGTCCTCGTGGGCGCCGCTGCGGGCCTGAAGCGCCTCCCGAACCCGCGGCGGACAGCGGGCGTTGAACCCGAGCATGAGGTGACGCTCCCGAGGCGACAAGGGGTCGGCGGTACAGATGTCGAGGAACTCGAGTAAGGCCTCAACGCTCGCATCGGCGTCGCGCGTTTCGAGGTCGTCGAGCATCGCGACGAACGCTTCTCCGGCAACCGTCGCCGCCGCGTCGGTTCCCTTCTCCGTGATGGCGCCGACGAGGTTCACCCCAGCCACGTCGTCAGTCCCCTCCACGGCGAGGTAATCGGAAACCACGAGCCCGCCGTAAGACCAGCCAACGAGCACCGGATCCCCACGAGCGAGGTCGTCGATGACCGCCCGGAGATCGGCGGCCCACAGCTGTGGATCCCGGTAGCGATCGCTGCCCGCGGGCTTTTCGGAGGCACCGTGTCCGCGTAGGTCGGGCGCGATAAGTCGAAAGTCGTCCGTGAGATCGCTTCGAAACTGCTCGTGCCAGGAGAGTCGGGACTGGGAGTAGCCATGAACGAGGACCGCCGGCGGGGCAGCCGCCGGACCGGCCACGTCGACGTGTAGCTCCGTTCCCTCGCCACCGACGACCGTCTGGGACTCCATGCCACGGGATCGACGCTGGGGGGTAAATAGGGTGGCGGGACGCGGCGAACACGGGGGAAACCGCGCCGGCGGCAGGGGCGGCGAACGGAAACGAGGACGGAGACACGGAGAACGGAACCGAGGGTGGTGACAGCAGGATGATCACAAGTTCGCGAGCAGTTCACCGAGACCGTACTCGAGTAGATAGGGAATGAGAAGGCCGACCACGATGCTCGTCACCCGCTGCATCGAGACCGGATACTCGTGCATCTCCTTGACGACGTTCAGATTCATGAAATGGTTCATGTACTCGGTGGCCACGTCCGGCGATTGCGGGCGGACCTCCGGGAAGGTGGTGCCGGTCCCTTCAAGTTCGGCGACGTCGGTGGCGATGGCGTGGAGGCGGGCGTCCTTCTGATTGGCCATGAACCGATGCAGCGAGAAGACGGGATAACAGAAAACCAGCACCCCGACGAGCGTTCCGACGACGAGATAGAGGGTATCGACCGCGACGAGTTCGGCATTGCCACTCATCGCGTTAGTCCGGATCCCGGTCACGATCGTGATGGCCGTATAGAGGATCAGTCCGAGCACGTACCGATGGCCGCTCGTTTCGATCAGGTGGCCGACCGGACGAAGCCCACCGTATCCGGAAATGTCCTCGAAATCGAGGAGGCGATCCGTTCGGATCCGAGCCGGAAGCGAGAGGTGGACGTTGATCACGACCGCGAGGAACTCCGCAAGGATCGGGTAGTAGACGAACGGGATGATCACGAAGAAGGCCAGCCCGCCGGAGATCGGTCCCATCGATGTCAACACGTGCTCGACGTTTCCGAGCCCGAAGAGGTAACTCGCGTGCAAGAACAGTCCGCAGGCGAGCAAGCCGCCCCTGAGTCGCGGAGGCGCGGGATGGTCCGTCCACTCGTCCGGAGATCCCCAGATCCCGGCGAGCACGGCGGCATCGAGACGGCGAAGAACGCGATCGACGACGTCGAGATCGGCCGCGTCCACGTCCGATACCGTTCCGTACCTCGAAACCTCGTCGACGAGAGCGCGATACCGCCTCGCCAGCGTTGTGGCGGTCGCGGCGACGAGCAACAGCCCGGCGAGCTCGAGAACGTTCGAAGCGATCCCGAACGGCGTCGCCGCCACGACTCCGACGGCGAGCCCGACGGCTTTGTCGATCGCCCACACGATCGTGACGAACAGGTGCGCCGCGAACCGCCGCATCCGGAGTCTGTCGGCGATGTCGGCGACGCCGGTCCGCTTTGCATACCGTTCGATCCATAGCGACGAGCCGGAATCAGTTGTGTCTCCGACCATACCGGAAGTACACGCTTCCTCCCAAGAAGGTATCGGCGGTGCGAAATGACGAATCACCCGGATCGGCCCGCCGCCCCTTTCAAACGCTCATCCGGAGGGAGTGGCCATCAACTCACCTCGTCCGGAGACGGTGACCTTCAAGTCACCTCGCCCGGAGAGATGAACAATGGCGGACCCGGAACATACCGACCTCAACGATCACGCCGATATCGACGGTCCGGACGGCGACGCGGAGGGGGAGAGAGAGCGGGCGCCGAGCGAACTCGACGAGTCGGTCCGGAACGCGGTCGAACGGTCACGGATGGGGGCACCAGCCGTCGGGGAGGCAGTCCGGGATCGGTTCTCGGCCGACGAGGTGTTCCAGCGGATCGTCGCCGCGGCCGACGAGGAAGTCACCTCGAGCGCGAGAGAGTTGTTCTTCAGCGGCATCGCCGCGGGGTTCGCGATCAGCATCACCTTCCTGTTGTACGCCTCCGCGTCGGCGGCGACCGATCACCCGATCGTCGGCGCGCTGTTGTACCCGCTCGGTTTCATCTACATCATCATCGGCGGCTACCAGCTGTATACGGAGAACACGCTACCGCCCGTCGCGTTGACCCTCGAACGGCTCGCGAGCCTGCCCGTCCTGCTTCGCCACTGGAGCGTGGTTCTGGCGGGGAACTTCGTCGGCGGCGCGATCGGGACGGCCGTGCTCGCCTACGGCGGCGTCTTCGACCCTGCCACCGCCGAGAAGGCGCTCGAACTCGGCCGCCACGGGGCCTTCGAGACGCCCTGGTGGTCGCTGTTCTCGAAGGCCGTCTTCGCGGGGCTGATCGTCGCCGGCGTCGTCTGGGTCGGCTTCAGTGCTCGCGATACCATCTCCCGGGTGGTCGTCACCTACCTTGCCTTCCTCGCGATCCCGATCGGGGGCCTCTTTCACGTGGTCGTCTCCTTTTCGGAGGCGTTTTATCTCATGTTACACGGCGAACTGGCGATCCTACCGGGAATAACCGGGTTCGTCCTGCCGGTGCTTCTGGGGAACACCCTCGGCGGCGTGGCGCTCGTCACCCTCGTCAACTACTTCCAGACGAGTGAGGACCGCCTCGAGTCCGCTCGCTTCGAGGGCATCGAACGGCGTCTCACGCTTCGCGAGTGGACCTCCGGTCGGCTCGTGGGTCGATCGTACGTCCCGATGCTCGATCCCACCGAACAGGGGCTCTCGAGCGAGGGAACCTACCGCATCATGGTGCCGATAGCGAACCCGCGGACCGAATCGGAGCTCATCAGGCTGGCCAGCACGCTCGCAAGCGCACGGGAAGGGGCGATCGTTCATGCGGTTCACGTGATACAGACGCCAGGACGTCGTCCCGGCGATCCGGGCCAGCGTCAACGCGAGCGCATCATGGCGGAGTCAGACCGGCTCATGGAGCCGCTTCGGGAGGTCGCCGAGGACTACGACGCCGGCCTGAAGACATCAATGGTGATCACGAACCGCTCGTTCGAGGAGGTGTTCAACGCCGCTCGCCGGACCGATCCGAACCTCGTGGTGATGGGGTGGGACGACGACCGACTGTGGAGCGACGCGCAGGCCGAACGTCCCCTCACCGAGCTCACGAGCCGGCTCCCGAGCGATTTCCTCGTCGTCAAGAATCGCGGACTCGACCTCTCGCGAGTCCTCATTCCGATCTCGGGCGGTCCGAACTCGGCGTTGAGCGTCGAGGTCGCCGGCATGCTTCGATCGGTCGTCGGATCGGCCGTGTCACTGTTCCACGTCGTCGATGGACCCGAAGAACGGGCGGATGGCGAGCAGTTCCTCGAGGAGTGGGCACTCGATCAGGGCATCACCGACGCCGACCTCCGCGTCGACGACTCCGGGAACATAGAGGAGGCGATCGAGCGGGAGGCGGCCGAGCACACGCTGTTGATCCTGGGTGCGACCGAACGAGGGCTGCTCTCCCGGCTGTTGACCGATTCGTTACATCTCGAGGTCGTCAACGAGGTCGACTGCTCGGTGCTGCTCGCGGAGCGTCCGGCACCACGCTCGATCCGCGAACGGCTGTTCGGGTGAGCGGTCGATCAGGGTGAACTCCCGAGAGAGGAACGTACTGCCAACATCGAGAGCGGAGCCGACGGGATGGACGACACGCGAGACACTCCAGTCCGGAGATCGACGACAGCCCGACGATTCCGGAAGCGGCGAAACGCCGATCGATCACACCGCCGTCGGTTCGTTTCATCCCGAACCCGATCGAACGGAGCCGATGGTTTGATGATCCGTCCCCGACTCAATGCGGACGGGAGACGAAGACAACGATGACCGACACGAACGGCCGGGAACGTGACCGATGTGACCGATGTCGGGAGCCGGCGGGTGAGCGTCGAGACGGGCCGACCGCCCCGGCGACCACGCGGGTCCCGCCGGAGGCGGACCGAACCGTCTTCGAGATCGAATCGATCGACTGTCTCGGCTGTCCGGGACGCATCGAGGAGGCACTCGAGTCGATCGACGGGGTGTACGCTGCCACCGCGAGCTACGGAACCGCCACGGTCGGCATTCGATACGACGCATCGACCGTCACGGCGGATACGCTGGAAACACGGCTGGCGACGGCCGGACATCCCGTCGAGAGCCGCGATTCGGCCTTCCGGAACCGACAGGCGAGACATTGGGCGGACGCGCGCGTCGCCGCCGGAGTCATGGCGGGATTGATGACCGCCGTCTCCTACGCGACCGTCATCTACCCCGCACGCCACGAGTGGTTGCTCGGATCCGCGGTCGCAGAACACCTCCGTGCCGGCCTCGGGATGACCGGCGGATTCGGATTCTACCTCAACATCGCGGTCCTCTCCGGGATCGTCTTGTTCTTCGCCGGCGGACCGATGCTCGATCACGGGTGGGCGGATCTGCGTTCGGGTACCGCGACTCCGGAACTCGCAGCTGCCGGCCTCGCAGTCCCGGCCTACCTTCACGGCGTCGCCGTCGTGCTTGGGGGTCCGATCGGCGTCGTGGATCTCGCCGCTCGCTCGCTTCCGGTTCGGTTCGACATCGTCGTGGCGACGGTGCTCGTGTGGCTGAGCCTCCGGCACGCGCTCGGGCTCGACGCCGCGAGCACGACCGGTTCCATCTCGACGCCGGACCCCGACGGGTCCCGATCCCGCAGGGACTGCGGAGGCGCAAACGAAAACGAAGCGACGCGGACGGAGCCGACGGCCGAAACGTGACCTTCAGCGTCTGCGTCCGCGAGGCGTTTTCCGACGAAGCAGGCGAGCGCTACCGCCGATTCGGCGTCGCGGTCACGACGCCGCTTCCCGGCGTCGGGCGCCTCTGTCCGTTCGCCTCGGAGGACGCGGCGATCGCGGTCCAATCGCACGTCGACGCCGAACTCGGGGAGCGAGCGATGAAGTATCTCGCCGATGGACTGCTGATCGACGACGCGATCGGCGGACTGTTGCGCGCCGACGAGGCGCGCGATCGACGCCAGGTCCACGGCGTCGGCACCGACGGATCGTTCGCGTTCACCGGGAGTGACTGTCCGGAGTGGTCCGGACATCGGGAGGGCGAAAACGTCACCGTTGCGGGAACCCACCTTGCCGGACCAGCAGTGATAGAACGGGCACTGCGAGCCTACGAGTCGAGTGCCCACAGCTCCGAACCGCTTGCGAGCCGGCTCATCGATGCGCTCGCGGCAGGGCGTGAGGCCGGCGGTGATTCCCGGACGGACCTGTCCGTCGGATCCGCGGCATTGATCGTCGCCTCGACGTGCGAACACGACCCGGTCACACCGTATTATGACGACCTGCGGGTCGACGCCACCGAGACGCCGATCGACGACCTTCGAGAAACCTACGAGAACGCAGAACGGGGCTACGAGGAGGTCCTCGCGCGGTATGCCGCCAAGTGATTCGAACTCATAGTCGCAGGCGCACAAGCACGGGAAGGTGATCGGATGGGAACCGACCGCGATCGTCGAGATCGGCGATCGTCGCGGCCGCTTCGGCGTCGATCTCCGTGGAGACTAGCACGTGGTCGATCCGCCGATCGGTGATCAGCGACCGGAAGTCGGTGAGACTCGTCGTCGGGCCGTGTCGGAGCGGCGCCGATTCGACGGCGTCCACGAGGGGAACTGCCGGCTTGCCGACGTCGGAGTCGCGATCGGCGTTTCCACGCAGGATCCGGGAGGGCCTGCTGTCGGAACGGCAGTTGAGATCGCCAAGCACGACGACGGGAGTCCCGTCCGCGATCGTCGCAAGTCGATCGGCCAACATCGCCGCGCCTCGCCGACGAGCACGGGCGCTGCGGTGGTCGAGGTGGGTGTTGAAGACGGTGAGTGCGTCCGCATCGAGATCGGAGAGCGCACCCGTGTCGGTCGGAGCGATTCGGGCCCACGTCACGATACGCGGGTGGGAGGCGTCCCATCCGGGTCCGGGACGCTCCGGCGTCTCCGAGAGCCAGAAGGTGTCGTGATCGCGAACCTGCCACCGGTCGGAGCGAACCGCGATCGGACAGCCCTCGCCGGAGCCGTCCTCAAGGCGGCCCCGACCGTGAACCGTATATTCGGACAGTGACTCACGGAGGTCCTCACGCTGTCCGACACGTGGTTCCTGAAAGCCGACGATGTCGGGGGCGTGAAAGCGAACGAGCGACGTCACGCCGTCACGACGAAACAGCCATCGATCGTGTCCGTCGCCCGGGTTCGCGAGGCGAACGTTGTACGTCATCACCCGCAGTCGCGTCATGATCGTTCACGAGAACGCGAGATCGCATACACGGTCCGACGCCTGTCCCGTCTCATGATCAGAGGTGTTCGGGAGATTCGTTTCCGTACTGGAGATCGCCGCCACGGCCGCCCTCGACGGTGGACGCACCCGAATCACCCGACGAGGGGACGCGAACGACGACCTCCTCTATGGCCTCGAACTCCAAGAGGAGGTCGCGTTTGATGTTCGTGGCCGTGACGTTCGAGATACCGCATCCGGAACAGGTGCCGCCGAGTTCGATCACGACCTCGCCGGTGTCGGGATCGGCTTTGCGCACGACGCTCGTCCCGCCGTGCATCTGGATGATCGGCATCTGTCCGACCATCCACGTCTCGATCCGATCGGAAAGCGTTTCCTCGCTCATTACCTCCGTTTCGAGCCCGAACCCCTGGAACCTTGCGGTCGAATCGGGGAAACGTCGGAAGGACGAAACGATTCGGGGTTACGCGCGCGACCGGTCGCCGGTGCCGCCGGTGAGCGCGCTTGCCAGCGCACCCTTGACGACGACCTCGTCACCGAGTTCGGTCAGGCGGAGCTCGGGAACGTTGACGAACACGAGGTCCGCCAGCTGCTCGCGGACGGGATCGACGACGAGTTCGGGATTGTTGAGTGCGACCGCACCACCGATTGAGACGACGAGCGGAGCGTAGGCGTGACAGACGTTGGCCACCCCGATCGCGTTCCAGCGTGCGAGTCGGTCGATCACGAGGTCCGCGAAGTCGTCCTCGCCGGCATACTCGAAGACGTCCTTTGCCGAAAAGTCGGGATCCTCGACCGGAAGCGCCGTCTCGCTGGCGGTCTGCTCGTGGAGCGTTCTCGCGTAGTCGGGCACGTTACTCCCCGAACAGTACGCCTCCCAGTGGCCCGCGCGCCCGCATCCACAGGTCATCGTTCCCTCGGGATCGATCGTCATATGGCCGACCTCGCCAGCGTTGCCGTCCCATCCCGAGAGGACGGTTCCGTCGACCGCGACGCCGGCGCCGATGCCCGTCGAGATCGTTATGTAGGCCATGTCGTCGGGGTTGCGATCGCTGTGGAATCGCTCGCCGATGACGCCCGCGTTCGTATCGTTGTGAAGGTGAACCTGATCGGTCCCCAACAACTCCGAGATCGGACCGGTAAGGGGAATAGTGTCGATCGAACTCGGAAGATTCGCCGGGTTCTCGACGGCCCCGGCGGCCAGATCGAGAGGTCCGATCGATGCGATCCCGGCCGCCTCGACGTCGCCAGGGTCGACTCCCGCGTTCGAACACGCCTCACGGATCACCGAGAGGACGGCCTCGGTGACCGCGATCCCGGTCGGTCCGCGCGGCGTTCCCGTCTCCCCAGTGCCGAGGATCGTCGCCGTTCCGTCACCGACGACCGCACGGACGTTCGTGGCCCCGAGGTCAACGCCCACGTAATACATCACCCGGAAGGCAGGTCCGGCGGCACATCAATGGCGGTGATCCTCGCTTCCGTATGTGAATTGCCGGCGAACCCCGCACGACCGGGATTCAGACGCCGATCACTCCAGAAGGTCCTCGCGGACGAACGTGACCGGACACGGCGCAGAGAGCATGACCTCCTGGGCGAGGCTGCCGAAGACGGCCTTGCCGGTCGGGGACCGTTTTCGCCCGCCGACGATGACACGGTCCGCCTCGAACTCCTCGGCGAGTTCGACGATCGATTGCCCACGATCCCCGACAATGCCCCGAACGTGAGTCGCGATGTCGTCTTCCTCCATCCGGTCTTCGAGATCGCGGATCGAAGCGTGACGACCTGCAACGTGGTCGGGAGTCGACTCCTCGCTGTCAGGATCGATGTTGAGACGTTCTCGGCTCCGGTCAAATTCCTCTTCAGTATAGACGTGTGCCAAGACGACGTCAGCCCCACAGGGGCCGGCGACATCCGCGGTCTCAGTACCGATTCGACGGATCCGTTCGTCGTTGTCCGCGCCGACTGCGAGCAGAATGGTATCGATGCCCATGAATCCGAGTAGACACAGGGATAGTTAAAACCGATCGGTCGGGACATCCGATACCGATCGTGCCATCGCGATCGACCGCGGCAACGAGGCTGAGCCCCGAGCCCAGTGCGTCTCAGGTCAACTGGATGTCGTCAACGTCGTGGTGGCGGGCTGCAAGCGTCCGTGCGGTCTCGATGGTCCGTCCCGACGAGCCGATCGCGACGCCACGATCGGCATCGGCCACCTCGACGTAGGCCACCCGGTCGTTCTGCTCTGAGATCGTTACTGCTCGGACGGCCGCGGGCGCGAGCGCGTTCGCGACGAACGCCTCGGGGGTGTCCGCGTTCTCGACGAGTTCGATCGACATTCCGAGCCGCTCTTCGACCCGCGCTACAGTGTCGCCCGCCTGGCCGATCGCCGCGGCCATCTCGCCGGCGGGGACGAGAAACACGAGCCGATCGCCCTCCACGAGGCAGTCGATCGGGGTCACGTCGGTGAGTTCGTCGAACCGAGCGATGTACCGTCGTGCCTCATCGGAGAGCTCGACACGCATCAGTCGTCAGCCCGGTTCGAGCCGCTTTCCGACCGCGATCCCATCCGGAGGTCGACGTCGCCGGTACCAACGGCGACCGGCTTGCCGGCGATGACGTTCTCGATGACGCCGTCGAGTTCGTCGTACTCGCCGTGAACGGCCGCATCGAGCAGGTGATTGACGGTCACCTCGAAGGCTGCGCGCGCGAGCACCGATTCCTTCGAACCCGAAATGCCGTGACGGCCGATCGACTCGATCTCGCCGTTGTTAGTCATGATGTCGGCGACGAGCATCAGGTGACGGATGTTCACGTCGTCGAGCCCCTGCTCTTCGAGCGTGTTCATCGTTTCGTCGATGATGGCCTCGCGGGCCGCCTCGACGCCGAGGTTGCGATAGATCTCGTGGATGTTGTTACACGTGGTTCGCGTGTCGTCCACGCCCTCGATCGAGAGGACGTCGCCGAAGGCCGATCCCTCGGTATAGAGGACGAACTCCTCGCTGCCGTCGTCGAGTTGCTCCTTGCGGATGACGACGCGGTCGACCTCTTCGATACCCTTGAAGACGACCTCGCGAAGCTGCTCGACGAGCTGGAGGAGCTCTCGGTAGCTCGGCTGACTGGGACCGAACTCGATGACGGTGCCGGCCTGGCGGGTGTCGACGCCAAGCGCATCCTCGATCGTCTCCGAGATTATCTCCGCGACCTCGGTGGCGTCGGTGTGGGTCGGCCACCGCTCCAAGAGCGTCTCGTCGTTCAGGTCGATACGAACGATCATGTCCGCAACGTTCGTCGAGACGTCTCCGAGCGCGAGTATCTTCGTCGACTCGATGGACCAGACGACCTCGTGAGCACGCTCGCGGTCGGTGGCGTACTCGCCCTGGAGGTGGACCGTCATCATCGGCGTATCCGGCGTCTTCCGGGCGTCCACCAACTCGATGAGACGGGGGAGGCCCTGCGTGACGTCGATCTCGGCGACGCCCGCGTAGTGGAAGGTATTCATCGTGTTGTGTGTCACGACGCCCTCCGCAGTGGTGAACGTCTCAAGGCCCGCGACGGAGAAGTCGTAGACGTACTCGTAGTCGCTTGTGACCGTCTCAATCGACTCGATGCGATCCCAGACGACGTCGCCGTCGACAGCCTGTCGAAGGACATCGAGCGCGTCGGTGTCAACGCCGGCAGCTTCGGCTTCGTCGACGAGGCTTTCAAGACGTGTCCGATCGATTCGCTGTCGCTGAGACGCTGCGTTCACGTGGCGACTCGAAATGCCTGCATCGGATGCAACGTCGCGGAGCGAATCACCGAAGTTCGGGATTTGATCAGTCGCGTCGGGACCATCGGCATCCACGTCGTCGGCGAGCGAGAAGAGTTCCGCACCACGCTCGCCGACCATACCGACGAGATCGGCGAACTGCTTGACGTCCTTTTTTCGAATCCGGAGCGTCCGCGAGTCGTTCTGTTCTGCAAGCGTGGCATGGACGCCGATCCGCGCGAGCAGGAGAGCGATTCCGGCAGTGAGTCGGTGACTCGTGGAACTGGACCGAACGGAATTTCGATCGACGATTCCGTCGCCACTGAAGTATCCGCGAAGAGTTCCGCGAACGAATGCATCGTTCGCACCGAACACGAATCCGGGGACGATTTTTGCCCCCTCTTCCAGACATTCTTCACGGAGGAAGTCCGCGAGGATGGACCCATTGACTCGGATGTCGGAGCCTTGGGCGGATTCGCTGTCGTTCTCGTATTCGTTGACCGTCAGATCGAATCGATTCGCGAACGCACGGATCCGGTTCTGGAGCGCGGGATCGACGTTCGAAACCGAGACGGAATCGTCAGTAAGCGAGCCGTCCGCCAGCCACGCACCGAGGAAGAAGCCGGTCTCCTCGTCGAGCGGGAATCGCTCGGGAAGCGAACCGGTACCGTCGACGGGATACACGGCGTGCTCATCCAGTTCACCGCATTCGAGAGCGTCCCGCTTGTTACGAAGCTGATCCTCTCCACCGGGAACGGCCTCGACGCCACCGTCGGTCACGGTGGAGGTGTACCAGTAGTCGTTCGATGGAAGGAACTCACGGAGATCGATCTCAGTCGTGTTCTCGCCGTCGAAAGAAGCCACAACGGGGAGCCAATCGTCCTCCGTGAGTTTTTCACCGGCGACGGGAACGACTTCGTTTTCGCGTCGAGTGACGAACGAGTGCGACTTGGTTGCCCGGATCGTCCGTCCGGATTCGAGTTCGAACCGAAGGAGTTCAGCCGGCGTTTCGTGACGGCTCACCTCTTCGACTTGTTTCCACGTTACCTGCTCGTCCTCACCAAGACTCAGTGTCTCCAGCCCTTCGGGGGCGATCGTGACCTCGTGATCGCCGAACGCCCGCGACTCGCGGGAGTCAACGATATCGTCGACGACCGAGCCTATCTCAGTGATCTCCGTCTCCCCGTCACGACGAACGAGGACACGCTCATCGTACGGAACGCTCATCTGGGTTCCCGGCTCCCCGATGGACTGCGCCGAGACCGTTCCGACCGGATCGAGGGGATCGACGCGGGTGTCGAGATAGCGGTTCTCGACGCCGGTGATGATGTCGTTGGCCTGTTCGGTGGTGATTCCGCCGTGTTCGTCGGCCTTCTCGTCGATGGTCTCGTAGAGTCGTTTCCTGAGGCGTAGCGGGAGATCCGTGTCCTCGATCAGCGCCTCGATGTCGTTGGTGACGTATTCGTACTCGTCGTGTTCAGTCATCGGATTCCACCTCCAGTCCCTGCGCCTTGTTCAAGCCGGGACCGGCGTGTTCGGAGATGTTCGTCGGGCGCTCTTTGCGTCCGAGGAACTCCTTCTTTTCGCCGGCGTCGGCGAACTCCGCGGAGAGCACGCGATCGGCGATCTGTTCGACCTCGATCTCGTAGTCCTCGCTGGAGGAGACCTTGATCGGCGAGGTTCCGTCCTCGCCGAACTCGAACTGGACGAGCCTGCCGGAGGTATCCCGGACCGACCCGTCGTACTGGGCCTCCAGTTCCGAGAGCGCATTGATGAGACGTCGCTGGAGGTAGCCGGACTTCGAGGTTCGAACCGCCGTATCGACGAGCCCCTCGCGGCCACCCATCGCGTGGAAGAAGAACTCACGCGGGGTGAGTCCGCCGCGGTAGGAGTTCTCCACGAAGCCGTGTGCCTCAGCCGACAGATCGTCGGGCTTGTAATGGGAGAGGGTCCGATCCTCGTAGCCGCGGTTGATCCGCTCACCACGAACCGCCTGCTGGCCGACACAGCCGGCCATCTGGGTGAGGTTCAGCATCGATCCACGCGCGCCGGAACGGGCCATCACGACCGCCGGGTTGTCGTCGCCGAAGTGCTGATCGGCGATCTCGCCGGCGGAGTCACGGGCTTTCCCGAGCGTCTGCATGATCTTCATCTCGAGGGTCTCATCGACCGTTCGGCCGGGCAGACTCTCGAGTTCGCCGACCTCGTAGGAATCGATCAGGTCGTCGATGCGATCGTAGGCGTTGTCGATCGCCTCGTCGACCTGCTCTTCTGCGGGTGCCGGGATCGACTCGTCGTCGATACCGATCGAGAAGCCGAAGTGCATGATCGCCCGCATCGCGAGCGCCGCGACCTCGTTTATGAACACCCGGGCACGCGTCTCGCTGTACTCCTTGGTGATCGTATCGACGACGTCGCCGCCGAAGGCACCGACCGCGTCCTCGTCGATCGTCCCCTCGACGAGCTGTCCGTTTTCGATCCGGACGTCGTCGCCGGTCGAGGAAGTGAATTCGAGTTCGAGGTCGTCGGGCAACAGCTCGGAGAACAGCGACTGGCCGGTCCAGTATTCCTCCCCGTCGTCGGCCCCGTCAGCCTCAGGCAGTTCGTCAACGCGCGTCGCACGCAGTAAGTCGAGTGCCTGCGTCTCGGTGAATTCCGGATTCGTGTGAGTCAGGAGATACGTCCCGGAGATGTGGTCCTGAATGGCACCGATGATGTTCTCGCCGAACCGCGGCGAGAGGATCTGTTCTTGGACGCGCATCAACACGCGCGCCTCGGCACGCGCCTCCTCGTTCTGGAGGGCGTGCATGTTCATCTCGTCGCCGTCGAAGTCGGCGTTATAGGGCGGACAGACCGTGGTATTGAGCCGGAAGGTCTTGTATGGCATCACCACGACCTCGTGGGCCATGATCGACATCCGGTGGAGCGAGGGCTGCCGGTTGAAGATCACGATGTCGCCGTCGATGAGATGACGATTGACCTCCCACCCCTCCTCGACCTTCTCGGAGAGTTCCTCGCAGTTCGTCTCGGTCACCTTGAGGCGTCGGCCGTCGGGGCGGCGGACGTAGTTCGCGCCCGGATGCGTCTCGGGACCGTTTCGAACGTACTGGCGGGCATTCTCCGCGTTTCGCTCGGTGACGTTCAGCGTCTGGGTCATCTCCGTTGCGACTCGGTCGGGGACGCCGACCTCGTTGAGCGAGAGCGTCGGGTCCGGCGAGATGACGGTCCGGGCGGAGAAGTTCACGCGTTTCCCCGAAAGCGATCCGCGAAATCGGCCTTCCTTGCCCTTGAGACGCTGTGAGAGCGTCTTCAGCGGGCGTCCGGAACGGTGTCTGGCGGGGGGCGTGCCGGAGATCTCATTGTCGATGAACGTGGTGACGTGATACTGAAGCAGTTCCCAGAGGTCCTCGATGATGAGCTGTGGCGCACCCGCCTCCCGGTTCTCCATGAACCGCTGGTTGATGCGGATGATGTCAACGAGCTTGTGGGTGAGGTCGTCCTCGGACCGCTGGCCGTTGTCGAGCGTGATCGACGGCCGGGTGGTCACTGGCGGAACCGGCAGGACGGTCAGGATCATCCACTCGGGACGGGAGTGTTCGGAGTCGATCCCGAGTACCTCCAGATCCTCGTCGGGGATGTCCTCGAACCAGTCGCGGACGTCCGAGGGCATGAGCTTATTCATGTCCTCCTCGGTCAGGTCGACGTCAAGCGCGCGTTCGATCGCGCGACGGTCCTCGTCTCGCGGCCGGAACTCCCCGGCCAGGATGTTATTGATCCGGTCGAGGGCGATCCCGGTCTCGTCGGCCAACTCGGAGGGAGACGTACCCGTGTCGTCCTCGTCGTCGGAGTCAGGCTGCATCGCCTCGGCGATGTGTTCGGAGTACTCCCCGGAGAGGACGTCTTGGACTTCGTAGTAGGTCGTCGGTTTCTCGTGTTTGATGTCCGCCTGGGGGTCGCCACAGAACGGGCATGTCGAGGCCTTTCTGGCCTGACGAACCGCGGCCTTCAGGACGTCGTTTTGGTCCTCGCCGAGTTCCTTTGCACGAGCGTAGCGCTCGCGGAACTCCTCGCGTTCGTGTTCCTCGAGCGCGAGTTTCCCGCACTCACGGCACGTCGATCGAAGGAGCCGACGAATGAGCTTGGTGAAGCCGACGTGGATGACTGGCGCAGCGAGTTCGATGTGGCCGAAGTGACCGTTACACGATCCGGAGTGAGCCCCGCAGGTCCGACACTCCAGGCCGGGATCGATGACGCCGAGTCGGGGATCCATGAGCCCCATGTCGATCGGATACCCGTCGTCGTCGTAGGTGTCCGCCGTAATGACCTTGGTTGCGGACATGTCCCGATACGTCTCCGGGTCCATCAGCCCGAAGGAGATGCCGCCGAGTTCTTTTGGTGTTTGCATTGACATGTTTGTGTGTCTCCTAGACCGCGTCCTCCAGTTCGAGCTTCGGTCGAATGCCGAGTGCGATCATCTCATCGAGCAGGAGCTTGAACGCGTAGCTGACCTCCAGCTCGTGGATGTCGTCCTCGTCGCCAGTCACCGGATCGTAGACCCGGCGCTGTTCGCGGTCCTCGACGGCGACGAGTCCCGTCTCCTCGGAGATGTAGACGTTCTCCGCGTCCGAGGACTCGAGAAGTCGCTCATTGAGCACCATCGCCGCGCCGTGTCCGATGACGGTATCCCGTTCCATCTCGCCGACACGCAGACCGCCCTCGCGGGCGCGTCCCTCGGTCGGCTGGCGGGTCAGAACCTGCACCGGCCCGCGCGAGCGGGCGTGCAGTTTGTTCGAGACCATGTGGTAGAGCTTGTGATAGAAGATGGTTCCGACGAAGATCTCCGCCTCGATCTTCTCGCCGGTGACGCCGGAGTACATGACTTCCTTGCCCGAGGATTTGAAGCCGTTCTCCTCGAGCGAGCCACGAAGCTCCGGTTCGTCCTCGCCCTGGAAGGGCGTGCCGTCGACACGCTCGCCGCGAAGCGAGCCGACCTTGCCGCCGAGCATCTCCAGAACGTGACCGACCGTCATCCGTGACGGTAGCGCGTGCGGATTCAAGATGAGGTCCGGAACGACTCCCTCCTCGGTGAAGGGCATGTCCTCCTGGGGTGCAAGGTGTCCGACGACGCCCTTCTGGCCGTGTCGGGAGGCGAACTTGTCACCGAGTTCCGGGATCCGCTCGTCGCGGACCTTCACCTTCGAGAGCTTCGAGCCGTCCTCACCCTCCATCAGCGTGACGGTGTCGACGACGCCGTCCTCTCCCGAGCGCATCGTGACGGAGGTCTCCCGACGCTTCTGCGGGGAGAGTCCGCCCATGTCGTCGGGCTCCTCGAGGAACCGCGGCGGGCTCGTCTTACCAAGCAGGACGGACGACTCGTCGACCTTCGTCTCGGGATTGACGAGGCCGTCCTCGTCGAGGTGCGTGTATGCGTCCTCGCCGCGAGCACCGCGGACGTCCTGGCTCGGAATCTCGAAGCGGTCCTCCTGACCGCCGGGATAGCGACGCTCCTCGCCCTCGTAGGTCCGGAAGAAATGCGAGCGAGCGAGTGCCCGATCGACCGACCCCTGGTTCATGACGAGAGCGTCCTCGATGTTGAATCCCTCGTAGGACATGACCGCGACGACGAAATTCTGGGCCGCTGGGCGGTCGTCGAAGTTGATCTGCTCCGTCGTCTGGGTCTTCACCATCGACAGCTGTGGGTAGTGCATCAGGTGCTGTCGGGTGTCCGGACGGATCCGGTAGTTGGCCGACGGCAGCCCGAGCGACTGTTTCATCATCCCTGCTCCCATCGTAATTCGGGGGCTGGCGTTGTGTTCGGGATACGGAATCATGCCCGCACCGATCCCGAAGATGAGCTGCGGGTCGATCTCCAGGTGGGTGTGGTCCTCGTTCAGGTCGTCCTCGTCGATCGCGACGTAGACGTCCTCCTCCTCTTCGGCGTCGATGAACTCGACGTAGCCACGATCGACGAGGTCCTCAAATTCGAGGTCGTCGTTCTCGATCGACTCGATCTCCTGGTCAGTGAGAAGCGGCTCCCCGTCCTCGACGACGATAAGGGGGCGTCGAGCGCGACCCGCGTCGGCGTTGACGATCACCTCGCGGGTGCGATCTTTCACCGAGACGTTGACCATCTCGGAGACGTCGCCGCGACGTCGTGCCTCTCGGATCTGTTCTGCGAGCCCGCTCGGGTCCGGATGCGTCCCGACCAGGCTACCGTTGACGTAGACTTTCGCCTCGCGTTCTGATGACATATTAGTCGTCCGCCGTGGTTCGTTCGACGCCCTCGATGCCGGGGATCCCCTCGACACCCATCGACGCCAGTTCGCGTTTGAGTCCCTGTTCGTCCTCGACGTCCTGTGATAGCTCCATCGCCTGCGCGAAGTTCTTCACGAGTCCACAGTTGGGCCCCTCCGGCGTCTCGGAGGGACAGATGCGTCCCCACTGGGTCGCATGCAGGTCCCGCGCCTCGAAGTGCGGCTGCGATCGCGAAAGCGGCGATCGAAGCCGACGGAGGTGTGACAGCACACCCATGTAGTCCGTCCGATCGACGAGCTGGGAGACGCCCGACCGGCCGCCCACCCAGTTGCCCGTCGCGATCGGATGTTCGAGCCGCTCGGTCAACACGTCCGATCGAACGACGGTGTTGACGGTGAGCTGTCGATTACGCATGTTCGCGCGTTCAAGCTGGTATTTCACGTCCCGGGCGAGCTTGTTCAGCGCCGTCCGGAAGAGGTCCCTCATCAGGTCGCCGGAGACCTTCAGCCGTTTGTTGGCGTAGTGGTCCTTGTCGTCGGATTCGCGGCGACCGAGAGCGAGTTCGAAACACGCCTCCGCCATCCGGCAGAGGTAGTAGGCCTTGTTGATCCGAACGTCCTCCTCCTCGACGCCCTCCTCGTGGAGGTGCGGCAGGAGGTAGCGATCGATGACGTAGTTGGCCCGTTTGAGCTGGTAGTTTTTGCCCTGGCCGCTGGCAACGCGCTTACCGAGTTCCTCGATGGCTTCCTCCTCGGTCTGAACGGAGGCTTCCTCCAGGTTCTCGAGCATGTATTTCACGATCTCCGGGTCGTCGGAGACGCGGTGGACGATCTCCTCGTCGGACTCCAGTCCGAGTGCGCGCACGAGAGTCACGAAGTCGATCGACCCCGACACGGACGGGAACGACACCTCGAGAAGCCCCTCGCGGTTGCGCTCACACAGCACGAGCGCACGATAACCGCGCCGTTGGGAGAACGTCTTTGCGACCTGGATCTCGTCGCCGTACTTCGTGTCGTACTCGGCGAGGATCTTGTTCGGCGCGAGGTCCTCGGAGGTCATGAGAACGCGCTCGGAGCCGTTGACGATGAAGTAGCCGCCCGGATCGACGGGGTCTTCGCCGATGTCGATCAACTCCTCGTCGGAGAAGCCGGCCATGTTGCACTTTCTCGATCCGACCATGACGGGCATTCGTCCGACTTTCGTTTCCGTGGTATCGACGACCGTCTCCGGTTCCTCCTCGCCGCCGCGGACGATCGACATCTCCATGAAGACCGGCGCGGAGTAGGTGATGTTTCGCAGGCGGGCCTCCTGGGGGTAGAGCAATTCCTCGGAGCCGTCGGCCTCGCGGACGCGAGGGGTGACCATCCGAACGTCGCCGAGTTCGACGTAGACGGGCTCTTGGCCCTCCTTGTCGCCGATGTCGGTCTCGATCGTCTCCTTCTCGTCGACGACGTCCTGCATGCCGCGATCGAGAAAGTTGTTGAACGATCGAAAGTGGTGTTCTGCGAGCCGTTCGTCCGAGAAGTACTCACGCGAGACCGCGCGTCGTGCTTGCCTATTCATGAAATTACGAGCCGGTATACGATCGCCCGGTCGGTCGTTCGCGACTCTCGAACGATCCGGATCACGTCGCCCGGTTCGGCGTCGTCGGGCAACGCCGGGTCGGTGCGTTTGATCTTCGGGAGGTCAGTCTTTGATACATTGTACTCCGCGAGCACCTCGTCGATTTCCTCGGGGTCGTCAAGGAGCTCGTGGTCGGGAACGAATTTGTGGTCAGTTACGTTTACCATGGGTGCTGGGGGAAGAAGCTATCACGAGATACTACAGGTGGCTATTGGCCCTAGATGCATAAGGGTTGCCAACCTGGTTCGGGACGTACGACTACCGGATTGCGGGCGAATGCTATCGAAACACATGCAACATCGATATAAAAGCGTGACGCTGCAATCGGTCGTGAGGAGGGATCGAGGGCGGGAGCGTTGGAGACGGCTCGGATCGCCGAATGGGGAGCGTCATCGCGCAGGGCTGGATCGCCAAAGCAGACTCATCCCCGCGCCGGATGAGAGTAATCGGCACGCCTGTGGTGGATGGCAAGCCTTATTTATTGCACACGGCTACCCGCAGATGCAGCAGGCCCGGATGGTGTAGTGGCCCATCATACGACCCTGTCACGGTCGTGACGCGGGTTCAAATCCCGCTCCGGGCGCTTCCTCGCTGCAACTATCTGCCCGGATGGTGTAGTGGCCCATCATACGACCCTGTCACGGTCGTGACGCGGGTTCAAATCCCGCTCCGGGCGCTTCTTTGGGTCCGATCATCGAGCCGAGTGAGACGAAATCCGGAGCCGACCACTTATCAATTGGATTTGAACCTGAGCACGAGCGAGCGCATGCGAGCGACGAGCTCCGGGTTCAAATCCCGCTCCGGGCGCTTCTTCGAATCCAATCGTCAAGCGGTGCGGGACGAAAACCGGAGCCGACGAGCAAAGCAATACGCATCCACCAGCCCGTTACGCAGCGACCGATCACTCCTCCTCAAGCAACCCGAGATCGCGTGCCACGAGATCCGCCAATCGATCGGCAACGCCCGGCGCAACCTCGGCAATCGCCTCGCCGTCGTGGCGGCTCTCGTTGTGGCGGTCGATCGAATCGGAGAGATCCGATAGCGGAACACGGGTCGTGGTGTCACACGCCGAACATCGAATGGGAACGGTCGGTTCCTCCTCGGAGTCGTCCGAGGCCGTCGCGTTCGCGTCCGTCTCCCGCGTGTCACCGTGGTCGGTCATTCGCCGTGGTGTGGTTCGCCCGCGATAATAAGCACGTTGATGCCGACGGGGCGCGGCAGCCTCGCGTTCGGTTTCGTGAGGCCGCCCGACCACACCGCTTATTCGACCCCGCACCCAACCCCGCTTCGAGATGGACCGGCTTCACGCGCGCTACCCGTTCCTCCAGGCGGCCCGAACGGCCGTCGCGACCGCCGACGTCTCGCTACCTGCGATGGTCGCGGAGGGAGCCCCGGCCGTAGAGCGCGGTCGCGAACGTGTCGAACGGGCGCTGACCGAGGGGACTGTCGAAAGCGAAACGCCGGACACCTACGACGAACGGGCCGAACTGCTCTCGTACCCGATCGCACGGATCCTCGTGTCGATCCTCGAGTCCGAGGCTGCTATCGAGAAATACGCGCGTGCCGAGGCCAGGACGGCGATCGAACGGCTCGTCACGGACCTCGATCGCGACGACGAACTTCGATCGATCGGAACCGTATCCATCGATCTCAACGACGTCCTCCGGGAGTTCGATCTCGAGGACGCGGTCCGGTCGGACTCCGACCGTCGAAGCGCGGATCCGAGTCGAACTCGCTACCGTATCGACGTCGGTCCCTACCTCGAACTTTCCTCGCGCGAATGGGGCGATCGATGGCGGCTCGTGAACCGCGAACTCGCCGACGGATCGATCCCGATCGACCGCGAGGACCTCCTTCGGTGTCTCGAACGGGCGATCCATGATCGAGTTCTTGAGGGACTTCCCTTCGAGTTCGCCGACGACGACGAACTGGCTGCCGAACTGTCCTCCGAAGTTGAGGACTTGCGGCGGCTACTCTCCGAGCGCCCTCGCGTCGGCGCGATCGAGGTGATCGTTCCGGACCTGTTTCCGCCGTGCATGCGAAACCTGATCGAGAAGACCGAACGGGGGACCGAGCTGTCAGCCCCCGAAGAGTTCGCGCTGATGGCCTTCCTGACTGGGTTGGACATGTCTCCCGAGGAGGTCGTCACCTTCTGTGAGGGCACGAGCCTCGATGCGGAGGCCATCCGCTATCAGACGGAGTTCCTGCGCGATGACACCGGGACGCAGTATCCGCCGCCGACCTGCGAGACGCTTTCGGCCTACGGGATCTGTCACAACGAGGAGGACCACTGGCAGGTCGCCGGCGACCCGCTGGCCTACTACGAACGGCGGCTGGAGACGGCCGACGAGGTCGTGGACTGGCGCGAGCGCGCGGCTGCGAACGGAGCGAACGGCGACGCTGACGCGGACGCGTGAGATCGGACCAGAACGGGAACACAAGTCAGATCGAGGGCGGCGACGAACGCGAAAGTCGGGGATCAGGTGTCGCCGTTGGCCTGGACCAGATAGGCGCCGACGGCGGCCATTAACAGAACGAACACCGCAAGCAGACCGACGAGCGCGAGCGCGCCCTGGGGAGGCAATGCGAACGACCCCTCAACGGGTAGATCCGATGCCTTTCCGTATCTGAGACCGATGTAGACGAGGCCGGCAAGAAAGACGAGAACCGCGGCGAGGGAGACGACGATCTGCCGACGAAGCTCCGCGTCGATGTCCATATCGCGAGTCGGTACAGCTACCTCAAAAGGACTTCGAAACGCCCTCCGTCGATATCGAGGCGGCCAGAGGATGCTGGGTAAAGGGTCTGAACCGCCGATTCGCGATCCAGGATCGACGCGGAATTTAAATACGCGGGGCACCCAGTTCCACATGAAACGAAGGAATATACCTTCGAGTGATCGAATGACGCACACCCCCAACAAACCCGCGTCAACTGACGATACCCCCGATCGATCGGGGGACGAACCACCGTTTCCACAGGAGCCCTCGATCGGTTCCGCCGAGGAACACACGGGCGAGCCCGACCGGAGGGAATCGGATCCGACGATCGAAACCGATCCGACGGTCAAAAACGAATCCGAGACTCGTACCGCACGTGCGCGAACCGAACCGATGACGATCCGACCGACCCGCGATCGACGATACATCGTGGAGACGGACGGTGGAACGTACGTCGTCTCGCTTGACGCCGGGAGCTGTACGTGTCCGGACGCCGCGATCCGCGGTGCCCGGTGTAAACATCGTCGACGGGTTGCCATGGAGGTGACGAACGGTACCGTCCCCGCGCCGGACGAGCGGATCAGCGTCTGTGCGGTCTGTGGACGCGAGACGTTCGTGTCGACCGCAGCCACGGGATCTTACCTCTGTGAGACGCATCAGTTCGAGCCCGGCGAGACCGTCCGGGACCGCGAGACCGGAAACCGACTCGTAGTGACCGCCGTCACGTCGGATCGCGCTGACGCCGTGGAAACCGACGAAGGACGGCGGGTGAGCGAGTATGCCACCAACGCCGACTACGGCTCCCACGAGCCGGTCATCGAGGCGGAATACGTCGATTCCGCGCGCGAATCCGGAGAGACGGTCGAGCGAAAGCGCTACCGGTTCCCCGCCTCCCGGCTTCGACGGACGAGCGAGGACGACTATCGGGACCGGATGCAGGCGACGAGGAAGACGGAGATCGGAAGCGCCGATCGAGCGGACGCCTGAGTGGGACGCCCCCGAACGACCGCGAAAGCAGCCCTACAGGTCGTCGAGGGTCATTCGGGTCGAATCGCCAACGAACTCCGTGAAATCGGTTCCGTCCGCGAGCGCGGTCTCCTTTTTCACTCGGTAGTTGCCGCCGTCGGTGGTGTAGAGATCTCCGGGGTGAAAAAAATACCAGTCCTCGCGGTCGAACCGGACGGCGATCCGTGCTTTCGCCCCGAAGTTCTGCGAGAAGAACAACAACGCCTCCACTTCCTCGCCCGAGAGGTAGATCGGGTCGCCGGCGCTCGATTTTGCCTCAATGGCGTAGAATCGCTCACCGTTTCCAGCGAGGACGTCCGGGAGCTCGCGTTCGGTCGCACTGCCGCTTGCGGGCGCTCGCATCACCGCGAAGCCAGCCTCGTCGAGGGCGTTGACGAGCTCGCGCTCACGGCGGTCACCCTTCCGGTTAGCGGACATCGATCGCCTCCAGAGCGACGACGGCGTACTCCCGTAGGTCGGTCATCGTCGAGAATTGCACGCTCTCCGATAAAAACGCGACGCTCGGATCGGTGGGACGCTCGTCGGGGAGATCGCGGTCGGTCACTACGTCGAAGGCGGGGTCTACAGGCGGCGCAGGCTGACTGCCTCGGGGTTCACGTTCCGTGTTCCCAGCTATCCATGTAGTCGCGCTGTTCGGGCGAGAGCGCATCGTGTTCGACGCCCTCGGCAGCGAGTTTGATCTCGGCAACTTCCCGATCGAGGTCGTCGGGGACGTCGTGGACGCCCGGCCCATAGGCGTCGCCGTTCTCGACCAACTCGCGCACGCAGACGGCCTGGATGCCGAAGCTCTGGTCCATGACCTCGACCGGGTGACCGAGCGCGATCGGCGCCGCGAGGTTGACGAGGCGCCCCTCAGCGATCACGTTCAGCTTCCGGCCGTCGGGCATCTCGTAGGCCTCGACGCCCTCGCGGGCCTCGAACCGATCGACGGCGAGATCCTCGAGATCCTCGAGGTTGACCTCGACGTCGAAGTGACCGGCGTTCGCGAGCAGGACGCCGTCCGCCATGCGCTCGAAGTGCTCTCGGGTGATCACGTCCCGATTGCCGGTCGTGGTGATGAAGACGTCGCCTTTCGCGGCCGCCTCCGTCATCGGCATCACGTCGTAGCCCTCCATGTGGGCTTCGAGGGCCCGTCGCGGCTCGACTTCGGTGACGATCACGTTCGCGTTCTGCCCGGACGCCTTCTTTGCGACCCCTTTGCCGCAGTAGCCGTAGCCGCCGACGACCACGTTCTTGCCGGCGAACGAGAGGTTCGTCGTCATCGCGATCGTGGCGAGCGACGACTCACCGGTGCCGTGGACGTTGTCGAAGAGCCGCTTCATCGGCGTGTCGTTGACCGCGAAGACGGGATACAGGAGTTCGTCGTCCGTATCCATCGCTCGGAGGCGGTGGACGCCCGTAGTGGTCTCCTCGGCGCCGCCGACGATGGAGTCGATCAGTTCGGGATACTCCTCGTGGACGAGTTTGACCATGTCCATCCCGTCATCGACGGTGATCGTCGGTTCGTGGGCGACGACGGCGTGCATCGCGTCGTAGTAGGCCTCGTCGCCGACGCCACGAACCGCATACGAGGAGATGTTCTCGTGGGCGTCGAGGGCGGCCGAGACGTCGTCGTGGGTCGAAAGCGGGTTACAGCCGGTGATGGCAACCTCCGCACCGCCGTCGGCCAACAACTCGACGAGGTTCGCCGTCTTCGCCTCGACGTGCATCGCCATCCCAATGACTTCTCCCGCAAGCGGTTCGTCCGCGACGAAGGGATCACGAAGTTCCGAGAGGATCGGCATGTGCTGGATCGCCCAGTCCATCTTCCGACGGCCCTCCTCGCGGGCCGCCTCCGGGTCCGCGAGTTGGTCCGTCACCGGTGGGTACGGATCGGTCATGCCCCATCGTTTCCCGCGGCGCTCAAAAACCCTACCGACACCGATCGACGGGGCATTCCAGCGAAGAAGTGTCTCACTGGCGATCAGGAAGAATGGGGCGACGGTAGTGAGTGCTGTGGGTGAACGGTGGAACTAACGAGGAGCCCGGGAGAAGTGGTGTGGTGAGTGGTGTGGTGAGTGGATACGTCCGATGATGGACGTCCCGGGAAACCCCCCATCGTGTGCCTGTAACCCATGTCGCCCGCACTTTCAACGAGGGACGGGGAGAGAATAAATCCCCCTCGCCGTTCGGACTGTAAAAACCGTTTATGATCGTTTATACCGCCGGTTTTGACGGAGAACGGTTGGATTGGTGAAGAATCGACACTCGTGAATGCACCGCAACTTCACTCGGCGCGCGCGACGAGGTCGGCAGCGATCTCGGTAGCGCGATCCATCACCGCGTCGGCATCGAGGGTCGTAACCGTCCGATCACGCATGAGAACCGCACCGTCGCACACGCTGTGACGGACGTCCGAGCCCCGGACCGCGTACGCCAGATGTGAAACCACGTCGTGAGCAGGTGTGAGATGTGGCGCTTCCATATCGACGACGATCAGATCGGCCGCGGCACCGGCCTCTATTCGGCCACCGGGAAGCCCGACCGCGGAGGAGCCGCCACGAGTCGCCATCTCCACGGCCGCCGCCGCGGGAACCGCCGTGGCGTCGTCGGCACCGAGTTTGCCGACCATCGCGGCGTCGCGCATCTCGTCGAATACGTCGAGGTCGTTGTTCGAGGCGGCACCGTCGGTCCCGATCCCCACGGTCACGCCGGCCTCGCGCAACCGCTCGACGGGAGCGATCCCCGAGGCGAGTTTCATGTTCGAGGCAGGACAGTGGACGACCGACGTGTCTCGTTCGGCGAGCCGAGAGATCTCCGAATCATCGAGGTGGACGCCATGAGCGATGAACGTCGAGGGGGCGAGCATGCCGCACTCATCAGCATATTCGAGGGGACGGCTCCCCCGTTCGGAGACGATCGGTTCGACCTCGGTTTCAGTCTCGTTAGCATGGAGATGGATCGGGAGATCGTGGGCGGCCGCCAGATCGACGGCTTCCTCGAGAATGGGCTCGTCGACGGTCGTCAACGAGTGGGGCATCAGAGCGGTTCGGATCCGTCCGTCCGCGGCACCGTCGTAGGTCGTCGCGAACTCGACGCCCGTTTCGAGGTCGGCACGGGCCGCATCGGGATCCTTCCCGACCGTGATGATACCCCGGCCGAGACGTGCGCGGACGCCGGCGCGCTCGACGACGTCGGCCACACGGTCCATCGAGAAGTACATGTCCGCGAAGGCGGTGGTTCCCGAACGAATCATTTCGAGAATGCCGAGTTCAGCGCCGACTTCGATGTCCTCGTCAGTCAACTCGGCTTCCACCGGCCAGATGTCCTCGCGAAGCCACGTGTCGAGCGGCTTGTCGTCGGCGTATCCCCGAAGCAGAGTCATCGAGACGTGGGTGTGGGCGTTCACCAACCCGGGCATGACGAGTCCACCCGAGGCGTCGAGTGTCTCGTCGCCGTCGAGGTCGGGACCGATCACTTCGATCGTTCCGGCATCCACGTCGACCAGCACGTCATCGGTCGTCACCCGACCGTCGGGGCGCAACACCCGACCGCCGGTCACGGCAAGCGTATGCATACGCGTTCATCCGCGCCCGGCGTCGTAACTCCACCGAAGACGGGTGACTTTCGGCACCACCGAAACGGAGTGAATCGCCTCGTCTCTCCGGAGACCGAGCGAAACAACACCACCACGGGACACCGGAACTCGGTCACCGATCGGCGCAGTACTCGACGAAGTTTCGAAGGATCCGCAGTCCCGTCTCCCCGCTTTTTTCGGGGTGGAACTGCGTGCCGAAGACGTTGCCGGCATCGTTGGCGACGATCGCGGGAAACTCGACGCCGTGGTCGGTCGTGGCGACGACCGCACTGGCGTCGGCGGGATCGGCATAATAGGAGTGAACGAAGTACGCGTAGCGGTCGTCGATCCCCTCAGCGATCGGGTGGGGGCGCTCGACCGAGAGGTCGTTCCAGCCCATGTGAGGGACCTTCTCGTCGACGTCGAACCGGACGTTTCGTCCAGGGATCAGATCGAGGCCGCGAACCTCGCCCTGGCCGGCGTGGTCGGCCTCCTCACTCGAAGTGAGAAGCATCTGCATCCCGAGACAGATGCCGAAGAGCGGCCGCCCCGCCTCGGCGTGCTCGACGAGCGCCTCGCGATAGGGACCGGCGTTCTCCATGCCCTCGCGAAACGCGCCGACGCCAGGGAGGACGACGCCGTCCGCGGCAGCAAACGTCTCGGGATCGTCGGAGATCGTCACCGATGCGCCCGCACGCTCCAGCCCGCGCGTGGCGGATCGCAGGTTTCCGAGACCGTAATCCACGATCACGATCTCGGCCAGCACCTCATCGGGTGGCTCGGGAATGCTCATACGTATCCTGGGCGGGCCGTCGTCAAGTCGGTTTCCCTCCCGGCACTCGAAGGCGGTGATCGCGACGCGAGGATCGGCCCCGTCGATGGTCAAAACTCCCCCAGTCGAGACTGGCCGCCGCCCCCCTCCATGCCATCGGAATCGGGATTCCCATTCTCCGTGAGTCCGGCGATTTGGGCGGCCTCGACGATCCCCTCGAAGAATCCCTCGCGCTGGCTTCGATCGTACAGCGTCGCCGCGGGATGGACTGACAGGAGCACGCGCCGGGAGGCACCACCGATCCGCGAGTCGAGGACGGAGCCAGCCTCGGACGTGATCGCGACATCGCGTTCGAGAAGATGCTGGCTCGGAACCTTCCCGAGAGTGACGATCAACTCGGGATCGAGCCCCTCGATTTCGGCCAGCAGATGGCCGCGACAGTTCGACAACTCCTCGACGGAGGGATCCCGATTGTCGGGGGGCCGGCACCGCACACAGTTCGTGATCCGGACGTCCGATCGAACGAGCCCCGCCTTCCGAAGCGCTTCGTCAAGGACGTCGCCGGAGCGCCCGACGAACGGCTCGCCACGCTCGTCCTCGTCGGCGCCCGGTGCCTCGCCGACGAACACGAGATCGGCATCGGTCGGGCCGGTTCCGTTCACGATCCGCGAACGCGATTCGACGAGTGCCGGACAGCGCGTACAGTCGCTGACCCGAAGATCGTCGTCGAGGGTCGCGCTCGAGGCGTCCGATCCGTCGTCGTGTTCCATACCGATCCGGCGACCGCGAGGGACAAAAAGCCGATCGGGTCGCTCGAACCGCGAAGCTCGAAGGAAGCGATCGAAGCGGCAGTCTCACTCGGGAGCCGCGGCGAACCGCCGAAACGCCCGTGCAGTCCGCTTTGCAACCCGAACCGGTTCGGGTCGTTGCGCATCGTTGATCCTCAACGCACGGACGATCTCGTCGGCCCGTTCCGGTTCGATACCCGCCGAGCGCACGAAGAGGTCGGAAGTGGTCTCGTCCTCGATCGAGTCACCGTCGACGCCGCTGCCCCCGATCCCAACCCGGTGACGGTCGGGGAGCGACCGATAAATGGCCAGTCGGTCGCGGCGTTCGTCGCCGTCGAACGCCTCACGGATGGCCGGCTCAAGCCCGGGACTCGCCTCGAAGGAGACGGAGAGAACGGGACGATCGACCGCTCGGTGGACCGTCCGGAGGTCCACGAGGTTGAACCACGCGGGAGCGATCCCGGCGATCACGAGACGTCGTACGTCCTCTCTGTCGAGCGTCTCGAAGATATCGATCACGGCTGCAGTCGCATCCGTACCGCCGACGTCACAGCTCCCCCCGACCAGATCGTCCACTCGACCGTTCACACGAACGAGCGCACCCCCGATCCGGCTCCGCTCGGGTCCGTCACTGAAGGCGATCCCGAGCGAGCGGCTGCCGGGTTTCACCGAGTGCTACTCCCCGTGGTCTTTGATGTCCTGGAGTCGATCCAACAGTTCGTCGTTGGACGCGCCGATCTCGTATTCCACCTGCCCCTGGTGGTCGTTCTCGGCGGTGCGGACCCCGTCGTCGTCCTCGAAATCCGCATCCAGGTCCTGATTCTCCTGTTCGGATTCATCGTAGCTCCCAAAACCCATACATATGAATGTTATCGATTGAGCACCAAAAGAGTATTGCCGGTGACGCTCACGGGCGAGTCGCCCACGATCGACCGGGGACTCGTGAAGGGGGCCGGCGATTTGAACTGTGATGTCGCCGACGGGGCGTTCGCTCAGCCACCCTCGCTTATCGAAACGAACGGGAAGTCGGCCGAGCGGTCCTCGAATCGAGAGAGTTCGAAGGGATCGGCGGAGAACGGCGGATCCGTCTCCTCGATCAAACACCGAACGAGCGTGCCGGCGACGGGGGCAGTCATCACGCCGCGACCGTGGAAGCCCGTCGCAACGATGAGGCCGGCCGGTCCCGCCGAAGGTCGATCGATGATCGGTCGAGTGTCGGGGGTCGCCGCATCGATCCCGGCCCAGTCATCGACGATGTGAACTGGCTCGGCATCGGCGAGCAGATCGGGAACGACCGTTGCTACGTGCTCGCGAAACGCCTCGTCGGCCGATCGGCTCGCCGATTCGGGATCCTCGACCGCGGCGGATCGACCGCCGACGAGCAGGTCGTCGTCCCCCATGGGCCGAAAGTAGATGTCCGGTCCGGGAAGCCAGCCCATCGGCGCCGATCCGGGACGGAGGGCGGGTGATCGAACCAGCACGCACTGGGTCCGATAGGGACGAATCGGGATCGGAAGGTGAGGTGTGAGGAGATCGCGGGTCCGCCACCCAGCCGCCGCGACGACGGTCGAACAGTCGACGGTGCCGCGATCGGTCTCGACGCCGACGACGGTTCCGGCTTCTCCGCCGCCAGCACCGCCGCCATCGACGAGGACGCCGGTCGCCCGAACGCACGTTTCGACGCGTGCGCCAGCGTCCTCGGCGTCGATCCGCAGGGCGTTCGCAAGCCTGGACGGGTCGAGGTAGCCGGTTTCGCCGAATCGAACCGCCCCCACGTACTCGGACAGTTCCAGCGCGGGCCACCGCCGCTCGACCGTCTCTGACGGGAGAAAATCGACGTCGAGGCCGCCATCACCCCCCTCGTTTCGAAGTCGGTCGACGCGCATCCTGGCGGTCTCCTCCCGATCCGGAGACACCGGCTCGACGCTCGGTATCTCGACGTAGTCGATGGCGTCGGTCGCATCGTATCGCCTGAAGAACTCGTTCGCGTGGGCGGCGATCGCCGGGTGATTCGGGTACGACGGCGTCATCGTCACCTCGCCGGCGGCACGTCCGGTTGCACCCGAGGCGATCCGATCGCGTTCGAGCAGGAGCACCCGACGATTCGGGGCTAGCTCGCGCGCGATCGCACAGCCGATGACCCCGCCACCGATCACGACGACGTCCGGCGATGGTTCGTCTCTAAACATTCACAATCGGTTCACGGGACGTCCAAGCGAGTGATGCTTCCGCCGAATGCGATTCTCACTCGACGTCGATGTGGTGGCCGCCGGCATCGGCGGTCTGTTTCGGGAGTTCGATCGTCAATACGCCGTTGTTATAACTGGCCGACACCGCGGACTCGTCGACGTCAGCCGGAAGCCGGATCCGTCGGGAGACGGAGCGGCTCCGACGCTCGCGGCGGTGATACTGGACGTCGTCATCGGACTCTTCGTCGGCGTGCTCCTCGGACCGTTCGGCTGCGATCGTGAGCGTTCGGTCGGCGAGTGTCACGTCGATCTCGTCACGATCGTATCCCGGGAGGTCGGCAACGACCGTGATCGTCTCGTCGTCCTCCGTGACATCGACGTTGAAGCCGCCGCCGAGGCTACTCTCCAGATCGCCGCCGATCTGCTCGAACTCGCGGCCCATTCGATCGAAGAGCTGCTCGATCTCCTCGAACGGATCACGTCGTGGCATACATGGTAATTGATCAGCAAGTGACTTCAACGCAACGTTGCCGGTGCTCGACCCGGCGGACCACGACGCCGTCGTCAAATGACGTGAGTCGTATCACCGTCAAACGACGTGGGTCGTATCGTAGGAACCGAGCACACGCACCCACCCGTTCTCCGCGATCCCTTCGAGCGTCTCGAGTGCATCCTGGGTACGGGGTTCATACAGGCCGGCCTCGATGTCGAAGTGGAACAGATAGTCCCCGAGGCGGTTGCCGCTCGGCCGGGATTCCACCCGCGAGAGATTGATGTCACGGTCGGCGAACGCCTCGAGCATCTCCAGGAGGAGTCCCGGATAGTTGGCATCGGGATAGACGATAAGCGTCGTCTTCCCGCCTGCCCGAGTGCGTTCCGATGCGGGAGCGATGACGAGGAATCGCGTCGCGTTCGAGGACCGGTCCTGGATGTCCTCGGCGAGGACGCGAAGGCTCGTCCCCTCACCATCCATCGGTTCGGCGTTGTCGGGGTGGCCGATGCCGGCGACTCTGGCGTCCGAGCGCGCACGCTCTACCCCCCGAGCCGTCGAAGCGACCGCCTCCTTGTCGACGTCGGGATACTCGCGTTCGAGGAAGGAGCGACATTGCGCGAGCGCCTGTGAGTGGCTCGCGACCACGTCGAAGTCCTCCGCCTGCGCGAGGAGGGCGTGGCGGATCGGCGTGACGATCTCCTCGACGACCGCGACCTTCTCGTCCGCAAGCGCGTCGAGACTCTCCGTGACGGAGCCTTCGATACTGTTCTCTATCGGGACGACACCGCGGTCGAAATCCCCCGTTGAAACGGACTCGACGATCGCCGTGACCGATTCGCGAAACGCGACGTCATCGGCGACAGCCCGGGCAGCACGGTGTGAGTAGGTGCCGGCAGGGCCGAGCGTGACAACGTTCATCATCCGAAATAGCCGGGGAGCACTCAAAAGCGTGCCGAAGGGGACCGTTTACTCCTCGATGTTGATCGCCGGTCGACCCGGCTCCGCCTGTCGTGCCACGTCGTCGGCGGCATCCTGAGCACGGACGACTCGAACGGGCGCGTCGAACTCGCGTTCGATCAGCCAGGCTGCCGACCGGAGTGCGTCGAATTCAGCGTCGCCCCGAAGCGTCATCGAGAGAGCCTCACGGTCGGCCTGTAGATCCTGACCGTAGGATGCGGCCGCGTCGCCCTGCTCGCGGATGTGTGGTTCGGCCATCAACTCGCCGATCAGGTTGTCGGCCTCGCTGTCGATCGCGATCGAGAGGGCGTCGTATTTCCAGTCGGGTGCGACGACTACCTCGATCGCTTCCGGGTCCTCGATGCCGGCGACATCGATGATCTGCCGAACGTCCTCACGGGTGTTCTCGACGAGCTGACGGCGTTTTTCTGCGGTCTCGCGATCGACGTCGGCGGTCGGCCAGTCGGCTCCCACGACGACGCCCGCCTCGACGATGGACTCCACGTCGGCGTCGGAATCCGCCGCCACAGCCTCCGGATCCACGTCCCGGAGAGTCGCGTACAGTTCCTCCGTGAGGTGCGGCGTCACGGGTGCTAAAAGTCGGATGACAACCGAGAGGCCGCGTTCGAGGACCGCGGGATCCGGATCGTCGACATACTCCGTGTAGCTCCGAAGCGTCCCGACGAGTCCCTGCGTCTCGCGCAGGGCGGTGTTGAACGTGAGATCGTCGTACTCCTCGGTCGCGACCGCGATCGTGGCATCGATCTCGTCGGCAACGTACCCGGCGATCGGATACTCCTCAGCGGACGCATCGGTGTCCGCCTCCTCCGGGTCCGCCTGGGTCAGCGAGTCGGCGTCTTCCTCGACAAGCGTCTTCAGCCGAGTCAAAAATCGATAGGTCGAACGGACGCCCTCCTCCGACCAGTCGAAATCACGCTCGGGCTGGGCCGCCTGCATCATGAACAGCCGCGCCGTATCGGCACCGTACTCCTCGACGATCCGCTGGGGGGAGACGACGTTCCCCTTCGATTTCGACATCTTCTCGCCTTCGAGTTGGACCATCCCCTGTGCGAGCAGGTTCGTAAACGGTTCGCGGTGAGCGAGTCCCTCCGTGTCCGCGAGGACCTTCGTGACGAACCGGCTATACAGCAGGTGCATCACGGCGTGTTCGATCCCGCCGACGTACTGGTCGACGGGCATCCAGTCGTTGGCGCGTTCGAGATCGAAGGGCGCCTCCGTCAGATCGGGCGAGATGTATCGCAGGAAGTACCAGGAGGAGTCGACGAAGGTGTCCATCGTGTCGGTCTCGCGGGTCGCTGGCGCACCACACTCGGGGCAGGTCGTTTCCTTCCACTCGTCGGCGGCGTCAAGGGGATTACCGGTCGTGTTGATGAACTCGGGGAGCTCAACCGGGAGGTCCGCCTCGGGAACCAATACCGGACCGCACTCCTCGCAGTGAACGACCGGGATCGGCGTCCCCCAGTAGCGCTGTCGAGAAATGCCCCAGTCGCGAAGCCGGTATTGTGTGGCTTCCTCGGCTCCGTCGGTGTCGGCGGTGATGCGTTCGCGGGCCGTCTCGCTATCGAGTCCGGAGTACTCCCCGGAGTTCACGAGGACGCCGTCGTCTGTGAACGCCCCCTCGCTCACGTCGGGGGGTTCGGGTTCCGCACCCTCCGAGTCGTCGGGTTCGGGGGCGATTACCGGCTTGATCGGGATATCCATCTTCGAGGCGAAGAGATGGTCGCGGTCGTCGTGGGCCGGCACGCCCATCAACGCGCCCGTTCCGACGTCCGAGAGGACGAAGTCGGCGACGAACACGGGAATGGCCTCTCCCGTGACGGGATTCGTGGCGACGAGGTCGGTTCGAACGCCGTTGGGTTCGTCACCCTCGGGATCTGCCTCGTGGTGAATGAACTCGTGGACCGCCTCGTCCGTCTCGGCCAGTTCCTCTGCGATCGGGTGGTCGGGCGCAAGCGCGAAGAAGGTCGCACCGAAGACCGTGTCGGCACGGGTGGTGAACGCCTCGACAGTACCGTAATCGTGGCCGTCACCAGCTTCGTCGCCCGTCTCGTCAGCCTCGCCGGATTCGCCCTCCGTCCCCGTGATCGTGAAGGGCAGTCGGGTACCGTACTGGCGGCCGATCCAGTTGCGCTGCATCTGGCGGACGGAGTCGGGCCATCCCTCCAGATCGTCGATACCGTCGACGAGCTCGTCGGCATACTCGGTGATCTTCAAAAACCACTGTTCGAGTTCGCGCTGCTCGACGGGGGTGTCACATCGCCAGCAGAGTTCCTCCTCGCCCTCGACCTGCTCGTCGGCCAGAACGGTCTCACACTCCGGACACCAGTTCACCTCGGCGTCACGCCGTTCTGCGAGTCCCTCCTCGTGGAATCGCCGAAAGAGCCACTGGTTCCACTCGTAGTACTCGGGCGTGCAGGTGGTGATCTCCCGCTCCCAGTCGTAGCCGAAGCCCATCGAGCGCATCTGCGTTTTCATCGTGTCGATGCAGTCGAACGTCCAGTCGCGGGGGTTCGTATCGCGTTCCTTGGCGGCGTTCTCCGCCGGGAGGCCGAAGGCGTCCCATCCCATCGGGTGAAGTACGTCGTCGCCTCGCAGCCGCCGGTATCGGGCATACGCGTCCGTGATCGTGTAGTTCCGGACGTGGCCCATGTGTAGCTTCCCCGAGGGGTATGGGTACATCCCGAGGACGTAGGTCGGGTCCTCGACGTCGTCGGGCGTGCGATACGCGTCCGTCTCGTCCCACGCGTCCTGCCACCGGCGCTCGATCGCCGCGTGGTCGTATCCCTCGTCACTCATCTGTTTATATACTCGTGGTGGCGTCTCCGTCCTATACCTTTCCATCCGGAGGGCCGAACACCATCCGTGGAGAAAGTGAGAACGTGAGTCACCGCTCCCGGAAACGTCGGTCATCCTCCCGGAAACGTCGGTCATCGTTCTCGGGGGCGTGACCCACCGATTCCGGGAGCGTGGACGGAGCAAATGGCCAGGATCCTTTTCACTGGCCGCGTCCTCCTCGCGGACGTGGAACGTGATGTCCTCAAGCGGGAACTTCGAAAGGGAATCGCCGAGACGCGCCGCTACCTGCTCTCACATCACGAGCCGGAGGAGTACGATCGATGTCATCGAGTACGGATCGGATCGAGACCGGTTCATCTGTGCGCGAGATGTTCGGGGATCTACCCGGGGATCCTCGTCGGAGTCGGTTGGTTTCTACTCGGGAGCGGGAGCGCCAGGATCCATCTGGTTCTGATCGCCATCCTGCCGATCTTCGCGCTCGTCGATTGGGCGATCACGGCGTTTCGGCCGATCAGCGGGTCGAACGCGGTTCGGACGATCACGGGTGGCCTGCTCGGTATCGCCTACGGGCTCGGACTCGGACGACTCCTCCTGGGAGGTGATCTACGGGTGCTCGTCGTCGGCGCGGGATACGCCGTACTCGCCGTGATAGCGCTTTCACAGCAGCGATCGAGGACATCGTGACGGGGGGCAACGGTCACCTGCTTATAAATACTCGCGGGAACACCGAAAACGTATGGCAGGTCCTCCAGACGACGATCCGATACCGGACGAATCGACCGAGTCCGGAGAACCGAGCGAGTCGGAGAACGAACCGGGCGAGCAGGACGACCCCGTCACCGACGACGAACCGTCGATCGAGGCAGAGGATTTTGAGGACACGTCGGCCGCGTCGAGCGCAACGGCAGAGAAAGCGACTCAAGGCGGACCCGGTCCGGACGAACAATACTGCCCGAGTTGCGGCTCGATCATCAAAAAGCAAGCCGAGATCTGTCCTGAGTGTGGCGTCAGACCGACTGGAACGGGGTCCTCGAACGAGAAGGACCGAATCGCGGCGGGTATCTTCGCGTTGCTGCTCGGCGGGATCGGCGTACACAAGTTCTATCTCGGGCAAACGAAGATGGGTATCCTGTATCTCTGTTTCTTCTGGACGGGGATCCCGGCGATCGTCGGCTTCATCGAGGGGATCATCTATCTGACGAAATCCGACGAGGAGTTCCAGCGGCGCTACGTCCCCTGAGCGATCCAAGACACAACCCTTATGCAGGACTGTCTCGTCCGTACGGGTGCAATGGCAACCGGAACGGTTGATTTCTTCAACGACACTGGCGGTTACGGCTTCATCTCGACTGAGGACGCGGACGACGACGTCTTCTTCCACATGGAGGACATCGGCGGCCCCGATCTCGAGGAGGGACAGGAGGTCGAATTCGAGATCGAGGACGCCCCCAAGGGCCCGCGCGCGAAGAACCTTACCCGACTGTAAGGTCTTCGGCGATCTCGAGGGCGTATCGGCACACGGCTACGTTTTCGCGTTTTCTCACACGACGAGTGACGACCGACGAATAATCACAGAACTCGCCTGGAGGCGAGGAAATATATGTGTCGGCGTTGGGCGGCCGGTATGGAGATAACTTCCGTCGAGTCATATCCGATCGAGATCCCGCTTGCGGAGCCGGTCTCGTTCTCGAACCGGACGATCCACTATCGCGACCACGCGATCACGCATATTCGGACCGACGAAGGGTTGGAGGGAGTCGGCTACTCGTTGGGATACGAGGCGGCGGAACTGGTCGCCGAGTCCGTCGAATCGCGACTTGAAGAGGTCCTCCTCGGCGAGGACCCGCGCGACACCACGCGGCTGTGGGAGGAGATGTACGACGGAAACGTCCAGATCGGCCGGACCGGCCTGTTCCTGCGGGCGATCTCGACGGTCGATATCGCGCTGTGGGACCTGAAGGCGAAGGCGGCCGATCAGCCGCTTTACAAGCTGTTGGGCGGCAACTCCGATGCCGTTCCGTCCTACGCCAGCGGGGGCTACTACCGCGACGAGAAGGGACACGAAGGGCTCCGCGAAGAGATCAGTCGGTATCTCGATGAGGGCCACGACGTCGTGAAGATGAAGGTCGGGCGCCGGTCGGTACCCGAGGAGGAGGCGCGCGTCGCGGCCGTTCGCGATGAGATCGGTCCCGACCGGACGCTCCTACTCGATGCCAACGGCGTGTGGGCCTCGACGCCCGAAGGGGTGCGCGCCTGCCGAGCGTTCGAACCCTACGACCCGTACTTCATCGAGGAGCCGGTGATGATCGACCGGGTCGAGACGATGAGCCAGGTCAACGACGCCATCGACTACCCGGTCGCGACGGGAGAACTGGAGGGGACACGGCACGACTTCGCCGCGCTCTATGACGGCGGTGCCGCGGGAATTCTCCAACCGGACGCGACGGTGTGTGGCGGGATCACCGAGTGGCTTCGGATCGCGAACTACGCGTCCGCCCACGACGTGCCGATCGCGCCCCACTACAACTGGAACCTCCACGCGTCGCTTCTGGGCGCGATCGAGAACGGTCTATGGGTGGAGTACTTCTACCGCGACATGGACGTGAAGGTGTTCGACGACGTCGTCGCCGAACCGCTCGCACCGAACGACGAGGGGATGATCGAGCTTCCGGAGACGCCGGGCCACGGCGTCCAGTTGGACGAGGAGGCACTCGAGACGTTCAAAGTGGACAAGTGATCGGCCGACCGGACGTCCGCATCCGAACGAAGGGGGCGCGTCAGCGACCTTTTGACCGCCGAACCCGTATCCACGGGTCGTGACCGTACGGACCCTTCACGATCCGAGCCACCGCGAGGCGCTGTGGGCGCTCGAGTCCGCCTTCGATCGCGGCGACCTGATAACCGTCTTCGGCGAGTGTCGAGTCGACTACGAGGGTCGCGCCGCCTCGACGCTCGGGATGGGTCGTCGACTGCTGGTGCTCAAACCCGACGGGTCAGCGCTCGTCCACACGGACGAAAAGCGCACGCCGGTGAACTGGCAGCCGCCGGGATCCGAACACCGAGCCGCGGTTCGGGAGGGACGGCTTCGGGTGCGCTCGGTCCGAACGTCGCCCGCGGAAACGCTCACCGTCCGGTTTGCCGCCGTCGAACAGATGTCGGCGATGGACGTGACTGGAGGTCGCGATCTGAAGGTCCACGGCAGCGAGGCGGATCTCCGTCGACGGATCCTCGAGGATCCGGACCTCGTCGAGGCGGGCCTTGAGCCGGTCGGGATCGAACGCGACAGCGCCGCCGGGCCGATGGACATCCTCTGTGTCGACGCTGATTCGAACCCGGTCGTCCTCGAGTTGAAACGCCGGCGTGTCGGTCCGAGTGCCGTAAGCCAACTCGATCGCTACGTCGAGGCACTCGGGGGCGAATCCGGGATCGATCCCGACGACGTCCGTGGAATCCTCGTGTCTCCCTCGCTCACGGAGCGAGCCGCCGAGTTGCTCGATGAGCGGGGATTCGAACACGCCGCGATCGACCCCGCGCCACGCGGCGGGGGTGGTGGATCGGGTGGAGATGACGGAGCGAGGGAAAACACAGCGGGAACGGGGACGGATGGATCCACGGTCGCGGTCGACGACGATTCAGTCCCGGACCGGAACGAATAGTCGATTCGGGACGGTGTCGAGGAACTCGGCGTGGGAGGCCCTGACGGGGCGATATCCGGTGGTTCTTTCGAAGGGTTTATTCGCGAAGCGGAGGTTAGAGACGACAAGTAACCATGTCAGAAAAGCCGGCATCCATGTACCGGACGATCAGTAAGCCCTCGTACACGCGACGCGAGTACATCACGGGCATTCCGGGTTCGAAAGTCGCACAGCACAATATGGGCGACCTGCAGGCCGACCCCGAGGACTACGAGGTGGAGATCAGCCTCCGCGTCGAGGAAAAACTCCAGATCCGCCACGGCTCACTGGAGAGCGCGCGGCTTTCGGCCAACCGTCACCTCATCAAGGAGATCGGCGAGAAGGAATACAAGATGGTCCTTCGAAAGTTCCCCCACCAGGTCATCCGCGAGAACAAACAGGCGACCGGCGCGGGCGCGGACCGCGTCTCCGATGGAATGCGCCAGGCGTTCGGCAAGCCAGTCGGGACGGCCGCACGCGTCAACGCAAACGAGGCCATCTTCACGGCCTACTGTGACCCCGAGGACGCCACCGAGGTCAAGGAGGCGTTCCGCCGGGCCTACAACAAGATGTCACCCTCCTGTCGGATCACCGTCGAGCGTGGCGAGAAGCTCCTCATCTCGTAGACCGACTCGACGGCCTCGTTTTCGGTCGGTTTCGCCCGCTATCGCATCCGTTTTTCGCCGTTCGTCATCGATTCGATTTGCCGTTCAGCACTAACGCGATTCGCCGCTGAGCAGCAACGCGACGGGTATATCACGGAGCCCCACCTTCCGTGGATCGATGCTTCGGCTCGCGATGAGCAGCCGCGCGGAGACGTTCGACCGGGTCCGTCGTCCCCTCGCCGAGCGCGGGATCGACGTCGTTCACCTCCGGTCGAAAGAGCGGACGATCCAACTCACGTCGGACGGCGATCGGCGGGCTGATCCGGTCGATCCGGCGCCCGAGGACGTCGATGTCGGATTTATCTATCCCACCCGCCTGATGGAGGGCGGGGCGCTCTCCGCTCGGCTGTCGATTCCATGGGTGAACGACCGTGAGGCCGTCGTGACCTCCCGCAACAAGGCGGCGGTGACGAGCGCACTCGACGCCGCCGGAATACCCGTACCACGAACCGTGATGGTCTCGAATCCGGTCGAGGAGTCGGCCGTGATCGCGGCGATCGAGGAGGCCGATCTGACGTTTCCGGTCGTAATCAAGCCGAACTCGACGACCCGGGGGATCGGCGTCACCAAAGCGTCCGACGTCGACGACCTCTCGGGGACGATCGACCACGTGAATCTGGTTCACGACTATCGGGCGACCGGCGACAAATCCTATCTGATCCAGGAGTTTCTCCCCGAAGCCCGCGATTACCGCGTGATGGTCCTCAACGGGGAGTACGTGGGCGCGGTCGAACGTCGGCTCCCCGAAACGACCGGGCGATCGGGGAGCAAGAAGAACAGGCGATGGAAACACAACGTCCACCGTGGTGCCGAGGCGACCGGCGTCGACCTGCCGCGTCGCCACCGCGAACTGGCCGAGCGAACCGCGCAGGTGCTCGGGATCGACTATCTCGGTGTGGACCTGTTGGAGACGGACGATCGGCTCGTCGTCGTGGAAACGAACGCCCGGCCGACGGTGGACGCCGAAAAGTACGAGACGGACTTCTACGATCAACTGGCCGGAGTGATACGCGAGACTGCGGGTCGAATCTGACGGACGAACGGATCGAGAACGAAGGAGCCGCCTCGCGAGTCAAACGATCGCGGACGGCGTCGATCCTGTCGCTCGTGGTGCTCGCCGGTGATCAGTCGAGGTCGATGGACGCGGAGTCGTCGGCGCGATCGAAGACGACCTCGAGGACCCCGTTTTTGAACGTCGCCGAAGCCGACCGCTCGTCGACGCGAACCGGAAGCGAGATCCGCTCGTCGTACTCGCGGCGGTCGGAGGCCGCAGAGACGGTCAGGGTCTCGCCGTCACACTGCAACGAGAGGTTCTCCTTGGAGACGCCCGGCAGGTCGGCGACCAGCCGAACCACGTCGTCCTCGATATAGGTGTCAACGTGCGTCTCCGAACGGAATCCGGATCCGTCAGCGGAACTCTCGTCGGCGCCAGCCATCTGGTTCATCATCCGCTCGATCTCCTCGAAGAGATCGCCGAACGGGTCGTCACGGTCGTCCCTGTTCATGCCCGGATCGACGGCCGGAATCCCGATAAGCCTTCCGTCCACCGGGAACGAGGGGGCGAACATGACACGAGAGCGATCTGAACAGTTTTTAGTCTGGACGGGATTACTTCAACTATGAGTAAATCGTATCTGGACGCCGCGGACGACGTCGCTGACTCGGAGATCGTTCGTGTGGGGCTCAACGGGTTCGGGCGTATCGGGCGAAACGTGTTCCGAGCAACCCTCGAACACCCCCGAATCGAACTCGTCGGGATCAACGACGTGATGGACGCCGAAGACGCCGCCTACCTCGCGAAGTATGACTCCGTGATGGGGCGGATCGACGGAGTCGAACTCGTGGACGGCGCGTTGACGATCGGTGGAAGCTCGGTTCCGATCTACAACCGACAGGATCCGGCCTCGATCCCGTGGGACGACCTCGGCGCGGACGTCGCCCTCGAGTGTACTGGCGTCTTCCGCACGAAGGACGACGCGAGCGCGCACCTCGAAGGCGGCGCGGAGACGGTGGTCATCTCGGCACCGCCGAAAGGGGAAAAGCCCGTCAAGCAGCTCGTCTACGGCGTCAATCACGACGAGTACGACGGCGAGTCAGTCGTCTCGAACGCCTCCTGTACGACGAACTCCATCACCCCCGTCGCAAAGGTGCTCGATGAGGAGTTCGGGATCCGGTCGGGGACGCTCACCACGATCCACGCCTACACGGGCTCACAAAACCTCATCGACGGACCGATGGCGAAGACTCGCCGAGGTCGCGCCGCCGCCGAAAACATCGTGCCGACCACGACCGGCGCAGCCAACGCGGCGACAAAGATCCTTCCGCAGTTGGACGGCAAGATCGACGGGATGGCGATCCGCGTCCCGGTCCCGAACGGATCGCTGACCGAATTCGTCGTCGACACGGAGGCGGAGGTCACCGTAGAAGCGGTCAACGACGCCTTCCGTGACGCCGCCGACTCCGGACCGCTTGCCGGGGTTCTCGGCTACACCGACGACGAGGTCGTCTCCCGGGATATCGTCGGATTACCCTTCTCGAGTTACGTCGATCTGCCGTCGACGAACGTGATCGCGGACGGAGAGCTGTTGAAGATACTCACCTGGTACGACAACGAGTACGGCTTCGCGAACCGGATGCTCGACATGGCGAGCTACGTCACCGAGAACTGACGCCCCAGCCACATCGAAATCCGGTTCCGCGTCCGTTTCACGTATGGCTAAGTGGCCACGTCACCTGCGTTCGGTATGGCACGGTTCGAGACGATCGACGATCTGCCGAGCGACTCACGCGTCCTGGTTCGGCTCGATCTCAATTCACCGATCGAGGACGGAGAACCGCAGGACAACGAACGCTTCACGCGACATGCCGAGACGGTCCGCGAGCTGGCTGAGGCCGGCCATCGCGTCGTCTGTCTGGCCCACCAGGGCCGTCCCGGAAACGACGACTTCACGACGCTCTCGGGCCACGCGCGGATCCTCGAGCGCCACGTCGGACGAGAGGTGGCGTTCGTTCCGGACACGAACGGCTCGAAGGCGATCGAGGCGATCGAGGCCGTCTCGCCCGGCGAGATCCTACTTTTGGAGAACGTCCGCATGTCCGAGGGGGAACTTCCCGAGGCGGACCCGGAGACGAAGGCGGAAACGGAGCTCGTCCGGACGCTTGCACCGCTTTTCGATGCATACGTCAATGACGCATACTCGGCGGCCCACCGGAGTCACGCCTCGCTCGTCGGATTTCCGCTCGTGTTGCCGGCGTATGCTGGCCGGGTGATGGAGACCGAATACGAGGCGAACACCGCGATCGCCACCCGCGAGTTCGACGGGCAGGTGACGATGGTCGTCGGTGGGACCAAAGCGACCGACGTCATCGACGTGATGGACGCACTCGGCGAGCGAGTCGACCGGTTCCTGCTCGGCGGCGTGGCAGGCGAACTATTCCTGCGAGCCGCCGGCTATCCGGTTGGGTACGATCTCGAGGGGATGGACCGCTTCGACGACCAGTGGGAGCAGAATCACGAGACGATCGAGTCGCTTCTCGAGGAGTACGGCGACCGGATCTCGCTTGCGGTCGATCTGGCTCACGAGGACGAGGAGGGTGCTCGAACGGAAGTGGCAGTCGAGGCGATAGACGAGAAGACGAATCCGTATCTCGACGTCGGGACCGAGACCGTGATGACCTACGAGCCGATCATCCGCGAATCCGAGGCAGTGTTTCTGAAGGGCGCGCTCGGTGTCTTCGAGGACGAGCGGTTCGCGGTCGGCACGGTCGGCGTGCTCGAGGCGATGGCCGGTTCCGATTGCTTTTCGGTGGTCGGCGGGGGCGACACCGCCCGGGCGATCGATCTGTACGATCTGAACGAGGACGACTTCTCGCACGTTTCGATCGCCGGCGGTGCCTACATCCGGGCGCTCACCGGCGAACCGCTACCGGCCGTCGAGGCGCTCGAGCGAGGGCGAGCACGGAGCGAAGAATAACGGAAGTTCCACCTCGGCCAAGACGAAGGGTAACGCGGAGTGGGTGGGATTCAGTTAATAGCAGACCTCAATCGTCGGCGGTTACGAGTCCCGTTCCGGTCGACGAGGTCTCAAAGAGACTCTCGAGTCCGATCCCGAGCGACTCGTCGGTTCGAGCCCTCGACTCGGCGGCGGGAACGCCCGTCGCCATCGCGCGGATCGCATCCACGTTCTCGGGGACGACGTCCGCCTCTTGGTGGACGTTCTCGAAGAGATAGAGGTCCGACCCCTCGACGTGGAGGGACTCACCCCACACGCAGTTCTCCCAGAGGTCGCCTCGGGGGCGATCCATATCCATTGCGTAGTCCTTGAGAGCGCCACCACCGTCGATGTCGGCCTCCTCGGGGATGATGAAGACCCGCGACTCCTCGGCGAGAAGGTCGCGAACTTCGGCGGCGTCGGGGGTCGATCGAAGCGTGACGTTGAGGCCGTGGGTGTGCATCTGCGTCACCGGCGCCTTCACCGCAAGCGTGTCGACGTCGACTCCGGGCAGGACCGTGTTCACGTCGGGACCGTGGTGGGAGGGGATCTCGACGGGATCGGGAACGACGTCGTTGATCGGGCCGCGGTCGGTCTGGGCCGGATCGCCGCCGCGTCGGATCAAGGTGACGCGGGCCTTCTCGACGCCGAAAACCTCATCGAGAGGCGCGAGAAGTCGTGAGAGCGCGGTGGTGTTACACGACACCACTCGCGCGTACTCCGCGTCGCGAGCGTCCTCGAAGTTCGCACGGGCGTTGAACGAGACGTCCGCGACGTCAGCCGCCTCGCCACCCTGAAAGACCGCGGGCGTGTCGTGGGCCGCATAGCGCGGGCGGTTTCGTTCGCCGACGCCCGCAGGACAGCCGTCGACGACAACGTCGCTGGCTTCGATCAGATCGTCGAGTTGGCCGGCGAGGGTAACGCCGGCGTCGACAAAGTCCTCGGCCCGTTCGGCGATCGCGGCGTAGAGGTCGTAGCCGCGCCGAAGCGCCGCTTCTGCCTCGTAGTTCGGGCGGGTCTTTGCGACGCCGACGAGCGTCATGTCGGGTTGGGCCGCGATCGCGTCGGCGACCCGCTTTCCGATCGTCCCGTATCCGTTCACTCCCACGCGGATCATGTACCCGAGGATCCGCCCGCGATCCGTATAACAGTTGCGAGAATGTTACTATTATGCTAACTACGAAACGAGTAATAGATCGACTCAATTGATTGATATCAGCAGAGAACTGAATTACTAATGGCGTATATATATTGAAACAGTTACTTCCTATCGGGGTCGAGACGGTATGACAAATCCTAACGGGAGGCCGACGAAAGTCATCGTATGGACGCCGACGACCCCGAGCGCGTGAGTCCGGCGGAACTAGAGGCGGCAGCAAGGACCGCCGTCGGCCAGTGTCTGGGCATCGAGGAGGACGAATCGGTCGTGGTCATCACCGACGACGAGCGCCGCTCGATCGGCGAGGCGCTGTATGCCGCCGCCGGCGAGCGTACCGAGGACGTGACGATCCTTCGATACCCACCGGGCGAACAACACGGAGCTGAACCCCCGGCGCCGGTCGCGGCAGCGATGGGCGCCGCGGACGCGTTCCTGGCCCCGACCACCAAAAGCCTGAGTCACACCCGCGCGCGTGGCTCCGCCTGCGAGGGGGGGGCACGCGGCGCAACGCTTCCGGGAATCACCGAATCGGTGTTCATCACCGGCTTGGACGCGGATTATTCGGCGATCGCGGAGGCCTGTTCGGACGTCCACGATCAGGTCGTGGGCGCGGAGACGATCCGAGTCACCACCGAGGCGGGCACGGACATCACCTTCGAGCCGGGCGACCGCGAGTGGCGGCAGGACACGGGACTGGTTCGAGATCCGGGTGCGTTCTCGAATCTCCCCGCCGGCGAGGTGTTCATCTCACCGGAGACCGCAACCGGAACCTATGTCGTCGACGGGACGATGCGGCCACACGGACTGTTGGATCCCGACGAACGACTGACCTTCGAGGTCGAGGACGGGACTGTCACCGCCATTTCGGATCCGGCGATCCGCAAGCAGGTCGAGACGGGCGCGGAGTCCGTCGGGGACGACGCCTACAACCTCGCGGAGTTCGGAATCGGAACCAACGTCGGGGTGAGCGAACTCGTTGGGTCGGTGCTGCTCGACGAGAAGGCGGCCGGAACGATCCACATCGCGATCGGCGACGATGCAAGCATCGGTGGAGATACCGATGCCCCGTTGCATCTCGATGGGATCATTCGGGATCCGACCGTGTCCGTCGACGGCGAGCGTATCGACCTTCCATCGGCGTGAGCGGGACGCGGCGATCGTGATCCGGACGCGTTCGGTCACGTCAGATCGTCTCACGGCCGAGCGACAAACGCGGATTTTTACCGCCACGACGGCTATGGACGGATAATGAGCGATCAACGCGAACGGGTGGGACTCGTCTGTCCCTCCTGTTCGACCACGGAGCCAACGGTCCACGAGGTGCTCAATCCGGGCGGGGCGGCGACCGTCCGGTGTACCGAGTGTGGACACACGCACAAGACACGGATTCCGGAGCCGGAGACGGTCGAACTCGACATCGTCGTCTCTCAGGACGATGAGTCGTTCTCGACGACGATGGAAGTTCCGGCCGACACCTACACCGAAGTCGGCGGCGAGTTCATCGTCGATACGCCCGACGCGCTCCTGCAGGCGCGGGTCACCGGGATCGAGGTCGGCGACGAACGACGCGTCGAGGAGGCGAACGTCGAGGAGATCGAAACGCTGTGGACGCGGGCCATCGACAACGTCTCGGTGAAGGTGACGCTGCACCCGGCGGACGGCGATCGTGAGACCACACGGGCGCTCACGGTGAACGTTCCCGGGGATTACGAATTCGAGGTGGGGAAAACGGAAACGTTCGGCACGGAGGAGTTCACCGTCGAAGGGATCCAGATCCGCGAGAATGCACCCGAATACCGGTTCGATAAGCTCGACCACAGCGGCGACGTCGCGTTCGCGAAGGACGTAAAGCGGCTATACGCGCGCGATGAGACCTCGACCGCGTGGTCGGCGTGGTGATCGGTACGGAAACGACACGGCGACCACGACCGTCACAGCATTCAGGTCGAACCGACCCGTAACGTCGCTATGACCTCCGCCGACGCTCGCGATCAACTCATCGAACGGGTGGCCAAGCGGCGGGAGACAAGCGATCGCGTGCTCGAAGCGATGCGGTCGGTGCCGCGCCACGAGTTCGTTCCCGACGCGACGATCGAACGCGCCTACGCAGATCGGCCCCTGCCGATCGGCAACGGGCAGACGATTAGCGCCCCCTATATGGTGGCGACCATGACCGACCTGCTCGAACTCGAGACGGGCGACCGGGTGTTGGAGATCGGCACCGGATGTGGGTATCACGCCGCAGTCACCGCGGAGATGATCGGCGAGAGCGGGCAGGTATACGGCGTCGAATACGTCGCCGAGTTAGCCGAATCCGCACGCGATCGACTGGGTCGACTTGGATACGACGACGTCGTGGACATCCGCGTCGGCGACGGCCACGAAGGCTGGCCCGAACACGCCCCCTACGATGCCGCATATCTGACGTGTGCGGCCAAAACCGAGGTCCCCGATGCGATCATCGACCAGACTCGAGAGGGCGGCCGGATCGTCGCGCCGGTCGGCCGACGCGCCCACCAGGAGCTCGTTCGACTCACGGTCACGTCCGAGGGGATCGATCGCGAGACGCACGGCAGCGTGCGGTTCGTTCCCATGGCTGAGGAGTCGTAACGCGATCGAGTGCCACCCGTCCCCCGAGCGTGCGGTTCATTACGACCGAGTGCCATTCTCGCGTATGGACGAGACGGCGCTTCGAGCGGACATGATCGAGAGCCTCGAACATCGCCTCGATCGAACCCTCGGGGAGGAAACTCTCGCCGCGCTCCAGCGTGTCCCCCGTGAGACGTTCGTCCCCGATGCGCCGTACTCAAATCGTCCGAGCGAGGTACACGGGTCTCGGGCGCTCGCCCCCACGACCGTCGTGCGGATGGTCTCGGCACTCTCCCCGACCGAGGGCGACGAAACGCTCGTAGTCGGTGCGGGTGTGGGCTACACGGCAGCGATCCTCGCCGAGATCGTGGGCGCCAGACACGTCCACGCGATCGACATCGATCGCGAACTGGTCGCACTCGCTCGCTCGAACCTGGCGAGCGCGAACTACGATCCGGTCTTGGTCGACAGACGGGACGGGAGCGAGGGACTCCCGGAGTACGCGCCGTTCGATCGGATCCTGCTTGAGGCAGCGGCCGTGCGACCGCCGCGGAGGCTGCTGTCACAGTTGACCGAGGATGGTCGGCTCGTTTTCCCGCGTGGAACGGGCACGCAGACGCTCGTCGCGGTTCGACCGGACCGAGCCGACCGGACCCGTCGAACAAAGTCCGCGGATTCGGGTGGCGCATCCGTCGAGGGAACGACCGGCGTGGATGGGTCGGTCCGCGTTCTCGAGGAGGCCGGGCCGCTCCAGCTTCGACCGCTGCTTGCCGACGGCGAGCGGGGCCGGATCGAGCGGAATCGAACGCGTCGCGAGGACGCCGAACTCTCGAATCGAGGGTACTTCGCGAAACAGGGCTGGGAGCAGGAGTGGGTCAACTGGGACGATCATCGGTGAACCGACCACGGCGAAACCCACTCGAACGTCCGAGCGAACGCCCGTTTTAACGTCCAGAGATCCGAGCGAACATCCGTTTTAACGAGCGAGCGAAGTCCCGCCCGAGCGTTCAGCGAACACCGCCGATCACTCGGCAACGATGAGGACGTCGGTGTTCTCCCGGTCATCGGTATACTCCGTTCCTGCGGGCGGTTTAACGTCTATCGAGAGCGTCCCGTCGACCTGATTCGGCCCGAGTTCGGGCTCAACCGTGACTGTAGCCACTCCGGAGTCGTCCGTCCGGGCAGTCGAGACCCCATCGATCCGAGCGGTCTCCCCACGGACGACGACCGTCGCGTCCGCGACCGGGGTGCCGTCCGGATCGACGACCGTCAACGAGAGTTCCTGATCCCCCGGCGTAGTCACCTCCGGGTCAGGTTGGACGTCGAGTTCGACGACCGCGAGCCCCTGGATGCCACTCACCATGCTCATCATCACGCTCAAACTCGCGACGCCGACGACGAGCGCGATGACGAGACGGATCGGGAGTCCCTCGATGGCTCGTTCATCACGACGGAGCTCGGCGGCCACTGCGATCAACCTGGTAGCGATCATAGGGAGGATGCATCCGGACTTGGAAATAAACGTACGGACGAAGGTATTTGTAGGAATCCGACCCAGTCGCGTCAATGCAGGTGGACGAGCACGACGGAACCGCACGGAACGAAACGGAGACGGCGGAGACGACGCACGTCCTCGGTCGAACGGCGAACGCTGGAGCGGGAGCGATCGCCCAGATCGGGGCGTTCCTGGCGCGGGACGGCAGCGTCGGCGCCCCTGTTGGAATCGACGCCGACAAACCGCACGCGGCGGCGCTCGTAGGAAAACGGGGGACTGGAAAGTCGTACACGCTCGGAGTCCTTGCGGAGGAACTCGCTCGCATCCATGGCGTCTCCCCCATCGTGCTCGATCCGATGGGGGTCTTCAGCGGGCTGAGTGACCTCCCGAACGGTCGGGTGCTCGACGCGAGGATCGATCCGTCGACGTTGCCGCCGGACGTCTGGCCGGATCTCGTCGATATCGATCCGTCCGGCTCGGCCGGAAGCCTCCTCTGGCGGACGATCGCGGAGCGTCGAGACGGCGACGACTCCGTCTCAATCGCGGGAATACGGACGGCGATCGAACGGACGGAGGCGCCGGAACGGACGAAACGGACCGTATCGAATCACCTCCAACTCGCGGAATCGTGGGGGATCTTCGACCGCTCGGCGCCGACCGCGCGTGAACTGTTGGGACCCGGACCAACGGTGATCGATTGTCGATCACTGGCACCGGCGGCCATGGCAGCCGTCGGACGCGTGATCGCACGCGGACTGTACGACCATCGGATCGGCAGATCCGGGGGGCGGCTGCCCTGGCTACTCGTCGACGAGGCCCACGCGTTTCTCGACGGGATCGCAGCCCCCGCGTTTCGGACGCTTTTCACGCGCGGACGAACCCCGGGCGTCAGTCTCGTGTGTGCGACCCAACGACCGAGCGCGTTGCCCGACGTGGCCATCTCACAGGCGGATCTCGTGATCGCACATCGGCTGACCGCGGAGCGTGACGTGGCTACCCTCCGGGATGCACAGCCGACGTATCTGGGCAGCGATCTGGGCGAAACGCTCCCGAGCGGGACCGGGGAGGCCCTCGTCGTCGACGATCGGACCGAAAGCGCACACGTCGTTCGGATCCGGGAACGGAAAACGCCCCACGGCGGGGACAGTCCCAGGGCCAGCGAGACGGAACCGGTCGTGTCGGGAGCAGCGGGGAGTCAGAACGAATAACCACCCCCAGCCGAAACGGACGACGAGACGGGACCCATGACCGGAATCGCGAACGTTCAGTCGGCCGTTCACCACGGACGCGATGTGCTGTTGGTCGCCACGGGCGGCGCACTCGGGGCGAGCGCACGGTACGGGATCGAACTGATCGTCGGACCCATCGTGGGCACGCTCACGGTGAACGTCGTCGGCGCATTCGTGCTCGCCCTCATCACGGCACGGTTGCTCGATCGACGGATCATGCTGTTTGCCGGAATCGGATTCCTCTCCTCGTTTACGACCTACAGCACGTTCGTCTCGGATGCCGTCTCGGCTGAGCCGACCGGTGCCGCGGGATACGTCACGGCAAGCTACGCCGGCGGGTTCCTGGCTGCGGTGGCGGGACTGGCGATCGGAGGTCGTCGATGACCCTCGACGCGACGGGAGTGGTGATCGTCGCAGCCGGTGGCGCGATCGGAGCGACGGCCCGTTATGCAGTCGGTCGGCTCGCACGGCGATCGTTGCTCATCGTCAACGTGGTCGGGAGCCTCGTGCTCGGTGCGGTCCTCGCTGCGTCCGTCGGGGAGAACATCGCGCTTGCGGCCGGAGTCGGTGTCTGTGGATCGTTTACCACGTTCTCGTCATTCGCGCTCGAGACCGTCCAGCGGGCCGAAGAGCGTCCCATCGATGCGGCGGGGTACGCCATCGGGACCCTCGTGGCGTCGATCGGCGCGTTCCTCCTCGGCGGATACCTCGCGGCGGTCGTTCCGGCGTGAGGGGGTCGAAAGCAATAGGGGCTCGAAGCTCCTACCGACGGACGTGACGGATCACGAGGACGCCGACGGAGACGACGGGGGTGACGGGGAGACAGGTGACCACGCGAGCACGAACGCCGATCTCCGCCTCGACGATCTCACCCTGCCACAGCGGGTGTTCGTCGCGGCAGTACAAAACCCATCACGCGGAATCTTCCTCGTGATCCTGCTTGCGTTCGCGTTCTCGTTTTTCATCGCGCTGTGGATGGCGTTCCCACGAATCGGGGCATTCGTTACCGGCATCGCGCTCGTCGTCGGGCTCGCAGTCACAGCCGTAGTGGCACTTCTGCGGTGATACGGCGGGTAAAAGTCGGCGGCCGCACCCGACCGTCTCAGTAGCGCGAGGGGAGGAATGCGAACGCGATCAGCATCAACACGGTCGCACCGATGATCCACGCCACGCGTGTCAGTCCCGACATCCGCTGTTCGAACTGGTCGATTTCCGCCTGCTGGGCCTCGAAGGAGTCAATATCGCTGGAGAGGACGACCGTCTCGCTGTCGGGGAAGATCGCGACGAAGTTGGTGCCACCGAGGGTGACTTGACTCTGTGGCGTCAACTCGGAGGACATCGTCTGGGTCGCTTCCCACTCGAGGAGCGCCGCACTCGCGGACACGTTCGTGACCGTGGCATCGTGGCCATCGTAGACGATGGTCTCGCCTTCCTCGATACGCCGTTCCTCCGGCGTCGGGAAGTACTCGTCGGCGGGAACGAGGGTTGCGTCGTCGTCCTCGTCCGTGACGACGACGAACTCCTCACCGTCCCGATCGATCGTCTCGTTGTCGGCTGCCGAATCGTTCTCGAGGATCGCCTGGCGGTCGAGCACCTTACGGAGGGTGACGGCGTTCGGGTCCTCGCCCTCGATGACGACCCGCCAGTCGTTCTCCTCGTAGGTTACCGTGGAGTCGTTGGCCCACTCGGCCGACTCCTCGACGGTTTCCTCCCACTCCACCGTTGCCGACAGCGACACCGTCTCGGCACCGTGGCCGCCCTCCTCGACGGTCTCAGTCACGTCGGCGACGGTATAGGTCTGGCCCCCATGTTCGAAGGAGTCGCCCGCACCGCCCTCGAACTCGGGGTCGTCAAACGAGACCTCCGGCGAATCGGCCGTCGCCACGAGTCCACCGGCCGCCGCACCAACGACGAGAAGGAGCGCGACGTACACGGTTACAGCGCGTCGTTGCATGATTCGAGCATGGGTCACCGTCCGTATAACCGTTACCTTCCGTCTACGCACTGGCGATGTGATTTGAGCGAACCAACGATGTAACTGAGCGCCGACGCCGATGGGAACTCACGCCCGAGAATCACTCGTCGAGAAGCGTGGCGAGTCGATGCTCGACGACTGCCGGCGGCCACGAGGAGACGATGGTCTCGCGTTCGACGCCGAACGTCTCGATCGTTCGCGACACCGGGACCGTCGACGTCGCCTCCCGCTCGAAGAGGTATGCATACGCTGCCACCTGGAGCTCGTACCGCCGTCGCGTCTCCGGGGTCGGTTCGGTCAAGGCGATCTTCACGTCGGTGACGTGTCGCTCACCCGAGGGAGAGTCGATGACGAAGTCGACCTCACCGTGAACCTCGATCTCGACGTCACCGACGGTGACGAGCCCATCGATCGGCCGCTCGACGGCGACCGTCTCGGCGCGCTCGATCCGTTTCCAGAGGTCGGAGGCGAGGAACTCGTCGAGGACCCCCCGCCGGAAGAAGACGAACAGGGCCTCACGTTCCGCGTCGTCGATACCCGGCGCATGTTCGTGGATCGTCACGTCGAAGGCATGACGGACCTCGTCGGTTCCCTCGCATAAGGCGTCCGCGGCCACGTCGCGCTCGACGAGCGTTGTGAGTACCTCGTGGATGCAGGTCCCGACGTCCTCGGGGGCCAGCCCATCGAACGACAGGGGAAGATCGTCCGGGACGTCGTTCGTCTCGGTGTGTAACGACCTCCCGAGAAGGTGATCAAGAACGAAGCCGTCGGGATCCTCGGTAAGCGGATACATCGTACTCGGGTTTACGAACCGAGGGACCCACGGAGCCAGTTCGTCACGACGGGGCGGCGTGACCGCGACATCGGACGGATGAGACGCCCGGGGAGGCTCCCGTGTGGCGAGCAGATCGACGTCGTTGACGCCGACGTCGAACCCACCGTCGCTCGAATCGGGGCCGCCATCGACGGCGTATGCGCCGGTCTCGTCACCGTCGAACGCGAGGCCATCGCGGAGCGCATCGAGCCACCGATCCCGGGGGCGACCGTCGTCGGGAAGCGACCGTGGGAGCGGGACGACGAGATGATCCCGTACACGAGTTATGGCGACGTACAGTAGTCGCCACGCTTCGGCCCGATCGGTGGCTGCAGCCCGTTGGAGACGGTCGGGACCGACGAGGGCAGCCCGATCCGACGACTCCGCGACGACGTCGCGCCAGTGGGCAGTCGCCCATCGAAGCCCGACGTCGCGGGTGCGCGTGTCCGATGGATCGTAGATACCGCCGCCGAACGGTGGAATCGAAATATCGGTCGGAACGTCGGCGTCCGTCGGCGGTGCAAGTCCCGCAAGAGTGCCTCGTGTGAGGAGTCGGTTGGCGTGCGGGCCGTGCGACCGGAGGTCGAATCCGGGATTTGCGATCACGACGACGTCATCCTGATCGCCTTTTGCGTCGTGAACCGTTCGGAACTCGACGTCGTGGTCCATCTCGGCGGTGCTTGGCTGGTTCGGTCCCGTTCGTGGGGTCTCCCTGAAGGGCTCGAGAAGGTCGATCACCTCACGTGGGGAGTGGTGTTCGTCTGATTCCCATTCCTCGAGCGTCGCGATGAGAGCGTCGAGGTTGGCGACACGCCGTGCGGGGTCGACATCGGGAAAGCGATCGTATGGGTCCGCCCGGAGCGCAAGCACATCGATGACGTCCTCCAAGGACGTCGACGCGGGATGGAATGAAAACCGATCGCGCCGCTCACGGAGGTCGCAAAGCCCGGCAAGCGTCTGATGGTGTGCGTCCGTGAGGTCACACTCGTCGAGGACGAGATCGAGGTTCCACTGGTGAGTCTCGAAGTCGTCGACGAGGGAGGAAAGTCCGAGTTTGGAGTCGGTAACGAGATCGGACAGATGTTCGGGATCCGCGGGAGAGACCAGCCACTCACAGACGTCGAGAACCGTCTCAACGACCGGACAGTCGAAGAGGTTCTCGCTCGCGTTACGCACGCTGAGGCCCTCCTCGGCAAAAGCCTCCTCGTACGCCTCCATCTTCGAGGACCATCGGAACAGCACGGTGATTCCGATCGGCTCATCGTTCTCGTCTGTGAACGTGCCGTCGGCGAGTCCCTTTGAAAGGAACGTCGCGACGACGGTCGCCTCCCCCCGCCCCTCGTGTGGGTTGATCCACGCGAACGAGTCGGGGTCGACACTTGCGCTCTCGAAGGCGGCGACGTGGACGCTCGTCTCCTCGGTCGCGTCCCGGGCGGCTTCGAGTCCAGGATACGTTACGTCCAACTCGCCGAGATCACCGCGGGCGGGATCCGTGAGAACGGGCTTTGCGATCCGATTTATCGCGTCGGCAACGTCGGGGAGACATCGATAGGTCGTCGTCGCAGTCCGATTCTCGTGGACGTCCCAGTCGATCCCGAGATACGTCCCGTCCGCCGTCGCAGACTCGAACAGCGTGGGCTCCGCATGTCGCCATAAGTAGATGCTCTGGAGGACGTCCCCCGAACAGAACACGCGCGTCTCGGGCGTAACGAGATGGGAAAGCGCGGCGTGCTGGATGGACGAGACGTCCTGGGCCTCGTCGATGATCAGGCTCCGGATCCGCGTGTGGTACCGTCGTCGGATCCGGATTCGATGTGCCTCATCGATGCCGTCGATCCGACCGTCGAAGTACGCGTCAACGAGGAACGCAACGTCCGTGTGCGAGACGACGCCCTGCTCGCGAATGCGCTCGCGGTACGCACGACGATACGCATCAAAGACCACACAGAAATCGTCGAGACGTGCCGCCCACTCGTCGTGGAGTCCGGCGTCCGCGTCGACGACAGTCCGTCGATCATCCGCATCGAGGTGAGCATACGCGTCCGCATCCACCGACCCGACATGGCGGTGGACGGCAGCGATGACGTCGTCGAACGACTCGGGAGGCCCTTCCGCGTACACGCTCTGGAGGGTCTCGTCGAGTTCGGTCCGCAGCTCATCGGTCGATATGCGACGGTCCCTGCAGTGGGAGACGGCGGTTTCAAGCATCTCACGCACGTCGTCCGCGTACTCCTCGCTCGGGTATGCCGCCTCCAGCCTGTCGAGCCGGGAGGCCAATCCCGGATCGTCCCGCATCGTCGCATAACACGTCCGATGAACGCGTTGTAACCGGGCCGCGTTCCCGACGTCGGGTATCCCGTCGAAGCCGACGTCGTGTGCGATCTCACCGACCACGTCGCGAAGGATGCCGTCGATAGTGCCGACGTAGGGGGCACGTCGGACGCGGTGGATGAGATGCTCCAACTCGGCGGACGTGATCTCGGTCGCGACCGGAACGAGGTCGTGTTCGACGATCTCTCGCAGTCGGTCACAGACCTCGGGAATGATACTCGACGCCTCGTTGCGGTTGAACGAGACGACGGCGACGTGCTGTTCGGGCATCGGATCACCGTCGACGTACCGGCGGAGAACGTCCTCCGCCGCGACGTGGTGTGCGACCATGGACTTGCCGGAGCCGGGAACACAATCGAGCGTGAACAGACCCGATTCATGCTGGAAATACGCGTCCCGAATCTCCCGTTGTGCATGCTGAATCCGTATCGGAGCGTCCTCACCCATCGTCGATCGCCTCCGTGCCGTCGAGCATCGTGTCCATCGCGTCCGGAAGCTCGCGATCGGGACCCACGAGCCGTCGCCGCTCCTCGTCGAGCACGGGGTCGACCTCGATATCGTCGAGTAACTGGGAGGGGCGTCGCTCCTCACCATCGCTACGTTCGGTGTGTCGAGTCACGATCAATCCGTTCCCGGCAGCACGCACCGTGTCGTCGAACTGGTCGCGGTCCCGACCGTCGGTCCACGCCGTCCGCGGTGCCAGGATTCCGGTCGGACCGTCCCCGGCCAGGATCGTCTCCTGAAGCTCCGGGGGGACGACGCTCTCCGTCCGCTGGGGCCACTCCCCGTCGATCAGTCCAACCGCGATGACGTACGGGACGTCCAGTAGCCAGATGTCATTGGCTTCGAGAACGTCGACGGCCCGAGCGTTGGAGTGTTCTCGCCGACCCGGGCGTTGCGTGGCGATCAGTTGGCACAGCTCCGCAACGTCGTTCCACGACCGGTCCATCGTTCCCTCGTCGAGCCGATCCGCGTATTTGTGGGGCAGTTGCTCCACGAGCGTCTTCATCCGGACGACCGCGCGCGCGTCTCGTTCCGTCTCGATGAGCGCCGGCGAATCGATCGCCTTCGTCACCGGAATCGCGAACTCCTCGTACGTTTCGACGACATCGGCCAGGACGTTCGAGACCGATTCCGGAGTGGGAGCCGGACGTTCCATGAGCCACTCCAGGAACGTCACGAATCGGTCGTCGATCGCCGTGGTCCGCTGAAATTCCTCGCGCCACTCCGCGAGTGGTCGGGGGCCGCGGGGCAGCGCCCGTATCGCGGTCTGAACCGTGTTCGGGTCGAGCGGCCAGGCCGCCGTCCCCGTATTCGCCGTGTTCGCCGACGTCATCGACGGCGGACACCACCGATGTTCGAGCGGTCGACACAGCGTTTCCCGGTCGATCGCTTCGAATTCGAGCGCCTCACACACCGACTCGACGAGCGCGTACGGACGCGTCCGTGTCACGCGAAGCTGGGTCCAAAACACGGGAGCAAGACCGTACTGTATCGCTGCGCGGTGGAGGGGGGCCTCGTACTCGTCGAGATCGCGCACGACGACCACAACGTCGCGTACGGGAACATCGTGATCCAGGAGGGCAGCGACGGTTGCCATCACGCTTCGTGCTTCCGCTCGACGTGTCGTGGCCACGACCTCCGCGACCGGGACATCGGTGTCGTCGAGCGGCTCGGAAAGCGTGAGACGGTCGGGTGACGTCACGATTCGAACACCACCGTTCCCGGATCGGCGACGTCGAGTAACTCCGGGATGCGACGCGCGAGGTACGATCCCGTTCCCCTCCGAAAGTGAACGTGCACCTCCACGGACGTCCGTTCCAGCACCGCATGCAGGAGATCGATGTGCGCAGCCGGAATGCTACTCACGCCGACCAACGATACGCGCTCGATCCCCGGAAACGTCGCCTCCCAGATCGCATCGTCGGCATCCAGAAGCCGCCGTGTCGCCCGACGAACGAGTTCGACGTCGGAGACGGACTTCGGCGTGTGCTGGCGCAACGCTCGTTCGATGCTCACCACAGCGTCCAGTAGTTCCTCCGAATCGGCATCCATCGGCGTTTCCAGCCCGCTCGCAGCATCTCGAAATGCATCGATCCGTTCGGGATGATAGCCAGTCACGTTCTCGAGTTCGGTTCGAGCCTGTTCGAGAGCCCGAGGATCCGATCCCACGGCGGGAGAGGAGACCGCCTCGGCAACCCGCTCGTCGGCCGATCGAACGGCGGGGATCATCGATAGTCGGTCGATCCGATCGAGTGCAGTCGGTGAGTCGTTCACAGTGCCAAGCAGGCGGATGGCGATCTCGCTCGGATCCACAAACTCGACCCCGTCCTTTGGCGTTCGTGCCTCACGAAGTCGTCGCTGGATGTTTCGCCGGTGGAGTTCCACGGGCGCAAGCACGAGTTCCGTGATACCTGGCGTGGGGTCCACACGCGACACCACCGATTCGTCGTGTCCCACGTGGAGCGTCAGATTCGATGGGAGCGATTCCCGAGTCGGACGTGCCATGCTACCACGAGAGCCGCTGGCGAGGGGCGGGTGGGACGGGTGATCTCATTACTGACCGATTCCTCATCGTGTTCGTGTATCGATCGTCGGCCGGCCAACTATCTGTTTCGTTCGGATTCAGCGAGCGTTCGGCGATCGGACGGATCCTCACCGGGGAGTGCCGTTTTCGCCAAGCAATGCGGCAGGGTCACCATCGACTGTCCACTCGAGTTGAAGGGACCCGTATAAAATCGTTCAAGCCAAGGGCCGGAAGTGAGCCAAACCCTCATATTCCAACGGTGAGACCCCTGATGTATGTCGGATCTCAACCCGCGCAAACTCGTCGACGATCTTCGAGCGCGGCTCAAGGGCAACGGTGACGAGCCCTGTCAGGTGCCACTCGAAGCGGATCGACGCCATCTCCTCAAGATGAGCGACAATATGCGTCTCATGCAGTCGGAGATCGGCGACCATCGCCAGCTCAAACTGCTCCGTCACGTTCGAAGAATGGCGATCGTTCCCGAGTGGCCCTCCGTTGCCGACTTCGAAGAAAACGACGAAGCCGACGAGGCGGGCGTGGACGATATCGAAGATATCGAGAAGCTCCTCAACGAGAAGGGCTATCTCGGATTGACGCTCGAATACCGTGCTGCGGCGGATGCGCTCGTCCGCTGGATCCACAGCGAGTACGAGAACGAGCACACGAACCAGGACTATCGAACCGCGCTGCGATCCTTCGGTCGCTACCGGCTGAAGAAGGACGAACCACCCGAGAGTCTGGCGTGGATCCCAACGACGACCAGCAACGATTTCAATCCGGTCCCCTCCGAGCGAGACCTGCTCCGATGGGAGGAGGATGTCGTCCCGATGCTCGAAGCCTGTCACAACCCGCGTGACCGAGCCCTGATCGCCGTCCAGTTCGAGGCGGGCTGTCGTAGCGGTGAGCTGTTCGATATCCGAGTCGGCGACGTCTTCGACGGCGAGTACACGACCAGTCTTCACGTCGATGGAAAGCGCGGCGAGCGATCCGTTGCGCTCGTGATTTCGTTGCCCTATCTTCAGGACTGGTTGACCGACGACCGTAGTCCCGATCGGGACGATGCCTACCTCTGGTCGAAGCTGAACAGTGACGAACGACCCTCGTATCGAACCTGGCGCGATTACTTCGAAGACGCGGCCGAACGCGCCGGCGTCACGAAGTCGGTCACACCGACCAACTTCCGGAAGTCGAACACCCGATGGCTCGTCCTCCAGGGGTACAGTCAGGCGCGAATCGAAGATCGGCAGGGTCGAAAGCGTGGTTCCGACCACACGCGCCGGTACATGGCCCGATTCGGTGAAGAGAGTCAGGAACGCTCCTACGCCCGGCTCCACGGTCTCGAAGTCGAGCCCGAAGAGGACGCTGGGGACATCAGTCCGGTCCAGTGTCCGCGGTGTCAGCGTGAAACGCCCCGAGACAACGAGCACTGTATGTGGTGTAACTTCGCACTCTCCGAGGACGCCGTCGATGCGGCGAAGACGCGACAGGAGCTCGGACTCCAAGCGGTTGGCCGCCTCGTTAGTGAGGAGGGACTCACTCCCGAGGAGGCCGCCGCTGCGATTGACCGAACGGTCGACGAGCGGGTGCAGGCTGCGCTCGCGGATCATGACGGCTCCTCCTGATCGAGGATATCGAGTATTTGACGGGCGTCGTCGGATAGAACGCCCATATCCAGCCCGGCCAGGGCCTCGATCGCCTCGCGGTGGTCACCGAGCTCCTCGTGGATGACTGCCTCTGGATCGTCGCGAGGATTCGGTCCATCGTCCCTCCTGGATTGAGTGACGCTCATCGCGACGCACCTCCGACTCGGTGGCGTTCTCGATACATCACTGACCACCTCGTCCAAAGCGAGACGCATCTGCGAGTTCCTTCGCCTCTTCGAGGAGGTCATCGGCAGGTTCGGCCGTATATTCATCCAGCGCGCGTGCAATGGCCTTCTCATCGACCGGTACGTCGCCTCCGTCCTCGGCCTTAGCAAGCACTTCGGCGAGGAACTCGATCAGGATCTGCGTGTGGATCCGGTGAGACTGCTCCGAGAGCCCAGCCTCACAATGGTAGCGATACAGGCGGCCCTCTGGGAATGCGTACGTACGCTTCGGTGGGCGGGTCGACTCGTCGGGACCGTACGTCGTGAGATAGACGCAATCGTAGACCCGGTCGGTCGCTGTGACGCCCCACTGCTGGTTCTCGGAATCGTCGACGTCGATGTAGTCGTGTTGGCCGGCGGTCTCGTGAGAGAGCTTGGCAACGCGGAGCGGCTTGTTCTCCGCCTTGTCGATCACGACGCTTCCAAGACGGATGGACGAGGCATCACCGCCATCGGCTCGCAACGGAGGCGAGACGTCACACGCGTGAGTCGTGAGTTCAGCCATCGTCTGGAATTCCGTCGAACAGATGTCACAGTAGTGTAGCTCGTCTCGGAGATAGTGTTCTCGTTGTGCGTAACACGCCCGCGAACAGTAGGGAACCGAGTACTCCTCAACGACGAACTCCGGCCATCCGGTGTGGAGCCGGCCACAGCCGCCGCAGATCCAATTGCAGCCGGGTGAGCCGAGGACAGGAGTCTGGGAACCTGCTTCCGGACCATGCTCATGGACGTACCCTCCATCGGTGAGCAGGTCGATATCCTCGTTCTCCCAGCGGAGCGTGCGGTCGGACGTGAGCTCGATCAGTTCGAGGGCAGTCTCGGTCGCGACGATATGGTTCGGACCACTGGCCTCTGCCTCAGCTGAGGCCCGCCGTTTCGACTGGAACGGGCCTTCAGTGACCGCAGTCCGATCCTCGTCGAAAACGTAGTACTCGGGATTTGTTCGTGGCCGGCCGCCGTCGGTGACAACCCTCGAGATCCGGACCTCGTGGAACGTTTCGTGATCGTCGGCCGCATCACCCACAGTTTCGAGATCGCCGCGTTCGATGGTACCGCACTGTTCGCACTCGGCGACGTAGTTCATCGAGAATCACCCTCCTCAACGAAGCGGGCATCCTGGAGCGCGGTCGCAATTTCGTCGGTGGGTAGCGACCACTCGCGTCCATCGGCGTCGGAGATTGTCTCGCGAACACAGGAACTTGCGGCATCGAGCCAGTCGCTCGTGTCGGCCCAAGACGGACGCGTCACCTCGAAGTATCCCGGCGGATCTTCGAGAAGGACGTAGGCGCCGCGCCAGCCGTTGTCCCTCATCCGATCGTCGAGATACAGTATGCCGCCGCGGGAAATGTGGAGTCGCTCCTCGTCCGGAACGACACGAACCGCAGGCGTGTAACCGATTTTGGAGTGAGTTGCTCGGGTGTAGCGGTAGTGGTCGTAGACAGCTGCCGCCGCACTCTCGACATCGGTATCGAGCGTAATGGGGCGAACGTCACGAACATACGGCCGACCTCGAGCCTGTTCCGCGCAGGCTTGGCACCGGCGGGAGATATCGTGGCCGCGTTTTGGCGCATTGACCTCAACCTCGTGCGTCGGGAGCTGTCGGCAGACGCCCTCGATAGCATCGGGCGCTCCGCAGTGACTCGGGTCGGCAGGGCGCGAAGCCCCACCGTCGGGCGTGATACATTCTGCTGGACGAGCGGTCGGCTCGGAATCCCGAGAAACGGTACTCTGATACTCCGGGGTAGTGTATCCCCGGCTGGTTGCGTACTCCGTCATAGTTTGGCTGTGTGCGTAACCCGCGGCACCTGGACGCGCCAGTGATCCTGGTAGAGAGTTGGCGCGTCCAACGAGCGCCGCGAGGGTACGTGCGATGTTCGAGTGGCTCGTATAAATCTGGGCGTTGTATTTCCGGCAGTTGTAGCTCAGGGTGTCATCAGTATGAAGAGCATCAGCGTCCGTTGCGTTATCTGCTGAAGCACCACTTCTGGACGTGACCGTCCGTCGGAGCTGACGGAGCTGTCTCTCGATATGCTGTGCTACCGAAACGGTTTCACTTGGCGGATTCGTATATTCCATTGCTTCTCCCCAGAGAAGCACGGTCGGGCGTTCCAGCGCCCGGCCATCATTCTGATGACCACCCGTGCTCCGTAGTCATCCATACGTCGCGTGCGCTATAACACTTGCGTCTATAATACCAACGTTCGCAATATAAGCACAATCTATTTGCTACCAGGTTCGGTAGAGGAGATATGGACACAAGCGAGGGTGTAGGATGAGTAATGGGCGTGCGCTACTGACTGATCGTGAACGCGAGATCGTCGCCGGCGAGGCAGACGTCGACGATCCGTACCGATATCAAACGATCAGCCGAGTTCGACAGCGGTTTTCGCGGCTTGAGGATGATCTGGAAGCGATGGAAAAACACGGCGAGCTAGCTGACGAGGTCCGAGAGATCGTTTGCGCCGAAAGCGATCAGGAGCCCGACGGCTGACGAAGTAAGATGGCCGACAATCGAGAAGATGGATAGACCCTAACTGCGAGATCGACGAGGAATTACTGGGTGGGAATCTCGGTGACCTCGATGACCGAGTCCAACTCGCTATCGAGCACACGATAAACTCGATTCTGGGGTGGCCCTTCGTGTTCGACCAGCTCGTACTCTCGGAGCTTCGTCAGCTTGTTTCGTCGTGACCGCTTTCCGATCGGTGTCTGCGGGTAGCCAGCGTACAACTGTTCGGCCGCGTTCTCGTATCGCTCGTGGAGTTCTGAAGCCGAGACCTCGCCAGCGACGCGAATCAGTTCGTAGAGTACGTGATGATGTAGCGGGAGCGAATTGAGGTTCGATTGCCGAATGCGGTGGAGCGCTCGGTCGTACGAATCGTCGATGTCTACAGGCCGGATCGTTGCGTGGGAGCGTTCGACTGCTAACTCAGCAGCTGCGTAGAGTGACTGGATCCCGAACCGTGCGACACCGGCGACGTGATTCGCAATCGATCTGAGTTGATCCCGAGTAACGAGATCTTTTGCGAGCCCCTGATTCGCACGGGCTTCGAGAATATCTGCGAGTTCATCCGTGCCGTATCGACGCAGCTGAATGTGCCGATCGCCGTCGAACGAATGGCTGTCACCAATCGGTACCTGAGCGAGCCACGACTGCGGGTCGTGGCAGATCGCGACGATCGATATTCGGGGAACGGCGTGGAGGCGTTCGATCACATCGTGGTCGTGAATATTATCCGCCTCGTCAAGGATCACGATGAAGGGATACTCAACTGTGTCACGGAGAAGTTGGTAGACATCGTCGACCGGCGTGCTTCTCGAGACCTGGTCGTTGACATCGACCGGATGTTGGTGAAGTGCCTCGCGGAGGATTGCACCGGTACTCTTGCCGAGGCTTCTGATGTGAGCGTGAGAGACAGGGGCGCGCTTTTCAAGCCGATCGAGAGTGTGTCGCGCGAGCACCGTTTTACCGACACCACTGGGACCGCTGATCAGGGCATTGTGTGGGGCAGATCCGGTCAGCGCTGGCTGAAACGCACGAGAGAGCTGACCCACCTCTGACTCGCGGTGTATCAGCTCCCGCGGGAGGTAGACATCTTCGAAAACCCGGGGATCAATGATCATAACGAGTAGTATCTGTTGGGAGAGTGAATATAAACAGGGGTTGAATTTCCGGCAAAGCTCTATTCAGAAAATAAGACTCGGAAGGACGAAATCTGCAGGTTCAAATGACTGTATAAACGATAACTTTGAATGCCTAGTTCAGGAAATCGCAAGTTCTGATACTGTGGGGATGAATTCAATAATAGGAAGGGTAACGTGACAACGAAATCCCCGATATACTCCTATGAGATGTTATGATTATGAGTGAGAGTTCCCGCTATCGGCTACTACAGATACTATCTTTGATTGTTGGTCTTGGAGTCCTTGCCTTCATAGGTATAGTATTCACGCCTACAGAGTATCTGCCACTGGCTCAGAAAACCGATCCCAATTGGCTCTTGCTTATATTTGGGATGGTTGGACTCTATGTGATTCGCCCATTCCTCTTATGGCCCTTAAGTGTCTTTTCCGTATTTATTGGCTATATATCGGGATTTCCAGAAGGAGTTCCGTTTGTGTTACTTGGAACAGTTTTGACGTGTTTACCGCCATTCCTTCTAGCCACCAGAGTTGGCAACGATTTTGCATACTTCGGACAAGTTGCAAAACGAGGATCAAGAATCGTAGAGACGACAGGCGAACTCCGCGGAATGGTCGCTGCTCGACTCTCACCGGCACCCGCAGACGCTGTCTCCTACAGCGCCGGACTCGCTGGGGTCTCAGCACAGTCTTTCGCTATAGGAACTCTGGTCGGCGAACTGCCGTGGGCGATTTTCTATGTACTCATAGGCCAATCACTTCGGTCGTTTTCTGTTGCAGCGGTTCAGCAAACTGACCTCCGCCTGATTTTACTGACTGCTGTGGTTTCCTTCCTAATCGTCGCTCGTCCGCTATACGAATTCGTGCGTGATAACACTAAACAAAGTGAGGATGAGCAGACAGGTCCGTTAAGATGATTCTAGATTTTTTCGGTCGCGAACGTATCGATAGGAGGCGAAGACAACAGTCCCCAGAACGGCCCCGTACCAGAGTGTTCCCACCCGGATCACTAACGTCGAACTGACGGCAATCGCCCGCGAATACTCAAAAAAGACGAGCATACCGACCATACTGGCTTCAGCAGCTCCCAGACCACCAGGTAACAGACTCGCAGCCCCGACAACCGAACCTAATCCCAGCACAAATAGTGCTAGTAATATCGACGCGTCCGTAGCGAAGCCATTCAACACAATCCAGAGTGCGACGCCCTCCATTCCCCATGCGACAAGACTGATCACCATCGCCACGCCTAGCTGCTTTGGTCGAAAGAGTGCATATGTACTTTCATAGAATTCTCTGATCTCATCAGCATAGGAACCGATCAGAGGAATCGTTTCGCATAGAGTTAGAATTCGTAGACAGAGCGATCGCCACTGTAGGAGTGCAACGCCGCCTACAAATAGCACGGTAACACCGATCAGCGTCGTTGACGATTGTCTATACAACACGACTCCGAGAAACGCAAACGCTGCCAACGCCAACAGATCAGTCACACGTTCTGCACCGACAACAGGCGCCGTTTGATTCACCGGGATGCCCTGTTCGTCTCGGAGAAACCAGGCCTTCCAAACTTCACCAGCCTTTCCCGGAGTTATCACCATCATCAACCCACTCACGAATACCAGGAGACTGGTCTTGAGCGGCACGTCAACCCGGAGTGTGCGGAGGTAATATTCCCACTTGAGAAAGCGGATACCGTAACTCACAGTAACGAGACCGAACACAGCCCCAATCCGCCACAATTCGAGTGATCCGAGTGCATCAACAACTGCAGGGGCATCTCCGAACAGAAAAAGGCCAAAAAAGACGGCAACTGTCAAGAGAGCGGTTACCCAGAGACCGTGTGTCCGGATCGCATCCTGGATTCGATATAGATACCCGCTCATAGGTTCAAATAAGCGAGTGCATCGTTGAGCTTCGTTGCAACGTGCCCGGAGAAATAGCCACCGCGACCACCAGTTTCCGTCGTGCCCTCACGAATTGCATCGAGGATTGGTTCATCACACATCGTATAAGCCCGTCCCACTTCCATCGGGAAGTGAGCGTCACTTCCGCCCGTGATAGTGAGGCTATGTTTTTCTGCAAACGAGCGTGCGTTTTGGTTATACTGGGGAATAAGACAACGCGAGTTTAGCACTTCGACGCCGTCAATCATACTAGCAATCTCATCCAGATTATCGGTGTAGTATTCTCGAAGCTTGTCAAATGGGTGTGATAGAATAGCGAGCCCATCTTGGTCATGTATCGACTCGATAACTATTAGCGGGTCGTCCTGTGGTGGCGCCTTATTGACATTAAGCGCAAGCAGATGGCCCTGTGTCGTTGTTACTTCAACTCCAGGAATGACAGTCAGGTCCGCAGGTGCAAGCGTATTCACCGCGTCAAAGCCTTCAAGCGTATCGTGGTTCGTGATTGCGATCCCGTCTAATCCGGCTTCCAACGCTGCTTCAACCACATCTTCGGGGCTGGCTCGTGAACAAGGTGATGCATCCGTATGCACCTGCAAATCATACTTTTTCATCGAACTACCTCAATTGCAAGTTCGGGGACGTTGTAGAGGACAGCAATCGCCACGAGACCCCACATAATCAGGTTCGCGATCGAAGGGCGATCTGTGAGGAGATATTCCGGTTGTCCGGCCACGTCGGTTGTGTGAACGAGATGATGGTAGCGGAACACGCCGAAAAAAGCGAACGGGAGTGTCACCATCATCGTCGGATCGGTGCGGGAGAACGTGTACAGCGAGTATGCCATCAGCAAGGTCGCCATCGTCATCACGAGCAATTGATCAAGGTTCCCTTTCGAGTACTCTCCAAGCACCTCTCGACTATCGCGTGGATTTGATGTGATCTCAAGTTCGTTACGTCGTTTCCCGAGCGCGAGTACCAGCGCGAGGAGGAAGGTGCTGACAATAAGCCAGGGACTCAGGAACACATCGATAGCGATGACGCCAGCAATCGCACGGAGTACGAATCCCACCGCAACGAGCAACACGTCAACGAATACGAGTTGTTTTAAATAGAGTGAGTAGAGGGCATTCTGGGCGAGGTATACAAGTAATACAACTAGAAAGAACGGTCCGAGGCTGTACGCAGCTACCAATCCGACGAGTGTGAGAGAGCCGCCAAAGACAATCGCAACCGGGACAGGCACCTGTCCACTAGCGATGGGACGATGCTGTTTCTCAGGGTGATTTCGATCCTCTTCTAAGTCGTTAATGTCGTTAAAGATGTAGGTTGCCCCAGCAACGGCGGTGAATGAAACAACACCAATGAGTAGGCTGATCCACGCATCAGCATTAAGAAGGTTCCTTGAGAAGACTATGCCTAGAAGCATCACGCCCTGTTTGTACCACTGCCACGGGCGAATTTCTCGAACTAGTCCGGTAACCGTAGTAACTGGATTACTCGTGTGCGACGATTCAGCCATTCAGTCATCTAAACCAGTGGAGAAAAGGACAATAAAGGTAGCGTTGCTGTCTGATAGCCCCTACGTACTTTTTTCGAAGTATTCGTCTCTAGTCCGGACATCTGAGTAAAGATCAGCAAGTACGTGTGTATACACCGTGACTGCTGTTACAAACCCCCAGTACGGGTGGACTGTCCAGAGTCCGACAGTGAGAACGCCACCGATAAGCAAATGACTCAGCAATCGCTGGTCACGCCAGATGTCGCCGCTTTCGAATATCGTAGATTGATCGAGGAATATCTGAGCTGGGTTTCGGAGACAGCGACGAGCGTTCGTCCAGTCTCCGCGATTGATCCGCCCGATTACAAAATGATCAAGATCGATCCCGACACCCAGTAGGAGCACGTATCCCCAGAGGCCCGCAGATGCGGGCACGCCTGAGGCCCCAACAGCAAGCGGGATTCCGATTGCGGCGGAGAGGAGTGCGTGAGCTCGGGAATACATCTACAGATGATTTTCGCCGGTGAAAGGGTAATTCTGCTGGTTATGTCCCTACAACATCTGTTCAGTTGGGATTGTCGAGAAGGGCACAGCCTGGTAAATAATATTTCTAGTTCCAAGGCGGTTCGTTCACAGCGACAAAGTAGACAGAACAGAAAGCATAATGGGTTCACGCTAAGTCGTTCGACACGATGAGTACGATAGAAGAGGAAACATCTCAGGATAACCAATACGACTCCGTGGTTGTCACCGGTGGAACAGGCTTTCTTGGCCTCCATACGTGCCAGCATTTGGATGAACAGGGCTGGGACGTAACTGCACTCGATCTGAAGCCGTTCAACGAAGAGGACGATACAGAGGGCATTGACTTCATAGAAGCAGACGTCCGCGACGAGGATGCCGTATTGGATGGGTTTGAAGAAGCTGATGCCGACGTAGTTGTCCACAGTGCGGCAGCACTTCCTCTCTGGGACGATGACGAAATATGGGAGGTAACGGTAGACGGCACGCGTTCTGTGCTCTGGGCAGCAAATGAACTCGACATCGATCGAGTCGTCTACATTTCCTCAACAGCAGTCTATGGAACACATGAAACGCATCCAATTACGGAAGAGTCACCGCTTGATGGTGTCGGGCCATACGGTAACGCCAAGATAGAGGCCGAGAAAGTCTGTAAGGATTTCCGTCGGATGGGGATGTGTGTCCCGATAATTCGGCCGAAAACGTTCATCGGCCCGCAACGACTCGGGGTCTTCCAAGTTCTATTTGACTGGGTCGAGGACGGCGCGAATGTCCCGCTCGTGGGATGGGGTAACAACCAGTATCAGCTCTTGCACGTAGACGACCTCGTGCAGGCTATCGAATTGATGTTCACGTTGGAGGAAGAAGAAGTGAATGACACATTCAACGTGGGTGCAACGGAGTACGAAACAATGAAAGAGGACTTCCAAGCGTTGCTTGACGAAGCTGGCACTGGGAAGCGCGTGATCGGGACGCCTGCCCCATTGACTGTACTTGCACTCCGTGTATTGAACGCGCTCAATCTTTCGCCGCTATATCCGTGGGTATACGAGACTGCCCATGAGGATTCCTACGTATCTGTGGACAAGCTGCGTAGTCTCGGTTGGGAACCTGAATATTCTAACAGAGAAGCACTCATTAGCACATATGAGTGGTACTTAAAGAACTATGAGCCATCTACTGATCAAACCGGAAAAGATCATAGAGTTGCTTGGGACCAAGGCGCTCTGAAATTAGTCAAGAAGGTATTCCAGATTATATGAACGGTAATATAATTCGGAGGGGGACTGATCGTCTTGGTTTCTATCATTTAGTAATGGTTGTAGCGGTTGCTATTTTCTCGTATCAATTATTTGCTATGTGGCCGCACACAGTTGATGACGCCTATATAAGCCTAAGATACGCAGAAAATTGGATTTCCGGAGGGGGTCTGACTTGGAATTATGGCGGAGCGCCGGTTGAAGGATACTCAAATTTCCTTTGGGTCATGATTATGGCATCGTACTTGTCACTCGGACTTGAGGGCATTTTCGCGGCTAAGATACTGGGTGGGTTAGCTGCGATTGGCCAGTTGCCACTCATATATGCAATTGGAAGGGAAGTTGGCCTTTCGAAGAGGGCAAGTTCGTTTTCTGTATTGCTTTACTCAACAATTCCCGCAATAGCATTTTGGGCTGTCGCCGGCCTAGCCACGTCTTTGTTTACGCTGTTGTTCCTGGTGTCAATTTATTTGGTTTTGCGAGAGAATAGCGTCTATGAACGGGTTTGTGCGTCGATATCATTCGGGTTATTCGCTCTCACCCGACATGAGGGAATGGCAGTTTTCCTCGTTGTGGTGGGTGTCTACTTTCTGCTGAAGTATAGATCGGAATCAATCAAAAATGCCGGCATAAAATCCGCTCAATTACTGTTCTTTGGAGGGTTTATTTATACAACATACTTCATATGGCGACTACTTTATTATGGATACCTTTTCCCGAATACAGTTTACATAAAGGGGGGAGCAGGCACATCGGTGATCACACATCCGCTACAGTTTGTTTCCTATTTGTTTGTTCTTTTATTGCCAGCCGCCATTGGATATTATATCCACACAAAACAGTCTGCAAGCAGGAAGCTAACATTTGCTATATCAGGGGTGTTACTGACTACTGGTCTCTCAGGGCTTGTACTAGGGTTGATTATTACACCCGACTTTATCGCAGCAACTCTATCGTCGGATGGAGTGCTTGAAAAATCAACTATAAATACAATCAACTACCTCAGGATATTATCAGGTTCGGCAGGATTGATGATATTGGGTATTGGGGTAAGTACTCTCCTGTCAAAGAAGGTGGCGGGAATTGTGAATCCACTGCCCATGAATGGTTCCAATTCAGAATCTGTGATACTATTAATGAGTTTAGTTTTGGTTTGGGTCGCCTTGTCAATGGTGATCTCTTCAAGTATGATGCACGCAATCAGATTTTTCCATCCCGTGGTCCCAGTTGTCAGTATTCTAAGCATAGTTGGGTTGGTGAGTCTCAACAATATTGTTGAAAATGGGCCAGAAAGATCCAATTTAAGCAAGGGCGTATTGGTTGTATTGGTGATATTGTTGATAAATCCGTTCGGTGTCAGTAGTATACCACTACAATCAGAATCAACGGCCCAACTTCAAGATGGAAGTTTCAATTCGCCAGTGTATTCCCATGATGAGCTCCAGTCATTTGGGGAGGGCTACGGGTCACTATTGGATGATGGTAATATTCCGCTTGGGAAGTGGTTAGACAACAATACAGATAGAACGGATTATGTAGCACTTGGAGATGCTGGAGCGATTCCCTATTACTGCAATTGTCGTGTCATTGACTTAATTGGCTTAAATAGCATCGAAGCTGCCCATGGAGATCGCTCTTCACAGGATGTACTGAATAAAGAACCAAAATTCATTATTTTGACTGGCAATAGCAAAAGTTCATATCAAAGAGGTGGATTAATGGGGAGCATATACTCGAGCGAAACTCTGGAAAATGAATATAAATTATTGTTTGTCGTTGATCATAGTGGCGAAAAGTACGATAGTTTTAGAGATAGCGAATATGTTTATTGGGTGTTCGTATCAGATGGCGAAAATGTGACTGATCTTCGTTCATCTATGAATTCATCCTTATCATCTGCCACACTTGTTCTTCCAGAAGGAAAAGAAGCACAAGAATCAAATTAGCATACGATTTCCTGTGAGATTTTAATATATTCATCCCCGCCTATGCGAAAATGAGGGTTAAGTGTCTAAATGTCTCGATATCAAGGATGTACAAGTCAGCTTACTCAGCTATAGATTGAGGTTGTTATCAATATTCTATACAAATCATGTGATATGATCTGTTACAGATTATATTGGCCCAAAGCGAACGATAACAATTCCTGAGGCACCGCGACCTCCTGATGTGACAGTACTATCCGAGGAGTTTCCTCCCCCTCCGCCAGACCCGGTGTTCGCCTCGGCATCGGTTCCGTTATCTTCGTTGTAGCCGTCACCACCATCATATTCAATACGTCCCCCATCACCACCCCCGGCTTTGCCTATGGGTCGCAAATAGTCGCTGTTGTTTGTTGCACCATCATTGCCTTCAGTCCCGCCAGCTCCACCGCCTGCGAACAGACCGCTTTGTCCATAATCATCTCCGAACGCATAACTCATGTCAACTCCCTCACCGCCGTTGCCCGGATGGTCGAGATACCCATCTCCCCCTTGAGGAGTGTCTCCCTCACTACCGGCACCGCCACCACCACCAGCAGAACCACTATTTGACCAGTTCACAGGCCCGTACCCACCAGCATAACCGACTCCAGTGTCGGCTATTGGCAACCCACCATTGTTTTCGTTACAGCCTCCACCGCCACCGGATCCACCGTCTTTGCCTTCACTCCCATGAGGCGCGCCACCACCGCCACCTAGAGCAACCAAAGAGCCGAAACTGCTGTTGCTTCCGTTTTCACCAAAGTCATTCGATCCACCTGCGCCACCGTCACCAACAGCAATAGAGACCTCCTGGGAGATCGTATAGTTCTCTTTGTGTATCAGCTCGCCAGCACCACCGCCACCGCCGCGGTCACCGCCACCACCGCCACCTCCGCCGATAATAAGAACATCAACGTCGGTTTCTTCAGTTTGCGGAATGAGTTGCCCACTATTCTCCCATACATAGCGCCTGTATGTTTCACCGTCAACTATTAGATTATCAACAAGCGCTCCCTGGCTGTCTGGTATGAGTTTTCTAGACCACGATCTCCCTGTCACTTGGAGAGACCTGTCCCCAAAGACAGTCAATCCTCGAGGCATCTAAATCACCACATAGCCGAAATGAGATCCTACGCCGGGATTCTCAATCGTACTTCCAGTGTAGTTTTTTGCACGAAGTTTCAGCACAGTCGGTTCACCCGAGGTGTTTTCATGCGATGCGACAGGTGTCCGGTCACTTTCGGTATTTGCGGTATTCTGTGACTCCTGAATAGTATCGTTTCCATCAAGCAACTCTACGTCAAGCCCAGTTGGCGCGAACGCGCTGGAAGCGTCAAATGCTCCCCACCGATAGACCGCTAGCGTTTCGCCGTCATCGACGTACACTGGAACCTCAATCGATTCTCCATTCTTGAGTACCGTTATCGGAAGTCGCTCTGGGTTGTCGACGACGACTTCACGGTAGTCGATCGCTGTCCGGCCAGCGATCTTTTCGGAAAGCTGTGGACCAATATCGCGGTGATCCTCGACGTTCGTGATTCCGGTTATATCTGTATCAAAGGTCCAGATTTCAGCAGTCGGATAGGTCTGATCGACGTCTCGTTGATGAGCAACAATGACCTTATCGGCCTCATCTCGGACAGAATGTTGTTGATCGTCGTAGATGGCATCCGGATCCCATCCAATAACGATCGTCTGTCCTAGGGTGTCGCCATCAAGAACGATCTCGGTGGCAACATCCCTAGCGAGCCAGCCGTCAACGAACGCCTCCCCGGGGTCGATGGTGATCGACAGTGAGTCAGCCGAGTAGGTAGCATCAAACTCGTTGAATGCCGTCTCGTCGAGGGAGGTGTATCGCTGTGCCGACAATGTTGGGTCGTCAGCAGGTACGATCCACCCGTCGGTGTATTGTCCGGTCGTCTCGCCAAATTCGATATTTCGATTTGTCGAACCGCGAGCCCCAGGCTGTGCGCGATCCATTTAGACCACCTCACTATTGTCGAGGTACGAGAGTTCGATCCGGACAGTCACAGCGTGATCACTATCCTTCGGATCGAGTCGGTTGTCAGGATCGTCAAGCAAGGCTCGATTTGCCGCGATATCGTCACTGTTCGAAGGATCAGCCTCACTCACGAGTGCAGCCTCTTTCAGCGAGAGACCAACTGCCTCGTCGCTTCCAATCAGAAGAACGGCCGCGTACTCATTGTCTGACGAATTGTTGACGTGATCGTCGATTGCATCGCGATAGACTTCATTGAGGAGGTGCTCGTCACCAAGCGATTCGGCGGTCCCGTCATCACCAAACGCCAGATGCGTCCAAGTGACGCTCTGTGAGTTTACTTCGGGATTGTGGAGCTGTGCGAGGTACTCACGGTACGTCGACGTCGAGACGTTGTGCGTCGAGAACTCGGTCTCAGGTTCTAGGTCTTCGAGTGCTGCGATCCTCTCTAGTCGGCTTATCCGGTCCCAGTCAGGGATTAGTTCGCGGATCGTTTCGATCGCGTACGTTGCCACTCGGACGTTGTCTGTAACTGACGTAGTTTGGACTTCTGTCATAATTCTGCGTAGGTGTCGATATTCCAGCGACCTTCGTTCCAGGACGCTGCTTCAACGGGTTCAATTCGTTCGCGAACCGTAGCACTGACCGCGATCTCTTCAATCGCGACCGCATCAATCTGGACGGCGGCTCCATCGCTGATCGCCGGCGACTCGCTCGCGACGAGAGGCATATCGTCGACAGCCGTTGCATCGGTGAGTGCGACCGTCTCCAAGTGTACCTCGTCCTCAAGCACCGCTTTCAGGGTGTCGTAGTGGTCGAGGTTCCAGCGGCCCTCGTTCCAGAAGGATTGCGTCGACTCCTCTATTCGGGTGTGGGTCGTCTCGTTAACGATGGGCAACTCCGAAGCGACGACATCGGTTTGTACAGCGGCTACGTCGTCGAGTGTGAGCGTATCCTCGAGTTCCTCAGTCAATAGGATCCCGACACCGACGCCAGCGGCGACTGCGGCGTCGACGACATCGATGAATTGCGAACTCGTGATGTCGACAGTCGAGAGTTCGTTACGGACGTCAAGCAGGATTTGTGCCTGTGCGCGATCAAACGGCTCCTCAACGTTGACGTTCTCTACGTCGGTTGCGAGTAATAGCGCGACAATATCACGCACCTCCTCGACGGTTGCCGTCGTGATCTGCGACCGTAACGCCGCCTTCACGCGAACACGGAACGCATCAACTGTCTCGTCTTGGCGCCGATTAAGTCCGAACAGGTCGGCGATCTTGTTGAGCGGCTCGCCAGTCGCCGTTTCAACGAATTTCTGTTTCTGTACCTCGGTGAGGGTTTGCTCAAACTCCTCATACTCGTTCGCGAACGCAGTCAGAAGGGCCTGCCAGACCTCTCCTTCCGAGTCGTATGGCGTTTTGAGAAGCTCCTCGAGTCGCTCTGCGGGCGTCTCGTCACTAGACATCTGTGACAGCCACCTCGTCGGTGCCGGTCATCGCGACCTCGAGGTCGCGGATCGTCACGTTCGACTCGCTCTCGGGCGGATCACCCGTTCCGAGATAGACGTCGGCCTGGACAACGCCCCGAACCTCCATCACGCGACGCTTCACCTGGTCGTAGATGACGTCTTCTCCGATTTCGAGACCAGGATACTGGATGTCATCGTGAGCTTGTCCGCCGATATACCGGATGATCGAATTCTCGATCCGATTCTCGCCATCATCCGGAAACGTCGAACTCGTCGTAAGATCGACATCGACGTAGATGGTGATCCGATCGGCGCGTTCGAATGATTCGATTCGTTCACGACCGTCATCCATCGTCGCGATCCCCGAGAGCGAGCCATACGATTGGAGGCCAGCGCCACGACTCTCGAGGATAGCCTGTGCGATACTGTCATCGGCGACGTTCGGTGCGAGGACAACCACCTCGGGCCCGTACTCGTTGTTCTGGTCGTCACGCCGCTCTTCGACACGCACAGAGACGATATCCTCATCGAACTGGAAGATCGACGCCTCCATCGCGGGTGGCGTCGACGATCCAGGTGCCGCGAATGTGTTCTCGTACCGCAGTTTGAACTCCGCGTCTGTCTCGCGGTCGCGGCCCTCAGCGAAATCAACGGTGGAATCACCGGTCGGCTTTGGGTTCGTCACGGCGTCGACGCCGGAAACAGGGTCTTCGAAGCGGATAATCGTTCCAGCTGCGACATTCGTCTCCTCACCGAGCCACCGTTCGTCGAGATCCGTCTGCCAGGGTTTGAGCCCCTCGACCGGCGCTATCACCGATGTCGCCCCCTTGGTAAGAGTGACACCCTCGGTCGTCTCAAAGGGAATCCGCGGGCGAGTCTCGGTCCGCTCGGTCGTGATAGTCGTCCCTGCCGAGATCGTGACGTCGCTCGGTGCCGGGTCACTGCGCGAGAACTCAACCTCACCGGTCGCGGGGCGGGTCGGGATCCGTGAGAAGCCCGCCAACGCGAGTTGTTTGTCAAGCGCCTCGCCGCTCGCGTCCTGGTAGAAGCTCGCGTAGTAGGCACCCTCCGCCGCGGCCCACTGCCGCGCGAGTTCGATCGCAGTGGCGTCGATGATCTGGGTGATCGGCGAACTCGGACGGAGCTCGATGTCCTCGCCGAGCTCATTCTTGAAGATACGCTTCAGATCCTGTCGGATCGTATCGACGTGCTTCCGTTCGAAACTCCCGTCCTGCTGAACTCCGTAGGGCATCTATCCGACCTCCGCGGCGAACTGGACGGTGTCGCTATCGAAGAGCGATACACCAACTATCACCTCGGCAACGCGTGCGCCCGGTTCGTTCCGCCCGATTTCGACGGAGTCCACTGCGTCGACGCGCTCGTCTCGGATCAGCGCCCGACGAATCTCCCGCTCCAGGATCGCGTCGGGGCCACCGACCGCCTCGAAAAGGTCGAGACCGTGGTCCGGCGCGAACGGGTCCTCGCCGCGGACCGTCGAGAGTAGAATCTTGAGCTCCTGGACGGCGCCGCGCTGGCCGTCAAGGAACTCCGCTTTCTGATTCGGCATCGCGATATCGCCGTTCGATTCGACTCGGAGCGTTCGTTTGTATTTCATAATTCTCTCATGATGACTCTAGGTCAGTCGTTCCCGGGTCGATGACGTCGACCGTCTTCGTCGACGTCGAGCCGTCGGGCTGGGTGTCCTCGTACTCAAGCTCGGCGTCGGCATTGAGGACCGCCGCTGCGGATGCTTCGTTGCCGATCGTCACGGCGCCGGCCGCGTCCATCGCAATGACCTTTCCCGAGGTGTGCTCGACGCGGACGCGGCCGTCAGGGAACATCCGCAGTGCCGAGCCGTCGTCCTGGATGGCAATCTGGAACTCCCCATCCTGGTGGTCGGGGACGTCCATGTCGTCGAGCCAAATCTCCGGGAGGAAGACGCCGGCTTCGAGGGTGAACCGCCGCTCCCCTTCCGGCGCGACCTCGCCGGACGTCGCGAGCTGTTTCTCGATGGGCTCGCGAGCGTGGAAGAGGAGCCCCTCGTCGCCCTCCTGAACGGGGACGATCATCCCGGCGCCGTCGGTCGCGAACGGCGAGGCGATCGGGACGTTGTCGACGAGGGCGTTCCGATCGGCCTTCAGCTCGACCTCGGCCCGCCGGGTTGCCTCGTTGACGCCGACCACGATGACCGTCGACGTCGTGTAAATCCCGCGGACTGAGTCGTTGACGAACTTCCGCAGCGTCGCGACGATGTTTAGCCCGCCCGAATCGCCGCCATCGCCCTCGGGTACGTCGCGGGACATCAGCGTGTCACCCCAGTTCGGCCGCGGCCGCCACCGTACGTCGGCTGGTTCGCGGGCCGCGCCGCCTCGATCGGCGTACACTTCCCCCGGACGAGGTGGTCACCCGACTCGGTCGAGGACTGAAACTCGTACTCGTCGACTCTGTAGGCGCCCTCGAAGTCCTCGGTGTCGACGTAGACCGCGGCGCCCTTCTCGATCGCCGGTTCGAGCATCGCCTCGAACTCAAGCTTCTCGTCGACGTCGTCGTCCGGCTCCGTCGTGTCCTGGATCGAGAGCAGGGTGTTGTCGTACGAGAGCGTCGGCGCGTCGACCGTCTCCTGCGTCTGCGGGACGAAGTGAAGCCGGCCGCGCGAGGCGAACCACTCCCAGGCCGCCCCGGTCATGTCGGCGGCGTAGTCGAGCAGCTCGTCGAGCCACGCTCGGACCTGCTGCTCGCGAGTCACCGAGTAGGCGCCGTCGATCTCGTCACCGACGTCCTTGACGATCGGGGTCAGCCCAATCTCGCCGGCGATCGCCGAGACGATCTCGTCGGGGCTGCGGTTTCGCCACCGACCGGAGATCCTCGTCTTCGTCGCCGCCTCGGACTCGTCGACGCCTTTCAGACGGTAGTTCTTGTCGCGGCCGTCCCGCGAGGGCTTCGCCGTCTCGATCTTCCCGAGGCAGACCGTCGCGACGTCGGCCTCGTCCCATCCGAGGCGGATGCGGACGAGGTCTCCCTTGTCGATCCGGCTCCAGGAGTCCCGCGAGAGGTTCCACGTCTGGACGTCGAACCCGAGCGGGTCCTCCTTCGGCTTCCGGACCTTGATGTCGAGGTTGAGCCCGGTGAGGTCGACCTCGCCGGCCTCGACGCTGCGGACCTGGGTCCAGACGCGTGTCATCCGTCATCCTCCGGCGGTTTGCCCGACGGCCCCGGGACGAGGAACAGCTTCATGTCGTCGCCGAGGTTGTCGGGTGTGATCTCGGTCGCCTTCCCGGACGGGTCTGCGAAGTAGCAGACGAACCACGGGAGGTACTCGTACGGCCGGTACGGCGTCGCGACCGACTTGGTGATCCGGTACCAGCGGTTGACGTGCTCGAGCTCGACGGTCCAGCGGTCCATCACCGCGTTGTAGTCGAGCCGCACGGCGATTCGGTTCCCGGGGAACGCCCGGGGTGTGAACTCGATGTGGATTGGCCGGCGTTCCGTCGCCCGCTCGTTCGGGATCGGGATGACTTCACCCATCAGAAGATCCCCGCGAGTCCATCCTGGACGTCGCCCAGGAACTCGGCGATCCCGTTACTGTTCGTCGTTTCGTCGGTCGTTCCCGAGTCGTCGTCCTGCGGTTGGGCGACCGACGGCGAAGAGTCGCTCGCGGCCGTCCCCATGTCGCCGGACGGGGTCGATATCGAGATCTCCGTCATCCCGACCGTCGCCTCCCGGACCTCGGCGAGCTCGATCGTCACCTTCCGGTGCGACCGGATGTTCCCCTCCCCTTCGACGGAGAGGTCCTCGAGCTTCGCGAGGTCGAGGGAGACGTGGTCGACCGACGCGGGGAACGGCTCCGTCGACTCCCGGAGCCGCTTCAGCTCTCGGAGCTCGGAGTCGTCGACCCACGCCTCGATCGACGCGGAGAGGGGCTCGGTATCGACGTACGAGTCGTACTCGAAACCCTCCTCGGTCGTCTTCGACGGGGCGTTCCAGCCCCCGCTGCCGTCGACGCGCGTTACGCCGGCGAGGACGATGTCGCCGACCGTGACGACGTCTGCTGTGTCGTTCGCTCCGTCTCTCGGTCCTGTGAGTGCCATGATTCTAAGCCTCCGATAGAGTCTGCTTGAGCAGGAGCTCCAGTTCCGCGAGCGCGTCTTCGCCGCCGTTCCGCGTCGCCTCGCGGACCATCTGACGGATCTCCTCGCGGTCGCTTGCGTTCCCGAACTCGTTCGTCTGCTCGAGGACGATCTGGATCGGGCCGCTCCCGCCGGCGGCGGGCCCGCCGCCGAGCGCGGCAGCCGGGCCGCCGGAGCCGCCGATGGCGCCGACGAGCGTCGACGCTGCCTGGCCGAGGGGCGTCCCCTCGGCGACGCCGGCTAGCGTGTCCTGGAGCGTGGAGTCCTCGCCCTCGACACCCTTCGCGACGGTCGAGACGAGCTTCTGCCCGCGCTCGATCAGGTTCGAGAACGGGCCCTCCTCGGCGTTCGACATCGGGAGGACCGAGCCCGCTTTGTCGGCGACGTCGGTCACGGCGTCTTTGACCTTCCCGCCGGCTGACTTCGCGCCGTCCGCGACGGTCGAGGCGAGCGCCGCGCCCTTCTCCTTCGCGCCGGAGACGACGTCGAAGAGCTTTCCTTTGATGGCGCCGGCGACGTCGCCAGCCGCGCTCGCGACCTTCCCGGCCGAGTTCTTCAGTCCGCTCGCGATGGCCGAGACGATCTTCCCGCCGACGCTCATAATCGACGAGAGCGGCCCCCGCTTCGCGTTCGAGAACGGGAGGAAGTCGCGGATGACCTGGACGACCTTCCGGATCCCCGCGGCGACGTTTGGTGCCGTCGCCTCGAGCCCCTTCATGATCGCCCGCGGGATCTTCTTCGCCGCCTTCATCGCGATCCCCGGGACCGACGTCCAGAAGTCGACGAGGAACCCGAGGTACATCTGCCAGCCCTTCACCCAGAGGCCGAACCCGGCCTTGAGGCCGTCCCAGAGGAGCCCGGGGAGCGCCATGATCCCGTCGAGGACGAGGCCGGGGACTGTCGTCCAGAACTTGACGAGGAACCCGAGGTAGAGCTGCCAGCCTTTCACCCAGAGGCCGAACGCGGCTCCGAGCCTGGCCGCGAGCCCCTCGACGATCGTCCAGGCGAGGGCGCCCCAGTCGATCGAGCCGAGGGCGTTCGCGATCGTCGAGCCGATGCCGGAGAAGAACGCGACGATGTTCCCGGCGGCGTCGTTCATCACGCCCTCGAGGGTCTTCGTCCCGTTGACGAGGCCCATTATCGCGTCGATCGTCCAGACGACGATATCGGAGAGCAGCTTCAGCCCCTTGATGATCGCCATGATCTGCAGGACGAGCGGCGCCGCAGCGACGGCCAGGAGGATCTTCCCCAGCTCGACGAGGATGCCGATGAGGGGGTCGATCGTCGGCTTCAGGAAGTCGATGACGGCGCCGATCCGGTCCATGAGGACGGCGAGGTCGCTCCCGACGCCGAGGATGTCCTTCTCGATGACCTCCTTCATCACGAAGAACGCGGCGACCAGGACGCCGACCGCAGCGACGATCGCGAGCGCCGGCGCGGCGATCGCCGCGAGTGGTGCGAGCAGCGCGGAGAGCGCGCCCGTCAGCGTGGTCGCACTCGCGGCGCCGGCGATGAACGACCCAGAGACAACATTCAGGACGGCCGGCAGGATCGCAGCCTGGACGTATGCAGCGCCGAACGCGACGGTCGCGGCCGCCGCTGCGCCCGTGAGTGCGACCAACGCGGCACCGAGCCCGCGAGCAAGCGTCTCGTTCTCGGAGATTGGATCAGCGACGGACCGGAGTGCACCGACAAGCGCAGTGATCGCCGGCTTCGTGCCCACAAAGATCTCGTACCCGATGACCTGAAGCGTCGAGCGGAGTTGCTGGACCTGGCCCGAGAGCGTCTGTGTCTGCTTCTCGGCCAGCTCCGCAGCGGTTGTCACACCTCCGATTCCCTCTGCGATGTTTTTGACCGGCTGATTCGTGTCCGCGATGTCACTGGCGAGTGCTTGCGCGGCCTGATCAGTCAGCCCCAGACCGACCTGGAGACGTGACGCGATCTCGGCAGTAGACTCACCCTCGTTTGAGAGTTTGCGGAGGTTCGTGATCAACTCCTTCGTCCCCGTCTGTTCCGAGACGTCCATCCCGAGCGCCTGCGACACTCCCGAGAGCTCTTGATCGTTCAACTCTGCGAGGTCGCCGATGGCACCCTGTATCTCGGCACGGAGATTGTCTTCCAGCTTCTGCTGTAACTTGTCCGTGTCCTCCATCAACGGCAGCAGTGCCCGCGCACCCTCACGCCCGACGAGCTGCTGGGCGAGAGCAATTCGCTCGGCCTGCGAACCGACGTCGTCCATCTCGGACGAGAGGGTGCCCAGGATGTCGGTCATGCTCTTCAGATCGCCTGACGAGTCGGTGAACGCCTGAGTCGAGAGGCCGAGTTCCTCCAGGGCCTTCTGGGTTTCACTACTGTTCCCGGTCAGGCGCGAGAGGACGGCGTTCAGCGACGTCCCGGCCTTCGAGGCTTCGAGGCCGGAGTCCGCCAGTGTCCCGATGGCAGCCACAGTCTCGGCAGCCGAGATGCCCGCGGAACTCGCGGTCGCCTGGACCTCGGTCAGCGCTTGTGAGAGGGACTGGATGTTCGTCGCGCTTGATGCGAAGGTCGCACCCATCGCCCCCACGATGGCGTTGGCCTGCTCGGCCTCCATGTTGAATGCGTTGAGGGACTGCGCCACGGTCTTCGCCGACTGCGAGGCGTTCATCCCCGAGGCGACGGCGAGTTCAGACGTCGCCGCCAGGGCGTCCATCGACTCCGAAGCGTCGAGGCCAGCGAACGAAAGGGCCTTCATCGCCTGCGCGCCCTGAGACATCGTGACTGGGAGCTCGACGCCGATGCGCTTCACGGAGTCTCGCATATCCTCCATCTGCTCCGTGGTCGCGCCCGACGTCGTCTGGATCGTCTGGAACTCGCGATCCAGCTGTCCGAACCGGCCCGCGAGCAGCGCGATTGATCCACCGAGAGCTACGGTCGCGGTCCCCAACGCCATGAAGCCCATTTTAGCCCCACGGGCGCGGCGCTCCGCACGGCCCATCGACTCGGCGGCGTCGTCACCGGCGCTCTCGGCACTGCGGAGGTCTCCGGACGCCCGATCGGATGCTGTCAGTACTGTTGCTATCCGTCGGACGTTGCCGCTAAAACCTACCATGTTAATTCACCGATAAGACGTTGTCATGCTTCGAGACGCCCTTCGTGACGCTCTTTCCGGTTGAACCGAACGAGGAGGGGATGTCGCCCGGGACGTCGCCGGCGTCGACGTCGAGTCCCTCGAAGCCGCCGAGCCCGCCGGCGCCGAGCTCGGACTGGTCCGACTCGATCGCGTCGTAGGCCTCGGCGTACCAGAGCCGCTTCGTCCAGGGCCACTCCGCGACCTCCTCAAGAGGGATGCCGGACTCCTGATGGATCCGCGTGGTTACTCGGCCTGCGGGGGAGCTTCCCCACCTTCTTGAAAATCCATCATCTGGTCGATACCGGCCCACTCGGCGATCCGCATTGTCAGGCCGATGCGCTCGCCGGACTTCATCTGCCGCCAGCGCTCCGGCGTGAGCTCCGGCGATACGACGGCGCTATCGCAGAGCGCGAACATCCGGTCGGAGCCGTCCATCTGGCCGGCCTCGCCTTCGCCGGTCGCGGCGCCGACGATGAGGTTGAGGATCTCGTCGTCCTCTGGGTCCTGGACCTCAAAGACCATCCCGCCGAACTTGATGTATCCCGTGTCGTCGCCACCGAGCGACCACTCCTGGTTCTCGAGGTCCTCGGGGTCGATCTCCTCGGGGTCGACCTGCGTCAGGTCGACGGGCTCCTCGTAGACGTCTTGGGGTTCAGTTTCTGCGTTGGTACTGTCAGCGTCCGGCTGGTCGTCACCGGATTCGGAAGAATCGGAACTCATGGTCTACTGTGTCGGCTTACTCGTCGTACTCGTGCTCGACGCGGTCGAACTGCAGCGAGCCCTCGTACATCGGCATTGAGTCGTTCTCGTAGTCGTCCGCGGGCGCGAAGCCGAGGAACTTCCCGTCGAGGAAGTTCGACTCGACGCGGGGCTCTGCGTCCGCGTACTGGACCGCGAGGGAGACGGTTTCCGCGTTCTTGTACGCCCGCTCGAGGCGGGGGATCGATTGCGAGACGGCCTTCACCGCGACGGTCGCCTCGACCTCTTCGTCGACGATGACCCAGACGTTGCCGTCGTCGCCCATCGTCCGGTTGTGCTCGTGGTCGGCCGAGTCGTCCCAGCCGACCGAGTCGAGGTCAGCGACGCGCTCGCCGTCGATGAAGACGGAGATCTGGTCAACGTCGAAGTCTCTGGTTTGTGGCATGTGTTAGATCACTCCTGTTACACCGTGACGGTCATCTCGAGACCGAACTCGTGGACGTTCCCGGAGAGGGTCCCCTCGATGGAGATCCCGCTCCAGACGCGGTTCGCCTTCTCGTCGTCGGTCAGCTGGTCGATCGACGGCACGTTCACCGAGACCTCGGCGAACGGGTCGTCGGCGCCACCGACATCGCCGGCGAAGGCCGACTTGATGGTCGACGAGATCATCGTCCGCCCGTCCTGCGTGAACGGGACGCGGTCCTCGCGCAGCCGCAGCGAGGTCAGCGCGTTCTCGACGATCTCCGCCGCGTACGCCTCGGTCATCGAGACGTCGGAGTACTGGTAGTTGCTCGAGGCGCCGGCCGTCGAGACGGAGTTCGAGAGGACGGTCGTCCCGCCCACGTTGATGACGACGTTCACCGGCCCGTCGCCGTTGACGTCGCCGCCCTCGAAGGTCTCCTTCGTCGACGGGTCGCCGACGACCGCGTCCTCGAAGTAGTCGTTCGCGAAGCCGTACCCGTCGCCGTCGAAGAACGGGTCGAACCACGGGTCGTTCGTCGCGAGCTGGCCGAGGATCTCACCGCCGGGGTCGCCGCTCGACTCCATCGCGATGAACGGGAGGACGTCGCCGCTCGAGACGTACCCCGCGATCTCGTGCGCCGCGGTCATCGCGGCGTCGGTGTCGGCGAAGGTCGTCCCGTCCTTGATGGGGAGGACGACGCCGGCGCGGTTGCCGCCGGCCCAGGTGACGAGCTCGTCGTACGTCCCGATGTGCTCGCGGCCGGCCTGCGTGTTCGCCCGGTGGAGACGGTCGGCGCCGACCTCTCCGAGCCGGTCGAGGCGGGTCCAGTCCGCGTGGTAGTACGTGATGTCCGCGGTCGTCCCGTCGTCGGTCGCGATCTCACCGGTGTCGGTATTGATCGCGACCTCGCCGTTGTCCGGTGCCGCCGGAAGCGACTCGGTGGAGAAGACGACGTCCCGAGCCGCGGCGGTCGGGACGGGGTCCCCAAGGACCGGCGTTGTCGAGACGGCGTTCCCGTCGTCGATGGTCTCAGTTTCCTCGACTGCCTCCAGGACGACAACCATCCACTCTTCGACGCCCCGGCCCTCGAGTTCTTTCGAGGACTCGTGGACGTCCGAGCCGTCGCCGTAGTCGTTCGCTACTTCAGCGGCACTCCCGTACCGGTTGACCTCGCCGAAGGACGCGTTCGGCGGCGCCGCGGTCGCCGTCCCGATGACGGCGACGTCGGTGAAGGTCGGCTGGGGGAGAGCCGCGATTTCTGCCGTAAGGTCGATATCGACCACTGAAACTGGCATTGTACGTGTTCTCTGTCGTGTTCTGTCGCGTTTCGGTTGGCTGACTATTCCATGTCGACGGCGTACTCGGCATCGTCGACGGTCTCGTGGACCGTCTCGTGCTCGTCGACGTACGAGACCTGGACCGACCACTCGAGGCGGTAGGTCCCTGCAACGCGGCTGGGGGTCGGCGGGTTCAGCGGCTCGATGAGCAGCGGCCGCTCGCCGCTCGCGCCCACCGAGTCGAGGTCCATCTCGAAGACGATGTACCGCCAGATCGCCCGCGCGAGCTGCTTCCCGCGGACGTCCGGCGGGACGCCGTTCGCGTCGTGACTCGCGTCGACGGCGACCGTGATCGAGAGCTCATCGTCGAGGGAGCGCTCCTCAACCTCTGCGAACTCGGCCGCGTCACCGCGGTCGTCGATCCGCGAGACGCCGCCGAGGGGTCGGCGCTCCTCATCCTCGGCGCCCTGCGAGTCCCAGCCGAAGACGATCGCCGGGTACTCCGGCGCCGCATCGACGCGGTCCCCAGCGTGATCGGGCCCGGACCAGTACGGCGTCAGATCGTACTGGTAGTCGACACCGTCGTAGGAGAGCGTCTGGACGAACGGGAGGTCCGCCTCGATGCGGTCTTCCTCGGCAGTCGTGAGCATCGTCAGTCAGAGCTCCGCGCCTTCGAGGCGCACGTCGATCTCGTTCCCGATCGTGTCGGGAGCCTTCTGGTAGGCGAGGCGAGCAGCGGGCCCGAAGATCGGCCGGGCGGGGATCCCCGCCTCGGGCGCGCCGAGCTCGTGGACCTCGCCGTACTTCTTCGTCGTCCCGATGACCGCGTAGAGCTCCGCCGTGTTCACCTCGGACGTCGAGGCGATGTCGCCGCGGAGCTCACCGGTGTCGACGAGCGGCGCCGTCGACGACGTCCGGACCTTCCGGGACTGGAGCGTCGACGCCTTGATGGGCTCCCACGAGTTCCCGAGCGCGTCCTTCCCGCGGGCCATGTTCCGCAGGAGCGTTTTCAGGACGGTCGAGTGAAGCTCGACGAGCCCGGTCTCGAGACCGGAGTCGAAGGCGTCCCGGACCTCGTCGAAGTGGTTCTCGTCGCGGACCATCCTACTCGGCCTCCAAGAGGTCGCCTTCGTCGAGCGCCTGCTCGATCCGCGTTGAGCGCCGGACCGTCTTCGGCTCGGACGTGTCGTCGAACCAGACGCCGGCGACGTACTGCCGGTCATCGATCGGGACGACGTTGACGAGCTCACGCTCGAGCGGTTCGATGACCGTCCTCCGGTCCTTGTGCTCGCGCTCGTACTCAACGAACGCGGCGAGGTGCTCGCCGTCGAAGTCGGTGACGGCATCGAGCGTTTCGTCTCGGTTTAGGTCTTGGTAGTTCTCGATCATGACAGGTCTACCTCCTCATCAAGTTCGCACTCAAGGACGGCGAAGCCGTGATTCTGGGAGCGGTCGGCGTCGATCACGCGGTAGGCCTTCCCGTCCTGGACGATGACCGACGCGCCCTCGCCCCCGCCATCGCGGAGGCCTTCGTCGACGAGGTCGGCGTCGGCGAGGTACACCTGGTCGGCATCGATCTCAACGCCGAAGGTGCCGTAGGAGACCGACTTCCCGCCGGGGTCGGCGATCGCATCGATCGTCTGCGGCGAGGCGTCCGTCTGGTTCCAGGGCTGGCCCCGGGAGTCGGCCGCCTCCGCCTGCTCGAAATTGTAGAGCTCGACGTCGACGCCGACGCGGCGGAGCGCCCGGCGGGCCGGGAACCGGCTCATGCTGTCACCGACCAGAAGTCACCGCCATCGGGCCCAAGCGTGTCTGAGGTGTCGTACTCGATCACCTGCTGCCCGTGTGTCGTCGCCTCCAGCCCCTCCGCCGAGAGCGCACCGGCGTAGTCGAAAGAGACCGGGCCGATATCTTCCGACTCGACCTGGCGCTCCTCGTCGACGAGGAACGTGATGAAATGGCGGGTCAGCTCCCGCTCGATCTTCGCGAGGCGGCGCTCCGAGAGGCCTCGGCCTTTCAGGCTTTCGTCGACCTCCATGTTCGCGTCGTCCATGTACTCGCGAACCTCGGACTCGGTGAGGTCTGTCTGGAACCCGCCACCGGTGATGTCCTCGTAGGACGTCCGCGAGTCGGCGTCGGCGAGTTCAGCCATGCGTTACTCCTCGCGCCGCTCGTCGATCGCCGAGAAGACGCCCTTCCGGCCTTCGCCGTCCTCCTCAAGAGTTTCGACCTCATCGAGGATGTCGTCGTACTCGCCAGTCTCAAGCGCGTTCTCGACTTCGCCGATCGTGCCGTCGAGGAGCTCCGCCAGCTCGTCCTCGTCGACGTCGGCACCGTCATTCGGGAAGTCGGAGCTCTGTTCCTCGTCGGACGTCTCCTCGGGGCGCTCCCATGCGCCGGAGCGGTGGTCGAGGTACTCCTCGACCGCCTCCTCAGGGACGTCGTAGACGCCGGGGCCGCGAGCTCGGAAGTTCCTCGCGCCGTCGTGGAACGTCGAGTTGCGGGTCCATCTGAGTTCAGTCATCGGTCACCTCAGATATCCCGGATGACGACCCACTGCTCGGGGAGCATCAGGTGGAAGCCGATATCCTGGAAGCCCTTCAGCCAGGTGACGGCCGGGTCGTTCCCGATCCACGTCTGGGTCCCGAAGCCGCGGTTCTCGTCGATGGCGAAGCCGCCGTCCGTCGACGGGGCGTCGGGCTCGTCGAACTCGCCCATGTTCTCGCCGAACCACGGGAGGAACGCCGAGCTCGGGCCAGGGCGCCCAATGACGATGTTCCGCCGCTGGGTGTCGGCCGCCGCGTCGTACGGCTCGAGGACGTTGTCCATCGCGGCGTCGTCGACGTCGTTGACGACGTTCCCGTCCCCATCGAGGAAGTTCCCGTCGCCGTCGGTGCGCGGGAGCTTGACCTTGACCATCCGAATCTCGGGGATCTCCTCGTCGACGAGGCGGCGGACCTGGCTGCCCGTGAGGCCCCGGACCTCGACGCCCGAGAACCGGTCCTTCATGTCGTCGTTGTTCTTGATGTCGTGCCAGGTGCTCGGGGTGACGTAGGCCACCGGATCGGTGGTGACCTGCGCGTTCATGAACGTCTGGTCGGCCTCGTTCAGCAGATACGACGCGTACGAGAAGTCCTGGTACGGCGTGGAGTTCGCCCGGTCGTCGTAGGCGTTGGTCGGGTCGATGACGTTGTCAGTCGGGATGTCCGAGTGGGGCGTCTGCCCGTCCTGCCCGACGAACCCTTCGACGCTCTGGGTGCCCTGCCAGGTGACCTGCTCGCGGGTGAGGAACAGCGCCGCTCGGAGCTGGTTCGCGCCCCAGCGATAGAGCGAGAGGATCTCCCGCTCGCTGTTCAGTTTCGCGTCAGTCTCTTTCTCGGGGGCGATCTTCTCCTTGAACGAGTAGGTCGTGATGTCCTTCTCGCTGATCTCGCCGAGCGTACCGATCGGGGACTCTGCGGCTCGGTCGACCTCCCGCATCGGGGCGACGGCGCCGCCGATCTGGAAGTAGTTCTCTTCCGGGGCGTCAAGGTCGACAGCAGCGAACTCGCTGTTCGCGCTGGCGACGTCCTCGCCCTGGACCTCATCCATCTGGTCGATGTCCTGAACGATCTCCTCACGCAGCGTCTTCGGCGAGAGCAAACCGGCCTTCTTGAAACTAAGTCGTGCCATTTTGTATTACCTGAGTTACTTGTGCCGCAGGACGGCCACCTTGTTCGCGGTCTCGGCGCTGGCTCGAGTTCCGGTCGCGAAGACGCGCCCGAGGATCATCTCGGGCGTGTCACCACCGGCGGAGTCGTAGGCGCGGACGCCCGTGTCCGTCAGGACGACCAGGTCGCCCGGTGCGACGGCGCCGCCGGAGGCGTCCTCGTACCAGTCGACCGGGCCCTGCGCGAGCGCGCTCCCGGTGCCGGCGACGTCGCCGGCGGCGTAGTCCATGTCGTCGACATCAGGCGCCCGCTCAAGCGTCCCGATCGCGTTACCGGCGCCGGTGGGGAGCTGGACCTGCGTCCGCCCGTTCGCCTCGCCGGCGATCTCGACGGGATCACTGCGTCCCGCGACGTTCCCGTCGGGGTCCGCGATGACATCGACGTCAAGGCTCTGCCCGGGGTCGTAGAGTCGGAGGTCGCCCTGAACCATGTTCAGGCACCTCCGTTACCGCGGACGGCCGCGCGGAGCTGCTCGACGTCGTCGTACTCCGCGGCGTCGACGTCGTACTCCTGCTTGAGGTACTCGTAGTTCGAGCCCTCGGCGGCGAGCGTGTCCTGCGCCGTCATCACTTCGCCGGCCAGCTGCTCGGCGTGCTGCTTCTCCTCCTCGCCGAGGTCGCCGCCGGGCGTGCCGTCGGGCTCGCTCTCGCCGCGAGGGGTCGGGGAACCCGCGAGCTGCTCGCGGACGATCTCGACCGGGTTCTCGTCATCGTCCTCGGACCAGCCGGCGTCGAGCGCCAGCGTCTCGACGAGTTCACTCGGCTCGAACCGGTCGGCCAGCTGCTCGGCCTGGAGCGGCGAGTCCTCGGCCGCCAGCTCGGCGAGCATGTCGACAAGGGGGTCGATCTCCTCCTCAAGCTGCTCGATCCGCTCTTCCTTGTTCTCGATCGTTTCCTCTTTCTCGGAGAGCTGCTCTTCGAGGTCTTCCTTCTCGTCGACGAGACTATCTCGCTCGGTTCGGACCTCTGCGAGCTGCTCCTGAAGTTCTTCGGTGTCTGCCATATTCTGTGAAGTACCGCTAGTACCGGAGTCTCCAGTACCGGTTCCCGCACGGGATTCCGCCCGCTCGTCTCCGTTCTGTGCTTCGGGCCCGGGACTCCCGGAGAGACCCTCCCACGCGACGTCCTCGATCCAGTCGTAGCCGTCGTGGACCTCGAAGGGAGTGTCCTGGAGCGCATCGATGATCTGGTCGTTCAGGTCGTCGAGCGAGGCGACTGCCTCGCGGTCGACGATCGCAACCAGCTCAGGGTCGTCGTTATCCTCACTGCGGGTCGCCGAGATCCCCTCAATCGCCACAAGGTTCGCGACCGCCTCGTCGAGGAACTCGTCCCCGAACATCTCACCGTACGCACGGAACCGGAGAGTGAAGAGCCGGGAGAGCTGCTCGACGGTCACATCGACGCCGCGCTCGCTGGCGTCGATCTCGTGCTGCAGCTGCTCCGACGGGACGCCCAGCGTCTCCGAGAGCTCGTGGACGCGGTCCTTCCAGCGCCCGACGTCGCTTCCGAGTGCCTCGACGCCGTCACCGGCCGGTTCGATCGAGGCGCCAGCCGAGGCTCCTCGGTCGAGGATGGTGATGTACGGGACGTCGAGTATCTCATCGACACGGTAGGCGCTGAGATCCTCGTCATACTCGCCGAGGACGCGCCACATGTCGGGTGACACCTCGACGAGTCCGGCGTCGACGAGATCGGCCAGGTGGTCGTCGAGAACCTCCGCGTTCTCGGAGACCGGCCCGACGCCGTCTTCGTACTCGAACGTGCCGGCGGAGCCGACGATCTCGTCGGGATCCGCCTGCTCAAGCATATCTTTGTGGCCCTCACCGGGACGACCCTTCAGAAGCTTCGCCTTGTCGAACGCGCCGCTGTCGACGGCTTCTTTCAGGACCTCTCGGTCCCAGTACGTCTCTTTGCCCGAGCCTCCGCGGGTGATGTCGCCCTCTCCGAGAGGAACAATCCGTACCTGCTGCTCCTCGTCGTTCTTATCGATTGACGCGACACCGCCAGAGAGTGTCTCGGCATGCCGTTTTCCGTGTTGTTTTTTCGTCATGTTAACACATGGTTGAGTCCGCCAGTAGGATTCGAACCTCACCAACTTGTGGAAGCAAGTCGAGCGACCAGCTCAAGCGGTTGAAGAAGTCGAAAGCGCCGAAACAGAGTACGGCCAGTCCGCGCGAGTAGTGACCACCGCCATTATCAGAAGTCAATTAGTCGGCAGTAATTCGCTCCAGGTCACTGGGGCTGGAGAAGACTCGGCCACCGCGATCCAAGTCGACAACCACGACAGGTGGATCGAGTGAAGTATTTTGGAGTCGACGACCGTCTTCGATAATCTCGGTGACGACTCCAGATTCCAACGTGAAGTAAAACGGCGATCGCCAGCGGACAGTGTCTTTCTCCTCGAGGGTTCGAGCGAGTGCCATTATTCAAACATCTCGTTTTCCTCGAGTCCTGCACCAGAGATGCGATACATTGCCTGTTCGATCGCATCGGCATCACTAGTACCCTCAGCGACTAGCTTATCTCGCGTCGCTCGAGCGTACGACTTGAGTGGCCTTTTGCCGAGTTCGTCGAGCAGATCGGCGTTGACACTCGTGTGGTGCGCTGCGACCGCGTCACTCTGACCGACTGTTGACCCAATCGCATCGCCAAATTCGTTGACTGCACGACGTCGCTCGTATATCTCGTGCTTGAGAAGGAACCGGCGAGCGTCGTCATCAAGACGACTCCACAGATTTTGATGAATCATGATAACGCGCTCGTCTGAGTCCCAGAGTCCACCGTACTCCCACGTTCCTTCAGTTATCGCGATACCGTGGTCGTCCGACTGAAAGGTCTCGACGATGTTCTCTTCGTCCATACCGACGATGTTCGAGTTCCGGACTCCCTGTTCGATTGTCTCCTCCGCCATATTGCCACGGGGCTGGTCGACATACGTGCGCTCAGTCGAACCGGCGTCGTCAGGCTGATTCGTCGACGGTATCACGATACAACGACAACGAGGATGGAATGGCGGGCCATCACGACGGGCGTCCTTGAGTGTCAACGTGCGACCCTCCCAGGGCGAGCAAATTTCGCAGACATGCTGATCCCCAGCCGTCGAGACCTCCGTCTGCACCTGAACCTCCACGTCCGGACCCATCGCCCGCTCGTACGTTGTGATGGTCGCCTCGTTATGCGAGTACATCACCTCGGTCCGGGCCAGAGTGGTCGCACGCGTCCGGCCGATCTTGTCGACGCGGTCGGTCAGCCGGCGGGCCATCTCGTCCGGGTGGATCCCCTCTGTCAAACCTTCGGCCAGCTCCCGGGAAATCTCTCGGGAGACGTCTTGGGTGATGCCTTGGAGCGCCTCGAAGTTACGCTCGTAGAGCAGCGAGAGTTTGTCTCGGTGAACAGGGCGTTGGAGCGCGGTTGCGAGGTCTGACTGGAGCGGGTCGGCCTCCATCCAGGAGTTTGCGTTCTTCCAGCCGCGCTCGTACGCCGACCGGACGTACGTGTTGCCGTCCCGGGAGATGACTTCGAGGACGCCTGCTTCCTGCTGAGCCCGTAGCCAGGCCATAAATTCCTCGTGCTTCCGTGCCAGCCGATCGAACTCGAAGTCCCGAGTGACGAGGTCCTCAGGTTCGAAGTCCGACGCCAGCTGCTCGACGAGGTCCCGAGTGGCGCCGTACTCCTGGTCGGCCAGCAGCTCGACAAACCCCTCGCGAACGTCGGCCGGGACGTCGTCGCCGGCGAGGATGTCCGACAGCGAGACGCCCTCGCCGTCGTCGTCCCCCTGGAGACCGAGGACGTCACGGTTAGCAACACCTCGCCGGATCTCCGCTCGGATGTTCGCGAAGCGCCCGCGGAGCTTCTGGGCGTACTTCCGCTGGATCGTCGTCGTCTTCGACGGGTCGTTGGCATGCGCGTCCCGATTCCCGGCCTTCGTCGGGTGGGCGTGCTCGCCTTGCAGCTGTTCAACCCCAGCAGCCACGGATGCATCCGTGGAGCTCATACAATTATCACCCCTAGGAGGAGCGCGACCATCCAGGCGAGGAAGTACCACGGCTCATGCCGAATCGTCCGAACGGCGATCGGAACCTTCGACCCGTCAGAACCATACTCTGGGGCGTCTTCCGAAAGCGACGTCCCGACTGGCCGGCCGAGGATGGCGTATCCCGCGAGGATGAAGGTCAAGAGGACAGTCAGCTCCGACTTTCCCGAGATCCAAGCGAGGCCAGAGACGAATCCCGATGCCGCGCCGATTGTCGACGCATGGATCTCGTTGAGCGTAATCGAGTGGTCGATCATCGGGATTGTGATAAATGTAGAGTCGTTCGCTCGGATCCGCTTCGCCGGCTCGGCCGGCTGGGCCCCTTCATCATCGGTCATACCTCGAACTCCTCCCGCTCGTCGTCGATATCCATCTCGTTCAGCTCATCGCGGGCATCGTCCTCAGAACTCTCGGCGGCCGGTGGCGGTGGCGTGTTCTCGGGGGAGTCCTGCTCGTCAGGCATCTCGAGCGGGTCGCTCTCCCACTCGTACTCCTCCTGCTTCGCCTCGAGATCGAAACCGGCGAACTCTGCAAACGCCTCGGCCGGGAGATCCTGCTCCGCGCCACTCTCCTTGTAGGCCTTCCAGGCGCTCGCGAACGCCTGCAGATTCTCGTCTGGGAAGCTCTCGCGCCGCAGCGGATTCTCGTCCTCCGGCGGCTCGATCGAGAAGGAGACGTCGCCGTCGTAGCGGTCCCCGCTCGCGAGCTGGTCGGCTTTTTCTACCAAGATGGGCTCGAACTTCCGCTCGAGGTACCGCCGCTCGGAGTCGACAGCCTCCTGGTCGCGCTCGCGCTGCGGGTCGACGACGAACTGATTTAGGTCGTCGGCGTACGCGATCTGGTACTTCCCGACCGGCATCACCGAGAAGATCTGCTCGACGTCGTCCCGGATCGCACCTTCGAGATCGGGAACCGAGCCCTCCTCGACCTGGACCTTGACCGTGTTCGGGACGAAGTCGACTCGGCCGGCGAACGAGTTCTGCTCGCCGCCGCGATCTTCGTCGTCCTCGGGGCCGTACTCGCTGGAGACCTCGCCCCCCATGTGGGCCTCGGCGTAGGCCTCCGCCTCCTGCTGCGACCAACTGTCCGAGGAGTAGATCCGATGGGGGTATCCCGTCTGCCGGATTGCGAAGTCACGATCATCGAGCTTCTGTTTGAGGGCGTCGACCCGGTCAGAGACCGCGTCGAATAGCGACGTCCCCCAGACCTCGCCGTCGTCGGCGTCGTAGGTCAGCTTGATGATGTCGTCGGTCGCGAAGTGGATCGGGTCCTTGTCGTCGTGCCCAGGGACGTCCTCGTGATACTGCGTGTACGCGGCCGCCTTCCCGGTCGGCGACCGTGGGTGGTCGGAGTCGACGTCGTCGCCCGGCTGGATAAGGATCGGTTGGCGCTCACGGGTGTGGATCTTGAACGTCGACGGCTCGAGCGACATCAACGCGACCGTCGCGTCCGGGTCTTGCTCAGTGCCAACTTTCTCGACCAGGACGGTCCCCTTTCCGCGGCGCTTCGAGGGCAGCGAGCCCAGGAGCTTCCGGAGGTCGTGGCCGAGCTCGCCGGCGTGGATCACACAGTTGGACGCCCAGAGGTCGAGCGCGTCCTCCATGTCGCGATCGCGCTCCCCGCTCGCGTTCTCGACACGGATCTTGTAGCCGGGCTCGGTCACCGCCTCGTTGAAAAGGTGGAGTGGGGCACGGGTGAGCGCAAAATCGTTGTAGTAGTTCTGCCAGTTCTCAGCGATCGTCGCCGGAGCGTCCCGCTGCTCCGCCTGGACAGCGTCAGTACTTGGGCTCGGTGTCGAGTAGCCGAGGACCCAAGAGATGATCCCCTCGCTGTCCTTGCGTTCGGTAGTTTTCGCCTGGCGGTGCTCGCCTCGAGGTGCTGGCGTTGTACTTGGCGACAGCTGTTCGAGGTGCTCTCGAAGTGATCTTCGCAGTTCCATAGTAGATCAGCTCGTGATTAGGAAAGCCTCGCCCGCGGAGTCGTCAGGCGCGCAGCCCTCGGCCGCCCAGGCCGCCATCATCATCGCGTCGAGGCGGTCCGGCGAGCGGCCAAGACGCTCCTTGATCTCTTCCTTCGGAGAGGCTTTCACCAGGTCGCCCGACCGGCGCCGGCGCTCCTCGAGTTCGACGGTCCGGGCAGCTGCGTACAACTCCTCGCGGAGGTTGGCGACGTCCTCGCTGTCCCCGACCGGCGCGATGTCCGGAAGGTACTGGCCGAGGACGACGAGGCCCTCGGTCCACTTGTCGTAGTACTCCTCGGCGCCGTCACCGTCGCCGATCTGGTCCTCCGCCGGTGCAGTTCCGGCCTTGAACCGGGCGACCGTCTTCAAGCCGTAGGCCTCGACTAGGTCATCGGCCAAGCCCGAGCCCTCCCCGACGGCGTCAACCGCTATCAGCGGGACGTACTCGAGTTCGTCGACGATGTCCCGGACGCGGCTGTAGTTCTCGTTGTGGTCGGTATCCTTCCAAGAGTGCATAACCGCCGCGTTCTCGTAGAGGATGCTGACCACGGTGCTATCCCCGCCCTTCCGGGCGACGTCAACCGCGACGCCGAGGAGCTCGTCGCGCTCGCTGCGGGCGGGCGACTCGTTCTCCTCGAGGCAGATCTGGACCTCGTCGACGTAGAACGGGCGGTAAGACTCGGCACCGTCGGGCGGGATGATCCCCGCTCGGCGTCGATACCACTCCTCGTTGAGGTCGCCCCGGAAGTCAGGGTTCGGCCGGAGGTCGGGGTTCTGCTCGAACGTCGGCTCGCCATCCTCGTCGAGGCGCGGTGCCGACATCCGACGGGCGTCGTTGAAGCCGGGCCGTAGTGCCTCGATCAGCTCCTCGCGCTTGAGGTCGCCCGCCTCGATCTCGTCCAGGAGAATCCCGACGCCGGGGTAGTCACCGTCCCAGTACGCCTGCGCCCCGGGCCACGGTTCGTTGTTCCAGTCCTCCCAGTCCTCGGCGATCTTCGGCAGATCGACCAGGCCTGGGATGGGCTCTTCGTTGAGTTCACCAGCATCAATGAGGACGTTGTGGCTCTCGAAGCTGGAGAACTGGATGACGTGCCACTTCGAGCTCTGGCGCTTCTCGTAGACGATGTTGTCCTCGCCCCGCGGCGGATTACAGATCGCGACCATCCTGTCGTTCGCGTCGGTGATATTCGATTCGGCCGATTTGAAGTGGTCCTCCTCAATCGAAGGCTTGTCCGCCTCCTCTATCACCATCAACATCTCGCCCGCGTGTCGGCCTTCGAGATCGTCAGGGTACTTCGGCGAGACAGCCTTCCAGTACCAGGAGTCGTCGATGTCAAGGCGATACGGGTTCGAGTCGATCGTCCGGCCCGGGAGTGTCGTCTGCTTCCAGATCGACTTCATCGGTCGCCACATCGTGTCCTCGAGCTGTGAGTAGGACCCCGACGTCGTCTGGTTCTCCGAGTTGATGTTCGAGTATAGAAACGCGAGGTTCAGCGCGGCCACGCCAAACGACTTCCCGACACCGTTGCCCGACTGGATGAGCACATGTCGGTGTTTAGCGGTTGCTCGAAGCAGCCGCTTCTGGGTATCGGCGAGGTCCAGTCCGAGGTGATCCTCGGCAAACCGGAGGTAGCGATCCACCCCAGAGGTGTACCTGCTCGGATGGAGGTTTGGAGTGGTATCGGTCGTACTCATCGTGGGGGATCAGTCGTCAGTCTCGTCGTCGCCGGTTCGGATGTAGGCCCGCCAGTCGTCGGCGCCAGAGAGTTCGACCCGATCGGGCTGTCGTTCCAGTTCGCCGATGTCGAACAGCCACTCGTCTCGCATCTTCACTACCTTCGCCGCCTTGTACGGGTCGCCCTGCTCGAGGAGATCCTGGATCGCCCGGTTGTAGACCAAGCTCGAGACCATCTGCGCGTCGTCACCGACGCGGTCGCGGATGTAGTCACGTAACCGGTCGAAGTCCTTCGAGATGTTCGACTGGCTCGTGTCGTACCGCTTCGCCAGCTCGGTCTGGGTGACCGCCCGTGGATGACCTGCCCGCTGGATGAGCGATAGGATCTCGGCCCGGCGCTCGACGTAAGTGTACTCCGTCGGGTGTTTATCCGACGGAACCTCGACGGCACCGTAGTCGATTTCATCACTCATTATCACCAGCGTCGTCGTCCGCGACTGCCTCCTTCGCGCGTAGGGCCTCTTGGATCCGGCGTTCGACCACCGGTCGGTAGACGTCCTCCTCAAGTTCGAACCCTATGCATTCGCGATCGGTTCGGATCGCGGCGACCGCGGTCGAGCCGGAACCCGTGAAGGGGTCCAGGACGACGTCGCCGGGGGCGGTGCTTTGCTCGATGAACTCCTCAAGCAGGCCGACTGGCTTCTGGGTAGGGTGCTCCTGTCCCAGCGTCGAGTGCTTATGTACGATGACGTCCGGTCGAGTATGTTCGAGTGGTCTGGGTGAATCGAGCGTTGCGTAAAGAACGAACTCGTGCTGGAGACCCCAGTAAGTGCCACCAGCGCCGAAGTTCGGCTGGTTGTTCGGTCGCACCTTCGACCAGACGATACAGTTCCGGACCGTGAACTCTTCCTCAGTGAGGATGTCCCGGAAGATATCGTAGGTCTTCCAAGAGGCGAAAACGTAGACGTGACCGTCCCCCTTGAGGACGCGCCTGAGTTCCTTCGCCGCGTCGCGGAACACCGATATCGCCTCGTCGAGGCCGTCGTTCGCGACGGTGCCCTTGTGGCTCACTTTCCCTCGAGACCCGAGGGTGTCGGTGAGATCGAGATCGATCCCGTACGGCGGGTCGGTGAGGACGAGGTCGACCGAATCGCCCTCGAGGCGCTCTGCCATGCCGGCGATACAGTCCTCAAAATGAACCTGGTGATCGACATCGTACTCGTAGGCGACCCCAGCGCGATGATCGTCACGGATCCGCGCCAGTAACTCGTCGAGGTCCTCGCCGCTCGCATCCGCTAGAGCGGAGATCTCATCGCTCTTTCCGTGGTCCAGCAGGTAGTCATACTCGAGTGCATCCCGCGTAGGATCGTGGTCGCCAGAGATCTTGTTTAGTTCTTGACGCCAGAGCCTCCGCTCGGCGTCGTCCTCGAAGTCGTAGAGCTTGACTGGGACCTCCTCGAGCCCGACCTCTTGGGCAGCACGCCATCGGTGCTCTCCGTCTGCGATCAGACCCTCTGGGTCGCCGTCGTAGCCAGGCAAGTCACCGGTGTTCGCGACGATTGCGTTTCCGATCCAGCCCTTCTCCAGAAGATTCTCGCAGAGCAGCCCAAACATCTCATCCGACTGCTCATTGGGATTTTCACCGTCTACCGTGAGTTCATCCGGGTGAATCGCTGTCTCCTCTTCAGGCTGTGGGAGATCCCCAAGCGATAGCGTTTCATCAGCCATGATCAGTCCTCGTCGTCTTCTGAAGCCGAAGTTGAAATCGATAATCCCGGAATATCGAGTTTCTCAAGCTGGAGATCCCACATCCGACCGATGATCAGGAAGAGCAGGGCGGTGAGGGAGTACATCACCCACTGGTCCGGTTCCGTCGGTGTGAGTTCCATCGTGAGAGCCACCCAGACGAGAAGGAGGGTTAGTGTCACAACTTTTCTAAACCAGCTCATATGGGACTCGTCAGGCATCGGGATTAGTGATCGTAGAAGGCAACGCAACTCGATTTTCGTGCGATACATCGGTCGTTGAGGTGTGTGTAGGTCGTTGGACATAGCGGAGTCAGATCGTCCAGTACATCGTCGAGGTACCACGCGTGTCGCGCAAATTGGGATCTGCCTCTATTGCGATTCACCGCTGAGGAAGGGGCGTCTCTACTTCGAACCAGCTCGATCAATCGCCTCCTCCGTCGCTTGGCTGAAGCAATCGAAGTCGTTACCAGCCATTTCGGGCCGTTGTTTCAGTTCTTGAACGCGCTTAGCGAGGTGAACCCAGTCGTGGGCGATGCCGAACTCATGAAGCGTGACGCTCAGTTGAACGGCCACATCGCGAGCACGGTCAGCAGACCGTGGTGGGGGTGATCTGTAGGGACTCATGGTTCCACAGCCAGTACAGTACGACTCCTTCCCCTCCTCTGTGTAGGCATGCTCGAGACGCTTTGGTTCCCTTACCGACTCGAAGTACTCGCGATCGAGAAGATCCCATTGGTGTCCTTCCGGGAGGACCTCGTCGACGAACGCCAGTATCCTACTATGCTTGATACCCACTCCCCAGGGGAACCGCTCGTAATGCCGGAGGAATCGGTAACACTCCTGGCACACGCGGTCGTTTCCAGCGATGAGTTCCTCGAAGACCTGCCCGGGATCGTCCGGTACTTCGAGTCGATCATCGTGGATGCGACGCACGGGTCGGTCGGTAGTGAATGTGTTCGAAATAGCCATTGCTGAATGGGGCCCTGCCGTTCGGCAGGTTGAGGAGCGAACGCGACACCTCGACGATAACCGTCAAATGTACGTCGGTTTCTCCGAACATTAACAGTTAGGCGACTGCCGTAATTCGGCAACAACCTGCGTGAGATCGTCGAATTTGCGGGTTCTGATGAGAAGGTCCCGCGTTTCGAGACGTTCGAGGGCGTCGTCAAGAGCACTCTCTGAGAGGTTCGTTTCCCGGAGGAGCTCTTGACGCGAGAGTTGGTCAGTACCGTTCTTCTCGAACGCGAGACGAACACACTGACAGCTAGGCGGAAGGCTCTCGAAGGGGTCGTGACCGTGAGTCGTCGATCGCATCAATCGGGGGTTCCACCCCCGTCTGCGTTCTGCCAGTCCCAGATCACCCCCCGTTCATCATCGATCTCGGGGGTATGATCGGCTCGATCGGCCGTGGCCGGGTCACGGATCGCCAACGACCACGTATTTGTAACCCTATACGGAGCAGTTGGCGATCCATCGAGGTCGACGAAACCGCTGTTCGGGAGGCCGGTATCACGGTATAGCGTCGCCCCGTGGGAACCATCACCCTCGAAAGCCTGAACGACAGTCTCCTCGTGCAGTCGCTCGAGGGTCTGTCGAGCGTGCTCCTTGCTACATCCCACGGCCTCGGAGATCTCTTTCGCGGTGAGGTCGCCAGTCGATTCGCGGAGCACCTGGACGATCTCGCGCTGTAGATCGGTAAACGTCCACTCGACTCCGGGCACCTTGACGTCGACGAACCCCGCCGGGCTCGCATCAGTACGGACGAAGACAGTCGCTGTCCGATCCGGATCGTCGGCATCCCGAGCGTACCGACCGGCGGCCTGTGCGACGTGGTTCTCGCGAACGGAGGCCAGGATCGCCTCGGCAGTCTCGGCATCCGGACCCTCGAATCCTCGACCCTTCGCACGGTGTTCATTACCGTCCCCGTCGACGCTGGTTTCGACTTCGGCATCCTGATCAATCTCAGCGAGGAGGTCAAGGACGTATCCATCACCGGGATCCATACACCCGTTGACGAGCCCGATTTCCTCAGTCGCGAAGTCGTTTCGCGACTTCTCCTCGCCGTAGTGCATCAGATTCTCCACGTTTCCGTGTTCGTCGCGCTCGAGGCGAACACCGGCCTCTTCCATGAGTTCGGCGAGTCGATCCTCGACCTGAGCGGTGGTGATAGCCGTTCGGAAGCTGTCGCCGTACTCATCGACGAGTTGCTCCATGAGCGTACGGAGTTTCTCGTCGTCAAGCCAGTCGAGAGCCTTCGACTTCTTCCCAGATAGGGGTCGCGTCGCCTCCCCGATCTGAACGACGCGAAGGCCGCGTTCGTAGCGTCGCCAGAGCTGCCGCTCTTCGGTTTCGAGGACGTCCTTCGTATCGATCCAGGGGACAGTGTTCGCCTGCCAGAGCGGCTCGGCGGGGTGGGCATCCAGCCCGATCGTGCTGCGAGCTGCGCTGAAGTCGGGGGTCACCCGGACCATCCGAACGTCGTTCGACGTGTCGTCTAAAACGACAGAGACCCACTCCCAGTTCCAGTCATCGTCGTCCCGAGCGTTCGCCTCGAGACGCGGTGGCTCGTGTTTCGTCTTCCCGACACGCCGGTCATTCGACCGAATCTCGGCCCGGAAGATCGCCCTCGCGAGCGCAGGGGCCAGGAGGTGAGCATCGGGCTCCTCGAAGTACCAGTCACGTTCTGGTTCTTGCTTTAACGCTTCGTCGACGGCATCCCGCTCGGCAGCAGCGTCGCCTTGGTAACCGTCGTGCGTCGACAGTTGAACGAAGGCCTCCCAGCTGGTGACCGGAGCCTCGATCTCTCGCAGGTACGCTCCAACAGCCTTCCGGACACGATCGGTCGAGATATCGATTCGGTAGTCTGGCTCCTCGTCGATGACCACGTTGTTCGCCATCCGAAGCCCGGGTGCGTACGCGAAATTGTGCGTTGCGATCACCAGGGGCCAGTACTCGAAGCCACCATCTGGGCCTTCGCGGTACTCTTCCCACTGCTTGATCGCGTGGCACTCGCCATCCTCGCAGCATGGCAGGTCGACACTCTGGTCGTTGTTCTCCTCGAGGTACCGGTGGGCCGCGGAGAATGGCATCCCCTTTCCACTCGAATTACACTGCTCGTCAAGCCACTCGCTCGCCGGCTGGTCGCCGATCGTGATCTCGACGCGATCGTTGTCCTCGTCGTCATCGGGATCGTAGTCGCCCGCTGCGACAGGACAAGCCTCGTGGCGCCCCCGGAGAACGTGGAAGGTGCCACCGTGCTCTTGCGCGTTCGCAATTGCCTCGTCGCGAGCGTCCCTCGTCTCGAGCAAGTGGACGACTGGGCGCTCATCGGTGACATCGGGCAGCGTCGCCCACCGCGTCGACGCGATCGCGTAAGACTTCCCGAGTGCGGTCGGAGCGTCGACGATCCGATCGTCCTCGTGACGCATCACCTCGTGAATGGTGTTCTGCAGTCGGTCACGAGCGTCGTCGGTTGTGGGCCAGCTTACCCCGCGTTTCCGTGCCGCCCTTCGACGCTCCTCCGGCCCAAGGGTATCGAGTTGTTTCAAAGGGAGCGCTGAGGTCGTCTCCGAAGAGATTTCACTGTCGTCTTCAATCTCGAACGCGGCCTCCAGGAGCGGCGGGAAATCCTCATCGCGCTTTCGGTCTTCCTCGGGAATTTCGTACCTCGGTATATCGAATCCGAGTTTACGAAGGTGTTCCACGCCCCGCCACCAGGTCTCGCCGTCGACGGGGCGAGCGTTCGCTGGCGTAACCTCACCAGCATCGATCGCCGCCATAGTGACTGGGCCACCGTAGCCGCCAAGTTCGCCGGTATCCTGCCAACGGCTGTCGTTGACGATGTTCGCTGTCCCGGAATCGGAGGTGACGGATCCCCAGGTCGGCCAGAACGCTCGCTCACCGTTCGACGTCGTCGCATCGTCGTTCCACCGCTGGACGATCGTCTCCCCGGCCACCCGCTGCGCGTCGAGGCGGTCGATCGCGACGAAGATGTCCCGGATATCGGTCGTTATCTCGTCACTTTGGGTGGCCTCGGGCTCGTAGTTCTCGAGGTTATGATCGTCGCGATCGATTGGGATGTCATTCGGGTCTCCACTGCGAGTACTCCGCGGGAGTTGGTCGTTCGCTTCGAGCAGGTACTCGAGAACATCCTCGGTCCAGTCGTTGATCTCGACAGGCGTACCGGGGACGTGCTCGCCGGTTGTAACGCACACCCGCTTTCCTGGGTAGATCTCGATACTCGGAAGATCTTCGTTCGACCCCCACGGATCCTCGTCGAGTCGCCAGGCAGCCTGCTTGACGTCGCCGAGATCCTCGGGGAAGTCGCCCCGGTAGACCGCGTGGACGCCGACGCCGGACTGGGAGATGTCGGTGTAGGTCGCACCCAGGTGCTCCAAGATCGCGATGAACGCCGGATGGACGTCGCCGGTCTGGGGGTCCCGAACATCGTCGCCGTCGATGTAGACGTATGGATCCGTTTCGCGTTGGATGAACGCACGGCCGTCGAGGCGGGGGTCGATCTCGGCCATCGCGACGGTTTCCCCGTCGGCATAGTGGCCGTCGTACCCCCACTTCCAGCGGGCGTCGCAGTCGCAGGAGACCGCGGTGTCGTGACCGTCCTTGTCGCACTCAGCCGGGGCGTCGCGATCGCCCCAGGGGGCGAACGGTTTCTTGCCGACGTGACCCATCCACTGCTCGCGCTCAAGCCACTCTTCGGGCCAGACGCCGCTGTTCGGATCAGTGAAGTCTGCGCTCGCCCAGCTGCTCCAGGCAGGCGGGTGGTCGCGGATGTTCTTCTGATCGCCGACGTCGGGGTCTTCGTCTTCCTCGACGTCGTCGCCCGCAAGTAGTGCCTCGACAGTATCGCGGTACTTCGTTGGGTCAGCACCGACTTGCGCGAGAACTTCGACTGCGCTCGCGCCGGGGTGCGTCTCGATGTACCGCTCGATCCGTTCGAGGACCCCGTCGCTCACGGCGACCACCTCCAGTCGTCCCACGTCGATTGACCATCAACATCTGGAGGCACTGGGGAGTCGGGTGGGGTTGGAACGTTTTCTGTCCGCTCCTCCCCGGTCGGTTCGGGATCGGTCGCATAGACAACTTCGTCGGCCTCGTCTTCGAGGACGGGCCGCTCAGAGATGTGTTGATACGTTGCGTCGAAAGCGGGCCCGGAATAAGAACGGCTCGGGCTCACGCCGGACACCCCCTGCGACCGCGTTCAGTTGAACACGGTCCAGGGGCCTCAGTCCGTTGGATTTTGAGGGTTTGGGGCCAAGCCAAGGGCCGGATTTGAACCGGCGTCGGGCGGCTCTGCAGGCCGCTGCGTCTGACCGAACTCTGCCACCTTGGCGCGCAAGCGTTTCTAGCAACGTCCGTCGGTTAAGCTTAGCGGTCGACGACATGAGGCGACCGGAGAGCCACGGAGTGTGACGGTCATCGGCGATCACCGCCGCCGACACATCGAGGATCGAACTCGTTCGGGTATCGAGGCCGAACCGGAACGGCGACGCGACAGCGCAGGCCGCCGATCGACACCAGGCCGGGAGGTGACCCATCCAGTTCGAGAAGATGACGTCGTCACCGGTTCCGAGCTCCGCTGCCGGTGATCGCGTGCTCAACCGTCTCGCTCGTGGATCCTCGTCCTCGGGTCGTATCCACGTCCTCCTCGATGAGAGTGCGCCGTCGATCGATGCCACGTTTCGACGGCTGACGAGCGTGCAAAAACTGACCGACTGGCGACACTCCAACTCACTCCAGAGCGTTGTCACTACTACAAAGGATGAATGAAATATGAATGGA